>JANXTB010000374.1 GCA_025356415.1 Hyphomicrobiales bacterium
ATAGGTGGTGCCGGCGCCGACAGCGGTGACGAAGAGCTGGTTGTCGGAAATGATCCGCCCGTCCCAATCGTCGCCGCTCGCGAAGGGCACGATCTCGCCGCCCTGCTTAAGCGTATGATCGAGCAGGACGAGGGGATCGACGCGGACGAGTTCGCCATCGCGATTGCCATAGCGGTCGCAGGCCCCGACCATTCCGGAGCGGATGATGCAGGCCACCGGGCACGCATTGCACCGGACCTTGCCTTCACGCGCGAGATCAACCTCTTCCGTCATCGCAGCTCTCTCGTCAGAGAATTCGGCCTTGCCTGGCCCTCTTCCCTTGCGCTCCCCCGGATCGAATATTGTTAGTCTACTAATGATCTGCCCGAGCACGGGCGCTGTCAAGCGACGGGCGCGCCCTGATCTTCCCGATCGTTCCGGACAGATCCGCCCAAGCCGCCCTGTCCGGCGCAAAGCGCGCGCGGATGTAGGTTGCGAGCTCGGCGATCTGCGCATCGTCAAGGTGGTGCTGGAATGACGGCATGACGCCAAGCTCGCCCAGCCCCGGTACACGAATGCCTTCCAGAATGACGCGCACGAGCGTGTCCGCCTCATCGGCATGCACCGCCGTGTTCACCGCCAACGACGGCTTGACGCCAAACAGCATCGGCCCACGGCCCTGCTCATGACAGACCGCGCAGGCGCCATCGAAGATGCGCGCGCCCGCGTATGAGGCTGGCATGCGCGCACGCGTCGCGGCTTGTGCATCGAACTTGGCGATGGCTGCGGCAGTATCGGTGGACGGGACAGTCTGCGAATTGAGCGACGCCAGGTAATGCGCCATCGCGCGGATGTCGTCGTCGGGTAGGTCCTTCAGCTCGGCGACGACAGGCCCCATCGGCCCCGCAGCAGCGCCGTGCGCGGGTGAAAACCCGGTGCGGAGGTAGTCGTAGAAAGCCTTCTCATCCCACGCGATCGGCGCGCGAGACCTGGCGTTGAGCGCGGGCGCCGCCCAGCCATCGACCATGCCGCCCGCGAGATGAAACTGGCCGGTTTCCTCGGCGCCGAGCGCATTGCGCGGCGAATGGCAGGCGGAGCAATGCCCCAGCCCCTCGACCAGATAGGCGCCGCGATTCCAAAGGGTCGAGCGCGCGGGATCGGCTGCGAAGGTCGTGGCCTTGTGGAACATCGTGTTCCAGAGCGCCATCAACGGACGCATGCTGAAGGGGAAACGAAGTTCGTTGCCCTTGTTCGCCTGCGCCACGGCCCGTTGAGCCATCAGGAACGCATAGAGCGCATGCAGGTCGGAATCCGACGTGCGCGCAAACGACGTATAGGGGAATGCCGGATAGAGATGCTTTCCATCCTGGTGAACGCCCTCGCGCATGGCGCGCGCAAAAGCCTCGAATGACCAGCCGCCAATGCCGGTCGCCACATCAGGCGTAATATTGGTGGAGAACACATTCCCGAATGGCGTTTCGATGGCGCGCCCGCCTGCCAGAGGAATACCGTCATCGACCGTGTGACACGTGAAACAGGCGCCAAGTTTCGCCAGAGCCTGCCCGCGCGCAATGGTTTGCGCCGAGTAGAGCGACGCATCGGGACGCGCAATCGGCGAGATTGCAGAACGGATCGGCAGCGTCTGTACGCCTAACGATCCGATCGCGCCAAAGGCGGCTGCGGCAAGCGGAATGAGCCAAGGCTTTTTTGGGCGCGAACGCGCGGCAGGCGGCGCCAGCGGCGCAGGCTCCGGCGCTGTCGCGACGCCCGCCTCGCGCAAGCCTTTCAGGATGCGGTCCGGCGTGAACGGCAGCTCGCGGAAACGCACGCCGGTCGCATCATAAATTGCATTCGCAATCGCCGCCGCGCTCGGCACGGATGCGGATTCACCCACGCCGAGCGGATCCTCGTTCGGGCGCGGAACCATCATCACGTCGATCGACGGCATCTCGGGCATCGTCAGCAGCGGATAACCGCCCCAGTCCCGCGAGGTCACGCCAATTTCCGAAAACGTGACTTCCTCCCGGGTGACGCGGCTGACCGACTGGATGACGTTGCCGTGAATCTGATGCTTCACGCCGTCGGGATTGATCATCAGCCCGGAGTCCTGTCCCACAGTCACTTTCGTGACGGAGACATCGCCGGTGGAGGGATCGACCGCGACATCGGCGACCCATGCGGACCACGCGGCGCCATAGCCCGGAAACTTCGAATGGACGTAAAGCGCATAGGCGAAACCGCGCCCGTGCAGCACGCCATTCTCGTCGCGCTCCATGCGGGGCGTCGTGTGCGGTTCCCAGTCCGCGCGCTGGGCGAGCTGGCGCACGAGTTCGCTGGCGCGCGGATCTTTCAAATAGCGCAGCCGATATTCGACGGGATCCACCCCAGCCACGAAAGCGGCCTCGTCGATGAAACTTTCATGCGCGAATGTGTTGGGCATGGCCGACACGCCGCGCAACCACGCCGCTCGCGCGATCGGCGCCATGTCGTGGCAGACCACGCGGTGGTTGGCGTATTCGTAAGGGCCGATCGCCGTGCGGTCTCCCATCTGGATGACAGCCGCCTTGTTCGAAACGCGGCCTGTGAGCAGAAGCGCCAGAGATGGCGCGGCATTCGAAGGATAGCGGCAGGAGAAATCGTAGGCTGTGACGTCGCCGCCTTCATCAATCCCGCCATCCACTGACATCAATTGCGCGGCGCCCTTGGGCTCCCAGACATGCTCCTGATCGCGCGTGAGCTGCACGCGCACCGGCTTGCCGACCGCGCGCGAAAGCAACGCCGCATCGGCCGTCACATCATCGGCGCCATTACGACCATAACAACCCGCCGCCTCCATGCGCACGACATCGACAACGCTTTCGGGGATCCCTAGCAGAAGTGCAAGATCTGCCCGCATGGGAACGGGATTCTGTGTTCCGGACCATACGCGCACGCGACCATTTTCAAATTGCGCGAGCGCGGCGGACGGGCCAATCGAACCATGCAGCTGATACGGCCAGACATAATTACGCGTGATGCGCGTGCGGGCGCTGGCCAGCGCGGCATCGACGTCGCCCTTGTCGAGCAGCAGGCGCGAGGTCGAAGGATTGGCCATCAACGCCGCTTCAAGATCTCGGAGATCGGCCATGGCCGGATGCGGCTTCCACTCAGCACGCAGGCAGCGCATGGCCTCTTCCGCCTGCTCCTCGCGTTCAGCGACGATGCCGATGAAATCGCCTTCGATGACGAGCGCCACGAGGCCCTGAACATGGGCGATGGAGCTTTCATCCACGCTGATCAAACTCGTGCCGACGAAGTCTCCAGCATCGATCCCGCCATAGGGCGGGCGCACGACGCGCCCGTGCAACATACCGGGCACGCGCATGTCATGCACATAGACAAGCCCGCCGCTGGCCTTTGCGTCGAGATCGACACGCGGCTGCGATTGCCCGACGATCTTGTAATCGGCGACAGGCTTGGTCTCGACATGATCGGCGAGCGCGAGGCGAATGCGCTCCCCCTCCAGCAATTCGCCGTAGGAGATGGATCTGTTGTCGCCTGCGCGGAAACCCACAAGCCCGTCGTGGACGACGAGATCTTCAGCTTTGACGCCGAGCCGTTCGGCCGCCATTGCGACGAGATAAATTCGCGCCTGCGCGGCGGCGCGGCGCAAGGGGGCCGACGTGACCTGAATGGTTTCGCTCGCGATGGTCGGACCGAAGTCCGGAGTCACCGACGTGTCGCCCAGCACCATGCGCACGCGCGAGAACGCGACATCGAGCTCTTCCGCAACGATCTGCGCCAGCGCCGTGCGAATGCCCGTGCCCATATCGACATGGCCGTGGAAAGCCGTGATCGATCCGGCGGCGTCGACGAGCACGAACAGGTCCAGACGTTCCGCATCCGCCGCGACAACATCGGACCCATCGGCCGCGCGCACTATCGCCAGCGTTCCGTCACGGTCGATCAGATCGGATCGGGATTTTCCGTAGTCCTGAAGATCGTTCATGAGCGCATGTCCGCGATGGCGCGTTTGACGGAGTTGAAAATTTCGATATGCGCACCGCAGCGGCAAAGATTGTAGCGAAGCGCTTCGCGAATTTCGGCGTCGTCCGGCTCAGGCTTCTCGTTGAGAAGAGCGACGGCCGTCATGATCATGCCATTCAGGCAATAGCCGCATTGCGCGCCGGCTTCCTTGATAAAGGCTGCCTGCACCGGATGCATCTGGGAGCCCGGCGCCAACCCTTCGAGCGTGACGATGGCGCGCCCCTGAACGTCGGCCAACGTCAGCACGCAGGCGCGCGCGGCCACGCCATCGACCAAGACGGTGCAGGATCCACATTCGGCGAGACCGCACCCGTATTTCGGCCCGTTGAGTTCGAGATCGTTGCGTAGGTAAGCCAGCAGCGGCGTGCGGCCGGGCAAGCCGGTCTGTCGCGTGACGCCATTCACAACGAGTTCCTGCATGGAAAACCGCCCGTTCGAAGTTTGTTCGTACAGTAACGATTCCTTCCGGCTCGTCAAAGCGCGGTTTTCAAGGCCGGTAGGGCAGCGAACAGATCGTGCTCGGCCACCTGCACGCCGGGGCCAGCTGCCGCGCCGCCGGTCCTGACCCGGGCCTGCGGTGGACATGCGCAACCCTTTTCACGAAGCGCGGCGCGCCAGCCCTTCCATGAGGCAGCGTTTGCACCATCGTGAGCAGACTGACCAAATGGTCAACAAGAGCCCGCGGCGCCGTTGACAGGTCCCGTTTGCACGGCCTCTAATCAAGGGGTCGCCAGCGAGACGAAGTCGGGCCTCGCGATTTGCGCATGGAACGCATCAGACGGACGGATGGCCTCGCAGGCAAAAGGGAGAGCCGTAATGGTCGGGAAAAGCATTTTCCTCCGCATGACAATGGCCGCAGCCTTCGCGGGCGCCTCCTTTGCCACTGGGGCCACGGCCGCCCGGGCGGATGCGACGGAGGATTTCTACAAGGGCAAAACGCTGCGCGTGGTGATCGGCTACGCGGTCGGCGGCGGCTATGATATTTACGGCCGCGTCTTTGCCGAGAACTTCCCGAAATATTTGCCCGGCAATCCCACCATCATCGCGCAGAACATGCCCGGCGGCGGCAGTTTCGTCGCCGCGAAATATCTCTACGGCGCAGCGCCGCGCGACGGGACCTATTTCGGCAGCGTGTCGCAGACACTCGCTCTCGACGCCGCAATGAACGAGGATCCGAATACTTTCGACGTGACGAAACTCAACTATCTCGGTCGGCTGCTCGACAATGTCGACGTCGGGGCCGGCTTGCCCAACGCCAAATTCAAGACCTTCCAGGATGTCCGCGAGCGGGAAATCGTCGTCGGCGCGACCGGGGGCGCGAGCCCTGGTTTTCTCGTCCCGGCCGCGTTGCAAAAATTCGGCGGCGCGAAGTTCAAGATCGTCTCGGGCTACGGTGGCAGCGCCGACGTCTACCTTGCGGGTGAACGCAATGAGGTCGACCTGATCGGCTCTGTGGGACTCACGTTCATCATGCAGCGCAGTCCTGAATGGGTGCGCGAGAAGAAAGCCCCGATCATCTATCAGACTGCCATCAAGCGGCATCCGCTGATTCCGGACGTGCCTACGATCGGCGAGCTTGGCGTCACGCCTGAAGGCACGACGGTGCTGCGGGCCATCGGCGCCTCGTCCGAGATCGGGCGTTCCATCATCACGACGCCCGGCGTCCCTCCCGAGCGCCTCGCAGCGCTGCGCGCGGCATTTCAGAAAATGGTCAACGATCCGGTCTTCATCGAGGCGATGAAAAAGCGCGAAATTCCCATTTTCGGAGCGACAGGCGAAGAGATGGACGAGATCACCAGGGAAGTGATGAAGACGCCACCGAAGGTTCTTGAAATGACAAAGGCGCTCCTGAAACAGTGAGCGCCTCAGCCGGATGAAAACGGCGCTCCGCGGAGCGCCGTTTCTTTTGGTCAGACCTGCTGGCCTTCGCCGAGAGGGATGTCGCGCAAGGTGGAGGGCGCAAACAATTCCTCGACCTTGAGCAATCGATCGCTGAGGCCCTGCTCACAGGTGTATTGCAGCAGCGCCTCGAGACTCTCCCTGTTCGGCCCGATGCCATAGGGATACCAATCCTGCCCGATGATCTTCTGCTCTTCCTCGATCATCGGCTGCAGCCAGGCGAAGGATGCCTTCGGCGATCCAGTCTCGGTGATGAGCCTGTAGGAACGCTCCTTGGCCTGACAGAAAGCCTTGTAGAGGCTCATCGCCACCCAGGGGTCGCGATCGTAGATCTCGCGCTTGATCACCACGGTGTGCATGATCGGATAGATCTTCGTGCGGCGATAATAATCCTTCTCGAGCTCCATATAGTTCGGGAAAAGCCTTGCAACCTTCGGCGAACCACGCCGGAACGACAACGGATTATTCGCAGTCATCATGAAATCGATCTCGCCGCGCTCGAGCAGATCGCCGAGCTCGACGCGCGGATCACCCTGCGTCAATTTGATGTCGGGCGGCAACTTGCGGCCGAGACGATCGGTGCGGCCCTGCACCCATTCGATCTCATTCGGGTTGACGCCGTATTCATGCTGCAGAAGCCCGCGCATGTAGACGGCCGCCGTCATGCTGTATTCCGGCACGCCGCCGCGCTTTCCCCTGAGGTCGCTCGGCTGCTTGATGCCCTTCTCGGTGTTGATGAAGAAATAGCCGTGGCGGAAGACGCGCGACGGAAAAACCGGAATGGCGATGAAGGGCGAGTTCCCCTGGCTGACCAGCGTCGTGTAGTTGGACAAGGACATCTCGGCGACGTCGAACTCCTGATTCTGCAGCATGCGCCAGAAAATTTCTGCCGGCTGCAACGTCAGATACGTGAGATCAATCCCATCGGGACGGATCGCGCCGTCGATCAGCGCCTGCGTCCTGTCGTAGGGCCCGCAAGCGAGGCTCAGTCGCAGATTTGCCATTTGGTGCTCCTTCGTTTGGCGCGCTTCTCGCGCATTTCTTGTTTTCAGGGCTCGCCGGTTCGCGCGGCGAGGAACTCATCCACACAATGCGCGACGCTCAAAGCCGTCACCATGGACGTCTTCGGATTGGAGGGCGCCGGAGCGTTCACGAATTCGAAACGTGCGCTTCCCGCAGCGCTTTCGCAGAGAATCTCATGCGTGTTGCCGAGCGCTTTCGGATCGACGACGACGCGCACGGACACGACCTCAGGCCGCCCGCAGGCGAGGGCCAGCGTCGCGGCGACGTTGAGATTGCGCGGATATAGCGCCGCCGCCTGCGCGACCGACCCTTCGAAAAGCGTGAGTTCATGCTGGAGCGACGACGGCTCGATCGCTCTCAGCGCAAGCTCGTCCGCCCATGCCTCCGGCGGCTTGCGCGATGTGTAGACAATACGCAGGTCCGGAAGCAGCGAGACTGCGCCGATGTAATCGAGGCCACCGATCGCGCCCGCTGGAAGAAGCAGCCGCGCATGGCTCGCGCGGGCGATTTTCGTAAGCACGTCCGAGAGAATGCCGCGCTCCGTCTCCTGCACCAGCGCGCCCACCGAGGCGGCGACAACCGGAATGCCGCTGCGCAGCAGCGGCGGAATGCAGGATGCGACCGCATGATGACCCGCGACCTCGACGACAATGTCGAGATCGGCTGCAATCAGCTCTTCAATCGTGGCGACCTGGCGAACGCGAGGAAGATCGAGCGCATCAGTGGAACGACGAAGGACGATGAACTGCGCGTCGTGATGCCTTGCGGACAAACATTGGACAACGTCGCGGCCGATCGCGCCAATCCCGAGAAGACCTATACGCCAACCCCGCATGCCCGCCCCATCGCTTTTTGCTGCCCGGCATCATATCGTTTTCAAGCGCGTTCCAAAGCATTTTTAATGCAGACGCGCATGAATCTGTCGCCGCCGGATCTTGCGCGCGCGTGCGCTTTGACGATGATGGACGCCTGATTTTCGAGGCCTGCGGAGAAATCCATGTCCATGTCCCTGCCCGTCTGCCTCCCGTTCATCGACGGGGTCTCTTGTCCAACTGGTCAACAGGACATACCGCTCGTCGCACCCGAGACGGGCGTCACGATCGGGGCGCTTCGCGAGGCTGGCGCGGAAGGCGTCGAGGCAGCCGTCGCTTCGGCCCGAGCGGCCTTCGCGGCCGTCAGGCTCTCGCCGACGCATCAGAGAATCGCATGGCTGCAAGCTTGTGCGCGTGCGCTGTCCGGCGCGGCGGAAGAGATCGCTCAAATTATTTGCGAGGACGTCGGCAAGCCGATCCGCGTGGCGCGGTTTGAGGTCAAGCGAGGGGTCGAATTCATGGAAGGCTGCGCCGCAGCCCTGCCGCAGATCAACGGAGAAGTGCTGCCCGTCGACGCGACGGCTCCCGGAGCGCGCCATATCGGCTTCACGCGGCGCGTGCCTTACGGCGTGGTCGGCGGGATCACGCCCTTCAACGCGCCGGTCAACCTCCTGGTCCAGAAATTCGCGCCGGCGCTGGCGGCCGGCAACGCCTTCATTGCCAAACCCGCCCCCGCCGGAACACGGACGGCGCTGAAGCTCGCATCCCTGTTCATCGAAGCTGGTTTGCCCAAGGGTCTTTTCAACGTTGTCACCGGCGACCGCGAAACCGCCTGTGCGCTCGCCGCGCATCCTGGCGTCTCGGTCGTGTCGTTCACGGGCGGAACAGAAGGCGGCGACGCGCTCGCACGGCTTGCAGGCGCCAAGAAATTCGTGGCGGAACTCGGATCGAACGCGGCAAACATCGTGCTCGCCGATGCGCGCATCGACGAGGCCGCGAAGAAGATCGCCGGCGCCGCCTTTGAAGCCAGCGGCCAGCAATGCATCTCGGCGCAGCGCGTGCTCGTGGCGCGCAGCGTCCTCGCGCCCTTTCTCGAACAATTCAAGGCGGCGGCGCAGGCCCTGCGCGTGGGCTCGGCGCACGACCCGGAGACGGATGTCGGCCCCATGGTGCATGCGCGCGCCGCCGACCGCGTGATGTCCTTCAGCGAAGACGCGCTCGCCCGGGGCGCCTGCGCTGTCCTTGAGCCCACGCGCAACGGCGCGATCGTGAGCCCCGGCATTTTCACCGGCGTGAGCCGCGAGGCGCGTCTTTGGTGCGAAGAGGTCTTCGGGCCGATTGCGCTTGTCGAAACTTTCGACACGGTGGACGAGGCCTTGGCGCTCGCCAATGATTCCCCATTCGGCCTGCAAGGCGCGGTGTTCACGCAATCGCTGTCGGCGGCGATGCGATTCATGGACGATTTCGAAGTCGGCGCCCTCTGGATCAACGAAGCGAGCCGTTTCCGGCTCGACCTCTATCCATTTGGCGGCGTGAAGCGCAGCGGCGTCGGGCGCGAAGGCGTGCGCTATGCGATCGAGGAATATTCGCAGGTGAAGTTCATCGGCATGCTGGCTTGAGGCAAAACGGGCCGGGGCGCGAACCGCCCCGGCGTCAGATCATTTCAACTTGTCGAGCGAGGTCCCCTTGGCCTGTGCGACCACCGCGGCCCGATCGTAATCGTTGATCTTGTCGATCAACTCGTTGGTAAGAATCTTGTCGGTCGACACGGACGCCGGCATGATCTTCTGGTCCGTCATGAATTGCACCAGGCGCGACCAATCCTCCGGAAAGAGACGGCCGTGCTTGTCGCCGGTTTTCGGCGTGTTCCAGATGGCCATCCGCCCCATGGAGACCATGACGCCGGCGGCGAGCGCCTTCGCCGGATCGGCGTCCTGCACGCGGGCCTCCGGATATGCTTTCCACGTCATCAGCACGGCCGCTTCAGGATTGGCGATCGTGAAATCGTAACCCTTGGCGACCGCGCGGGCGACGCCTGTCAACATCTCCGGCTTCTTGGCGATCGTCTCGGGCTTTGCAAGCAGCGCGACGTCGGGCAGCGTGCGCAGGTTCTCGGGCGCGGGAACGATCCGCAGGTCGAGTCCCGACGTCGTGAATTTGGCGATAGCGGCATCCCAATAGACGATCGCGTCGACCATCTTCTGCTTCACCGACGTGATCGCCTGTGCGCCCATTCCGATCGGCAGGAACGCAATGTCCTTCTGCGGATCCAGACCGACCTGCGTGACGAAGGCGCGGCCGAACGTTGTGCCCGCGCTGCCCATCGACTGAACGCCGAGTTTCTTGTCCTTCAGATCAGCCATCGACTTGATCGGGCTGTCGGGCAGAACCGCGACGGACCAGATGTTGGCGTAATAAAGCGAATAGAAATATTTGATGTCGAGCTTGCCTGACTGGATGCCCACAAGCGCCTCGCCCGGCGATGCGGCGCCGATCTCGCCGTTGCCGGCGGAAATCTGGATCGCGGATTCATTCGAACCGCCGACCGCAAGCAGGCTGACGTCATAGCCCTCCTTCTCGAAATAGCCGAGCTCCTTGGCGACAACGAAGGGCGCGAAGGCCTCGTCGATGACGCGGACCGGAATGAGAAGACGCACTTTTTCAAGCGCGGCGGCGGCGCCCGCCGAGACAAGCAGGAGGCCGAGGGCGGCGGCCAAAATTTTGACGCCCGGACGAGACTTCATCATGACCTCCATTGCGAAAAATTACGGAACGAGCGGGTTTTGCTCGCGCCGGATCCAGAAGACGAAGCGTCGCGAGCAAGCCCGGACAAGGCCGTGCAGAACGATGCCGATCAGCGACAGAAAAATAAGGACGGCGAAGACGCCGGGCACGTCGAGACTGAAATTCAACGCCGTGATGAGATAGCCCAGCCCCTGCTGCGCACCGACGAATTCGCCGACGATGGCGCCGATCACCGCCATGACGGCCGCGATCTCGAGGCCCGAGAAAATAATCACGAGAGCGGAGGGCAGCCGCAGTCGCAGGAGCGTCTGCCACGGAGTGGCGCCGAAGGCTTTCATCATGTCGAGCTGGTCGCGGTCCGTCGAATGGAACCCCGCCATCACGCTGACGAGAACCGGAAAGAAACAGACCAGGGCGGTGATCACGATCTTGGAAGCGACGCCATATCCAAACCAGATGATGAACAGCGGCGCGATGGCGATCTTGGGTACTGTCTGCAAGCCGACCACATAGGGATACAGAAGCCGCTCGACCGCCGGCGCCAGCGAGATCAGCGCGCCAAAGACGAGACCCGCCGCGACGCCGGCGGCGAAGCCCGACAGCACTGCGGTGAGCGTCGCAAGCAGATGCGGCCAGATCGTCGCTGACGTGATCAGCGTGACGAAACGCGCCGCGATGGCGTGAGGCGCCGGCAGAATCAGCGGCGGGATATCGAAAAAGCGACAGGACAATTCCCATGTCCCGATTACGCCGACGATCAGCGCGAGCGATTGCAAACGATGGCCCGAAATGAAGGCAGACGTGCTCAAAGCGCGATCTCCGTGTACAATTCTGCGCCGAAGCGCGAGCGGATCTCATCGCAAATTTCACCGAAGCGCGGCAGCGCCATGGTCTTGAGGCTACGCGGTCTTGGAATATCGACCGTCAGCACTTCCGAGATCCGGCCCGGGCGCGGCGACATGACCACGACGCGATCGCCCAGCAACACGGCTTCGGGAATGGAATGGGTGATGAAGACGACGGTCTTTCTCTCCTCCGACCAGAGACGCATCAATTCCATGTTGAGCATTTCGCGCGTCATCGCATCGAGCGCGCCGAAGGGCTCGTCCATCAAGAGGATTTTGGGATCGCGCATCAGCGCGCGGCAGATCGAGACGCGCTGCTGCATGCCGCCCGAAAGTTCGAACGGATATTTCTTCGCGAATTCGCCAAGTCCCATAAAAGCAAGCAGCGAGAGCGCTCTTTCACGAGACTCCGGCGACTTGTCGCCCCGCAACTGCACAGGCAGGAGCACGTTATCCAGCACTGTATTCCACGGCAGCAGCGTCGCCTGCTGGAACACGACGCCAACATCGGGACGCGGCGCCGAGATCGTTTCGCCCGCGACCATTGCTGCCCCGCTGCTCGCCTGTTCGAGGCCCGCGAGAATGCGCAGCAACGTGGTCTTTCCACAACCACTCGGCCCGACGACAGAGATGAATTCATTCTCGGCGATGGAGAGGTCGACGTTGGAAAGAGCTTGCACCACATCGCCCGAACGGGTGCGGAAACGCTTTTCGAGCGCCCTGATTTCGATCAGCTTTCCGGCCCCGTCCCGCGGCGGGGCAGGTGCTGGCGGTTCGGATAGGCGTGCCACACGAAGCGTCATGTCTTGCCTGCTCGGCCCAAATGAATTCCGGACGGAAGAGCCATCGAGCGCAGCGCCTCCCGCATCTACGACGGATATGCAAGCCTAAGGCCGATTTGACCGGCTGGTCAACAAGCAGGCGCGAATGCTTGACGCACTCGGGGTTATGGTATCGAAATATCAAAACAGGATGTCGCCCTGATCGCTCGAGCGCTTTCGTTCGCGCGCGACAGGGACTTCCGCGCCGACGATCTCGTCATTGCCAGAATGAGCCGCACCAGATGAAACTTGCGCCCATCCGTTACGCCGCCCCTGCAACCATGGACGAGGCCATCGCGCTTTTAGGGTCCTGCGATGCAAAGGTCATGTCCGGCGGACAAAGCCTGATGCCCATCATGGCCTTTCGCCTCGCGACTCCGGAACTGATCGTCGATCTGAAAAAGATCCCGGGACTGGACCAGATCGTCATTGACGACCAGGGCGTGCGCCTCGGCGCCAAGGTGCGCTGGTGCGACATCGAGAGCGACGGGAGGCTCGCGCAAGCAAACCCGCTTCTCGCCGAAGCCATCAAGCATGTCGCCCATTACCAGATCCGCAACCGCGGCACGGTCGGCGGCTCCGTCGCGCATGCCGATCCCGCATCTGAAATGCCCGCCATCGCGGCATGCTGCGAGGCGGTGATCAGCGTCATCGGCTCGAAGGGCGCGCGCAAGATCAAGGCCGTGGATTTCTTCATCAGCGCACTTCAGACCAGCCTTGAGGCCGATGAAGTGATCACCGAGGTGCTGCTGCCTGCGTGGCCGGCGGGCCGGCGCTGGGGCTTTCAGGAATTCGCGCGGCGGCGCGGCGATTTCGCGCTCGCCGGCATAGCCGCATTCTACGATCTCGACGGGCAGGGCTGCGCGGCGAACGCGCACATCGCCGTGTTCGGCGCCTCCGATCGCCAGCACCGCCTGCCCGGCGCCGAAGCCGCGCTCAACGGTCGCCCCGTGACCCCGGAGACAATCGCGGCCGCGGCGAGCGCCGCCAGCGCCGAGGTCGATCCGCCGTCCGACATCCACGCGCCGGGCGAATACCGCCGCGCCCTTGTTGAAACCCTGACCGAGCGCGCCCTCGCGCACGCGGCGAAGTGATCGCGGTGACCACCATGAAAATCGAATTTGAAGTGAACGGAAAAGCCGTTTCGGCGGATGTCGAAGCGCGCACCACGCTGGCCGATTGCCTTCGCTACGACATCGGCCTGACCGGTACGCATGTGGGCTGTGAACATGGCGTCTGCGGCGCCTGCACGGTCATCGTCAACGGCGCGGCCGCGCGCTCCTGCCTCATGCTCGCCGTGCAGGCCGATGGCGAGAAGGTGACGACGGTCGAGGGGCTGTCGAACGACGAGGCGTTGACGCCCCTTCAGGCGTCCTTCCGCAAGCATCACGCGCTGCAATGCGGGTTCTGCACGCCCGGCATGATCACGACCGCTCATGCGTTGCTCACGCACGAGCCCAACGCCGACGAGGAACGCGTGCGCGATGTGCTCTCGGGCAACCTGTGCCGCTGCACGGGCTATATTTCGATCGTCGAAGCGGTGCTGGACGCTCGGGTCGCCTATGGGAGCAAGGGCGAATGAATACGCGTCCCGGCAACTCCCTGATCGGCAGCCCTGTCGAACGCGTCGAAGACCTCCGTTTCCTGCGCGGCAAGGGCACGTATGTGTCGGATTTTTCGCTGCCGAACCAGTTGCACGCGGTGATCTTGCGCAGCCCCGAGGCGCATGGCGTGATCCGCCGGATCGACACGTCGCGCGCACGCGCCCTGCCCGGCGTTCACGCTGTCATCACGGCGGCGGACTTCGGCGCGAGACCGCCGCACATTCCGCTTCGCCTGCAGCCCTTGCCTGAGCTTGCGCCTTTTCATCAGCCCGTTCTGGCTTTCGAAAAAGTGCGCTACGTCGGCGAGCCGCTCGCCGTCGTCCTCGCCGACACTGCGTCGATCGCCGAAGATGCGCTTGAGCTGATCGACGTCGAGATCGCCGCGCTCCCCGCGGTTACCGACCGCGCCAGCGCCGAGCGCGGCGACAGCATTCTCTTCGAACCGCACGGCAGCAACCGCGCCCTCGTCTGGACCGCCACGCGCGGCGACGCCGAAGCGGCTTTCGTGAAAGCCGATGTCGTGCTGAAGGAGCGCTTCCACATTCAGCGGCACGCCGCCATGTTCATGGAGCCGCGCGGCTTTGTCGCCGACTGGAACGCCGAAACTCAGCGGCTCAAAGTCTGGGGCGCCGCCAAGGTGGCCTGGACGAACCGCCGCATTCTCGCGACCGCCATGGGGTTAGAGGAGACCGCGATCGACATGGTCGAACTCGACGTCGGCGGCGGGTTCGGCTCACGCGGCGAATTCTATCCGGAAGATTTTCTGATCCCGGCGGCGGCGCGCATCGCCGGACGACCGGTGAAATGGAGCGAGGACCGCCGCGAACATCTCATGTGCGCCAATCATGCGCGCGACATCGAGATCAACGTCGAAATGGCGCTCGCCAAGGATGGCCGCATCCTCGGCCTGCGCGGCATGTGCTATTCCGATAACGGCGCCTATCTGCGCACGAACGGGTCCGTCGGCCCGCGCAATGTCGCGCAGTTCATGTCCGGTCCCTACAAGATCGAGAACATCCATCTGCAGACGACCATGCTGACCACGAACAAGACGCCGAGCGGCACCTATCGTGGCCCGGGCCGTTTCGAAACCGATTTTGCACGCGAACGCCTCATCGATCTCGCGGCGAAAAAGCTCGGCATGGATCGCGCCGAGATCCGCCGCAAGAATCTCGTCGCAGACGCCGACATGCCCTATCCGCTGGCGACCATCCAGCCGTTCGAAAGCGTGACCGAACTCGACAGCGGCGATTACCACGCTGTCTTCGACCGCTGCCTGAAGGAGTTCGGCTGGGACGAAAAGAGCGCGCTCCAAGGCAAGCTCATCGACGGCCGTTATCACGGCATCGCGGTCGGCAGCTTCATCGAGGGCGGCGCCGCCGGCCCTAAGGAAGATGCCCGCCTCGCGCTGGAGACGGACGGCTCGCTCACCGTCCATCTCGGATCCTCGGCCGTCGGCCAGGGCCTCGAGACCATCATGGCGCAGATCGCCGCGGATTCGATGGAAATGTCATTCGACCGCATCCGCGTACTGCATGGCTCGACGACGCATGTGACCGAGGGCTACGGCTCCTACCACTCGCGCTCGACCGTCATGGGAGGCTCGGCCATCCTGCTGGCCGCCGAGAAACTGAAGGACAAGATTCGCGAATGCGCGGCGGCGCGGCTCGGCTGCTCCAAGGATGACGTGACGATCGATGCCGAGACAGTGCGGTTCAAGACCACATCCCTGACCTTTGCGGGGCTTGGCGCGGAGCCGATCGAGGTCGAGGCCACCTTCTACAACAAGAAATACACCTACGCGTATGGGACGCAAGCCGCGCATGTGAGCGTCGATGTCGGCACCGGCCACGTGCGCGTGCACGATTATCTTTCCGTCGAGGATGTCGGGCGGATGATCAATCCGCTCACACTTCACGGGCAGGCAATCGGCTCGATCGTGCAGGGCCTTGGCGGCACGTTCCTCGAGCACCTGGTCTATGACGCCAACGGGCAGATCCTGACCGGTTCGCTCGCCGATTATCTCATGCCGACGGCGTCGGACTTCCCGAACATCCGCTCGATCACGCTCGAACTGAAGCCCTCGCCCAACAATCCGCTTGGTGCTAAAGGAGCGGGCGAAGGCGGCATCATCCCGGTCGGCGGCATTATCGCCAACGCCGTCGCCAACGCGCTTTCCCACCTCGGGGTCGAACCGATGGAACTGCCGCTTTCCCCACCGCGGGTCTGGGCGCTCATCGATGCGGCGCGAAGGGCGAAGCGCTGATTGTCTGAGGATGGCCGCGGATTTTGAAGCTTGATCGCCTGATCGCCCCCGGGGCCGAGCGGCGAAGACGGAGTGGATGCATCAGATGGCCAGCCGAAGCCGCGATCCCGCGCGCACGCGTGACAAGATCCTCACCCAGGCCACGCGGGAATTCGCCAACAAGGGCTTTGACGGCGCTCGCGTCGATGGCATCGCGCTGCGCTGCAAGCTCAGCAAGAACATGCTGTATTATTATTTCAAGTCGAAGGAGGGCCTTTTCGTCGCCGTCCTCGAACGCATGTACGAGAAACTGCGCTCGCAGCAGAAGGATCTCGCGGTGCGCGCCAGCGATCCGGTCGTGGCGCTCGAACAACTGGTTCACCACACGTTCAATGCCTTCCTCGAAAATCCCGAGGCGATCCGGCTGATGAACGAGGAGAACCGGCACAAGGGCAGGCACATCCGCCAGTCGCGGCGCATGCGCGAACTCTACAATCCACTCGTCGAGACCATCCGCTTCATCCTGAAACGTGGTCACGAGGACGGCGTGTTTCGGGCCGATGTCGATCCGGCATCCATCTACCTGACGCTGGCGTCGCTCTGCTATCACTACCTGTCAAATCAATACACGCTGGAAGTGGCGCTCGGGGTCGATCTCGGCTCGAAGAAGGCGCGCGATGCATGGCTGAGCCATATCGTCGAATTGCTGAAGAGCTTCTGCGCGCTGCCGAACGAGGCGAGCGACGCGGAAAAGACGCCGGAGCGCAAGGTCGTGCGACGCGTGGCGCGCGTCCGCGCCTGAACAAGACCCGTTGCTGTTGACCGTCTGGTCAATACGGGGATAGGCTTGTACATCCTCAACTCCGCGGATCAGGAGCATTGCGAATGGCGACTGCGCGTCACCCCCGCCCACCGGAACTCGTCGGCGTCTCCCTTGAAGAGATCATGAACCGCTACACCGGGCGCTTCCGCGACAAGAAGGCGGATTGGGCCGCGTTCGAGGACGCCAAGATCGAGGGCTGGAAACGCGCTCAGCACCGCTTCATCGGCGCCGGCGGCTCTGGCAAGCATGATGACGCGACGGTGATTCCGGCGGGCAACTTCACCCTGTCGATCATGTATGTGAACCCCGGCCAGGGCAACGCGCCCCATACGCACGAAGTCGAGGAGTGCTTCTTCGTCCTGCAGGGCTTTCTCGACGTCTTTGTCGAGGACGAAGAAGGCCATCGTCTCACGACACGTCTCGGGCCATGGGAATGCGTCTCCTGCCCGGCCGGAGTCATCCACGGTTACGACAACAACAGCCTCGAGCCGGTTTACTTCCAGGTGATGCTCGGCCGCGGAAAGCCCGACACCATGGGATACGCCGACGATGCGCTCTTCCAGAACCGCGACGCGCATCTGCGCGACTGAGCCATGAAACAACCGCCCCCCGAGGGCGGGTTTTCAGCTGACATCTCGAGGCGCAATCGCATGCACAGCAACGGCCCGGTCATCGCGCTGGAAGAACATTATTGGGACGCCGAACTTTCGGGCCATTTCGCAGGCGCGGAGGGCGTCTCGCCGGTAGCAGCCCTCCTCAAGGAGGTCAGCGATGTGCGTTTGCGCGCGATGGACGAAGCGGGCATCGACATGCAGGTGCTCTCGCATGGCGCCCCTGCGGCCCAGAAGCTCAGCCCCGAAATTTGCGTGGACCTGACACGACGCGTCAACGACCGGCTCGCGGAGATATGCGCGCGCCATCCCACGCGTTTTGCGGGCTTCGCGGCCCTGCCCACCCCGAAGCCCGAGGAGGCGGCGCGTGAACTCGAGCGATGCGTCAAGGACCTCGGCTTCAAGGGCGCGATGATCCATGGCCTCACGCATGGCGAGTTTCATGACGCGCGGAAATTCTGGCCGATCTACGAAGTCGCCGAGAAGCTCGACGTCCCGATCTACCTGCATCCCGCTGTCCCGCATCCTGCAGTGATGAAAGCCTATTACAACGATTACGCGGCGGAGTTTCCGACCGTGATCCGGCCGGCATGGGGCTTTACGGTCGAGACCGCCACGCAGGCGATCCGCCTGATCCTCAGTCGCGTGTTCGACGAACACAAGGGACTGAAGATCATTCTCGGCCACTTCGGCGAGACGCTCCCCTTCCTGTTGTGGCGCATCAACCAGGCGCTCGCGCGACCGGGCCAGGACTCAATGAGCTTTCGAGAGATTTTCTGCCGTCATTTCTGGGTGACGACCAGCGGCCACTTCTCGACGCCCGCGCTCGTCTGCACGATGATGGAGCTCGGGATCGACCGAATCATGTTCTCGGTCGATTATCCCTATGTGGTCAACACGGACGGGACCGACTGGGTCTCGAACTTGCAGATCTCGCCGGACGACCGCGCCAAGCTGCTCGGCGGCACCGCAAAGAAGCTGCTGCGGCTGTAGCCTGATACGATTTTTCTCAGGCCGCCTGACGCTTCGCCGTCTGGATCATCGCCCAGACCCGCGCGGGCGACAGTGGCAATTCATTCGGCGTCACGCCGAACGTTGCAAGCGCCGAGGCTACCGCATTGCTGATCACGCCGCCGACCGGAATGATGCCGCCTTCGCCGGCGCCCTTGGCGCCGAGCGGGTTGACGGGCGACGGCTTCATCTCCAGCGCCACCACCTTGATATGCGGAAAATCGGAAGCTGTCGGCAGAAGGTAATCAGCTAATGAGCCGGCGACCATCTGTCCGCTGTCGTCGTAGACGAACTGCTCCAGCAACACGCCGCCAAGTCCCTGCACGATAGCGCCGACACATTGTCCGTGCAGCGCATGCGGGTTGATGATGCGCCCGACATCCTCGACCGCGACATAGGACAAGACCTTCACGGCTCCGGTCGATGCGTCGACGGTGACATGGGCCGCGTGCGCCCCATAGCTGTAGGTCCGCTTGGGCGTCGAGAATGAGCCGTCCACCGGGGCGATCGATTTCGCGAAATCGGCAAAACCGAAGCTCTTGCCCCCGGGGCCGACAGCACGCCCGTCAACGAGAAGGACCTCGCCTGGCGCGCAGCCGAACCGCTCGCCTGCCTGGCGCGCAATCTCCGCTTTCAACTTGTCCGCCGCATCGAACAGCGCCGAGCCGCCCATGACGATCGACCGCGAGCTGAAAGAGCCGACGCCGTCGCGCACGTAATTGGTGGAGCCATGATAGACGCCGCGAATGCTCTCGAGCGGCAATCCCAGCGCATCGCCCGCCATCTGGGCATAGACGGTTTCGGTGCCCTGCCCGATCGCTGACGATCCGGTGAAGACCGAGACGCCGCCATCCTCCTCGAGCCGCAAGCGAACGCTTTCCTTGCCGGAGCCCGCGCCCTCGACATAGCAGCCGACGGCGATCCCGTGATACACGCCATCGACAAGACGTCCCTGCAGCGCAGCCTTTTTCTCCCACTCGAAGTCGGCGAGGCAGCGATCGAGCGTGATCGTGTAGTCGCCGCTGTCGGTCTCGCTCGAATTCTTGCCGACGGTCGGCATGGCCCATGGCATGTCCGACTCGCGCACGAGATTGCGCCGACGAAATTCGACGCGATCCATCTTGAGGTCCGCGGCGACCAGATCGAGCATGCGTTCACGGAAGAAATCGGCTTCGAACCGCCCCGGCCCGCGATAAGTGCCGCTTGGCGTCTTGTTGGTGACGAGCAGCGTGACGTCGCTGCGCACGTTTTCGATGCGATAGGGACCGGTGATCACCTGCGCAATGTTGCGTGCGGGCGTAGAGCCTGTCGTGCGCAGGTAGGCGCCGACATGCGCAATGGAGCGCGCACGCAGACCGATGATGACGCCGCTCTTGTCGCAGGCGATCTCGATCTCGCATTCGGATTCGCGCGCATGGTTGGTGGCGAGCAAATTTTCGCGCCGGTCCTCGACCCATTTCACCGGCCGGCCGAACCGGCGCGCTGAATAGGGCACGAGGAAATCTTCCGGATAGAATTCGCCGCGCGTTCCGAAACCGCCGCCCACGTCATTCTCGACCATGAGCACCTTGTCGTCCGGCAGCCCGAGATGGGCCGCGAGAGCCGCACGATTATGAAACGGCACCTTCGCGGCGCCATAGACCGTCATATGCCCTTCAGCGGCGTCCCATTCGGCCAGCAGGCCGCGCGTCTCCATGGGCACGGCGGAATGGCGGTGAACGCGAAACCGATCCTTGCGCGTGTAAAAGGCTGTCGCAAAGGCCGCATCGGCGTCACCCTTGATCCCCGAAATGGTGGCGGGCGCATTCGTCCCGTTCTCCTCGAAAAGGAGGACGTCGCCCTTCAGCGCCACGTCGCTTTCGAGCACGGCAGGCAAGGCCTCGATGTCGAGCTCGATTCCCTCGAGCGCGTCTTCCGCATGCGACTGCGTATCCGCCAGCACGAGGGCGACCGGCTCGCCGACATAGCGCACCTTGCGATGCGCGATCACCGGCTGCTCGAAAACCTTGAACTCCGGAAGTGGATCGAGCCGCAGCGCGATCTTGGGCACTGCCGGCGCGAGATCCTCACCCGTGACCACGGCATGCACACCCGGCATGGCGAGCGCGCGAGAGACGTCAATCCGCCTGATGCGGCCATGCGCGACGGGGCTTCTCAGAACCACAGCGTGGAGCAGGTCGGGGCGTGTCAGGTCGCCCACAAAGATTCCCTTGCCGCGCAGGAACCTCAAGTCTTCCAGACGTTCGACATGCGACCCGATGAGCGTGTTCTTTTCTTTCATGCCCGGACGGCCTCGGTTCAAGTCGCAATGGGAAGCCGGGTACGATTGCCCGCGCCCGGAGGGCTGTCAACCCTTCGGCTGTTGACCGGCTGGTCAACTCGAGCATTGCGGAGGAACGGTAGCAATGCTTGAATAAAGGAACGAGCTGCCCGGATTCCGGGCGGTATGAAAAACATTTGTTCTTCCGTCGAACGCGCGACGCACGCTAGCCTCGCAACCGGACCTGAACAGTGAAGGGGGAGCATGAGCGTCGACAGCGCACGCGGGAATCATGTCGTCGGACAAGCCGCAACACGGCAGACCCCGACAGCTGCGGCATCCGCCGCCGCGCCGCTCCTGAAGTCCCTCAAATACGGGCTGCTCGGAACCCTCATGCCGCTCGCCTTCGTGGCGATCTGGTGGGCTGCCGTCGCGGCCGGCTTCTTTCCGCGCTCTGTCCTGCCGTCGCCCTTCGCGGTCGGCGCCGCCATGTTCGACTGGGCCTTTGGCGACCCCGCGCGCGGCGGCTATTCGGGAACGCTGCTCGCCGCCATCGGCGCCAGCGGCCAGCGCGTGATCATGGGCTATGGCATCGCCATGATCCTCGGTGTGGCGATCGGCGTGCCGACAGGCGCGAGCAAGCTGCTCGGCGCGCTCGTCGATCCATTCATCCATTTGCTGCGGCCCATTCCGGTCACCGCCTGGGTGCCTCTCTCGCTTGTCTTCTTCGGCTTCGGCTTCAAAGGCGCCGTGTTCCTGGTCGCACTTGGCTCCTTCTTCCCGATCGTCGTGAACACGATCGAGGGTGTGCGTGGTGCGAACCGCAGCCTCATCAAGGTTGGCCGCATGCTCGGCGCGCGCGGCTTCAGGCTGCTCTGGTTCTTCATCCTGCCAGCCTCGTTGCCGTCGATCTTCGTCGGCCTGCGACTCGGCATGGGCATTTCATGGGTGCTGATCATCGTCGCCGAAATGATGAGCGTGAAATCCGGCATCGGCTACACGCTGCTCGACGCTTATTCCTTCGGGCGTTTCGACGTCGTCATCGCCGCGATGATTACGCTCGGCCTCATGGGCTTCCTGTCCGACCGCATCATTCTGGCGATCGAGGCCGTCGTGCTTCGCTGGCACCGGGAAACGAGCATCCATGCAGAACCCTGATGTGATCGTCTCCTGCGAGGGCCTCGACCGCACCTTCGTGACGAAGGACGCCGGCGAAAACAAAGTGCTGCAGGACATCAACCTGCAGATACGCAAAGGCGAGTTTGTCGTCCTCATCGGCCCGTCGGGCTGCGGGAAGTCGACGCTGCTCAACATCATTGCGGGCTTTGACCAGCCGACATCGGGCCTTGCGGCGATCGCGGGCGAGCAGATCGAAGGCCCCGGTCCCGACAAGGCGATGGTGTTCCAGGATTATGCGCTGCTGCCATGGCTCAATGCGCGCGAGAACGTCGAGATTGGCCTGCGGATGAAAGGCGTCGCGTCTGCGGAGCGCACGCAACAGGCCATGCATGTGCTCGGGCTGGTCGGCCTCTCCGAGGCTGCCGAACGCCCCGTCTATCGCCTCTCGGGCGGCATGCAGCAGCGCGTCTCCATCGCCCGGGCTCTGGCCCTGAAGCCGAAGGTTCTCCTGATGGACGAGCCGTTCGGCGCGCTCGACGCTTTCCAGCGCGCCATCATGCACAAGGAACTCGTGCGCATCTGGCGCGCGACCGGCGCCACCATCGTCTTCGTCACGCACAGTCTCGAGGAAGCCGTCTTCCTCGGCGAGCGCGTCGTGGCCATGACGCCGAAGGCCGTCGGCCTCACCGGCGAGCTCATCATCGACATGCCGCGTCCGCGCGATCCCTTGTCGCCCGAATTCGCAGCGCTGAAACGCAAGCTCTACGAAATGCTCACCGCCCACCTGCCCGCAGACGTCGACCTGTTTGCTGACTGATCCCATCGCCAGAGAGGTGATTTCCATGACGTTCAAATTCGATCCCGCACGCCGGCTTCTCATCGCCATGTCCTGCATCGGCGCGCTCACCGGCTTGGCTGCGCCCGCGTACGCGCAGGCCACAAAGCCCGCCGACCTCGGCGTCGTCTCGCTCGGCTGGACGAAAACCACAGCGGCGACTTCCGTGATCCTGGGGGAAAAGCTCGCGCCCAAATACGGGCTCAAGATTGAATCCGTCGTGTTCAACAACGCTGTCGACATTTCCACCGCGATGGTGAGCGGCCAGATCGAAGTTGGCCTCCTCACCTCGGCGCATCTCATCCGCGCTGTCGAAACCGACCTCGATTTCGTTCAGCTCGCCGGCAATTCGCGAGGCAACGTGACGATCATCGCGTCGACCAAGCTCGGTCTCGCGCCGGGCGACTGGAAGGGACTGAAGGAAGCCAACCAGAAGAAAAAGCTTCGGATCGCCTCGTCGCGCGGATCCATCAACGAACTCCTGTCAATCGCAACCTTTGCGAAATTCGGTCTCGACGCCAACAAGGATTTCGAGCTCACCAACATCGCCGCTTTCGCACAGCACGCGCAGGCGCTGCGCTCGGGCGAGTTCGACCTCGTCTTCTCGACGGAGCCGAATGGCACGCAGATGGTCGACGAGGGCATTGGCGTCCTGTTCTCCAAGACGGACATGACCGACGCCGGATCGCTGCACACCGTCTTCGCCGTCAAACGCGATTGGCTGGCCAAGAACGGCGCGAAAGCGAAAGCGCTCCTTTCGGCATTGAAGGAAGCCACTGACTGGCTCAACGCCGATCCCGCGCGCACCGCCGCTGAAGCCGCCAAGAGTTTCCCGCTCAAGACCGAAACGCTGCAATCGTCGCTGAAACTCAACCGGTGGGATCTGCGCCTCGCAGTTCCGGAAACGCAGGCGCTCGCGCGCATCGCGGCGGAACAGAAATTCGCCGGGAAAGACGTGTCTGCGCAAGTCCCGGCAGCCATGGACAATTCCATCCTGAAGGACATCGGCGTGCAGTAGCACGCGAGATTCTTCAATCGCGGGGATAGATCCCGGCCGCTCGACGCGTCGGCCTCACCGCACCCCGCAAACGCGAAAGCGCCCCGGAGTTATTCACTCGCGGGGCGTTTGTGTTTGGTTTGGATTTGGTTACGGGGACGCACAGCCACCTTAACCGAACCATTGTCATTCAAGGCATCAATTGAACAGGCAAATTCTCGGCTTGCTCGGAAGTCCGCTCCTTGCCACAGGACACCGCGCCGCTCAAGCGACAACCATGAGCCGGTTCGCCGTTTGCGCCAGCTTGGTCAACCGCCCGTCGAGTTCGAGGCGGACGATATCCCCCTCTGCGATATCCGCTCCGGACAGGCCGACCACCATCGGAACGTCGTGTTCGCGGGCAAGAATCGCTGTGTGGCTTAGCCATCCACCAAGCTCACAGGCAATGCCCCCGAGCCGGCGGAACTGCGGGAACCAGGCTGGAGAGACCATGTTTGCGATCAGAATGTCGCCATCCCGCATCCGGCTGATCGCGCCGGCCACATCGTCACCCGGCACCAACGCTCGACCTGTGACGGCTTTCCCGCCTGAGACGCGCGTGCCGCACCGGGCCGAGTTCCCGGTCTGCGTCGCGACCACGCCCACTCGTTCGAGATCCGAGGTGGCTAGCGAGGGCGCCGGCGTGATCGGCGCAAATCGATCCGCCGCCGACTTGCGGTGCTGCGCCAGCGAGATGCGCTCCGCGGGGAGGCAGCGAGCGATCTCCGGCAAGGTCAGCTGGAAAATCAGCTCGCCCATGTTCCAACGTGCACCCAACGCCAAAGCGACGCGCCGGATGATCGCCACTTCACGCAAGGCTTGATGTTTGGCGTCCTCTTTAAGCGTAATAAATGCATGGGCGCGGGCCAATGCAGCCTGTGTTCGGGCGTTAAGGCCCGTGAAGAGGCGACCCGGCCGCTGCCGGTGCGCGTGCATGTGGGCGACGTCCAGAAGGCGAGAGGGCGCCTCCGAGTACCGCGGGCAAGACAATTCATAATCGAAGTCGGCGCGATGACCGAGAGCACGACGCAATGCCTCCGGCTGCTCACCTACGCTACTCGCAAGCGCCGCACGAACGAGGTCCGTCGCCAGCTGCGTGCGCGGGGCCTCCGCCAAAGCCGTCGCAGCGTCCACGCCCGCCTCTGTCAGCAACCGGCGTGCTTCCTCCACATAGAAAGCGGCGGCGATGTTGATGACCTCTACTTCCGCGTAGGTCTCTGTGACGAACGTACGGGCTGCCGACGCAAGTGTCTCTTTGAGATTAGGCTCGGCAAGAGCGCCGAAATCAGCAACCTCTAGGAGCTGCAGCCTGGCGTCTAGGCGAGGGCTGAACTCGGTGTAAAACTTGCGGACGAGCCCCTCGCTCATGCGGCGCAGCCGCCGGGCGGCCAACGTGTGCACACGTGGCGCACGAGCCTTTGCTTCGCGTGTGTCGACATAAAGGCGGCCATATATCGTCACCAGATAGTCCCGTCCGGCTTCATCTGCATCGTAGGCAAGGCCGAGAGAGCGGCACGCCAGATCAACGCTGCCGCCAGGCGCCCAGATCTGCTGCATCAATGAAAGCGACAGCGGCGTCGGGTTCGGCAGAACTTCCGACATTTCTGTCTGCATGAAGACTGTGCCGGTATCGGAGCCAGCGATGGCGATCAGGCGGTCACGTTCGGCCTCAATGGGATCCTCTATAAAACGGGTAACGTCACGGGCTTGCACCAGAGAGAATTGGCCGCGCGCATAGGTCCACTCGATATCTTGCGGGCCGCCAAACAAGGCTTCAACACGTTCGCCCAGCGCTACGAGCGGCGCCAGATCGATGGGCGGCGCGCCAGCCGTGAGTTGATGTGTTCGACGCGTGAACCTGAACGTCGCGCCGACCGCGCCGCCCGAAACCAGCGCCTCCGACGAGCCGGTGGTAAGCTCGATGAGCAAGTGGCCGGCGCTGGCGGGGTCACGGGTGAAAAGGACGCCTGAATATTCGGTTTGCGCCATTTCCTGAACAATGATGTTTGGCGCGCCAGGGGTCCCATAGCTGAGCGCGCGCTCGGCGCTGAAGGAAGACATCACGGCTTCAATTGCTGCCTCGAGTCCGTCCCGGCGGATATTGAGGCGGCTCTCGAAGATACCGGCAAAACTATTTTCCTTGCCGTCCTCAGCCGCGGCGGAGCTTCGCACGGCGACGGCGCTCGCCCCGACCTTGCTCCAGATCCGCGACAGCATCGACCGACGAGCGGCCTCTTTGCTGCTTGCGTAGCGCGAGAGAAACGCCGCGGTCAGCACCACACCGTTCGGGACCGGCACGCCGCTTTGAACCATGACCCCAAGCCGGTGCGCCTTGCCGCCCATCTCAACGCCAGCTTCGGCCAACGGCACAACGCCAGCGCGCTTGTGCTGCATCACACGCAGTGCATTCAGGGGGCGCCGCATCAGGCCCGCTTGCGCCAACAAGAGCGCCATGCTGGCGATCATATAGACGTCAACAGCGAAGCCGAGAGTGGCTGCAATGCCGGCGAAAACCGGAACGCCAAGCGCCCAGATACCGAGCGCTTGCACACGCGTCCGCGCAAAGCTGAGGTGCAGATAGGCCGCTGTGAGCAGGCCAAAAATAACAGGAAGCACCAACGTCGCGTCCCGTTCGGCCCACCCACCACCCTGCGCACCAGCAACCTGCTGGACGGCCGAAACGCAAACGGCAAGAAGCGGCAGGAACAGCAGTGCGAGCAGGTTGCGGCCCGGAGTGAGCCCGTTCTGGCGGTAGATGGCGCGAAGGGCGCGCGAGCGGCGGACCGGGTCAGCGGCATGCGTTATGCGCAAGTCGGCCAATTGCGGAGCAAGGGCGCGGGCCTTGCGCTGGTCGCGTTCGGCCTTCAGCGAGAACGGCAGGACCAACAGGCGTGACAGAGCTGCGAGCAAGATGATGGCGGCGACGAAGCCGACCGACTGGGCGGCCTCGCCCAGCGGCCGCGCGACCATCTTGACCGCCTTTGGCCAGACGCCCTGCTCCGCAGCCCACGCAATCACGTGCGGCGGAGTGGACGGCGCGGCGAAGTATTCCCACGGCACCGTGTAGCGGCCGCGGAAATCGTGCCCGGCCTTCGAGAGCTCCAGGGCCATCGTTTCCCCAAAGAAACAACTCCGCCGGTCGTAGCAAGGAATGATGATGGGCTTGTGCGGCAGGGCGGCCACTGTCGCTTTGAGAACGGGAGTCGGCGTCGTCCGGATGGTCAGGTTGCGCGCGTCGGGCAGATGACCGGCGGCGAACTCGCCAGGGTAGCGAACGTCCAGGAAGTAGGCGCCTTCCTTCTCGACCAGAGATTTGACCTCCGCGGTATCGAGGAGGACGCGGTCGTTAGGGTAGCGCGGAATCGCGCGCAAGGTTTGCAACGTGCGGTCCTGAAGTCCGGCAATTTTGCGCCCCTCGGTCAGCCACTTTTCGAGGCCGCCGACGACGAAGCGGCAATCGATTCCGAGCGCCGCGAGCGCCGCGCATGTTTCCGAGCTGCGGTTGCCGTTGTGGCAAAACAGAATGGCCTGCTTGCCATTGAGTTTGTCTTTCAGCTTTGGCAAGTCGATGTCGGGCCAGCGCTGGATGATGGCGGACGAGAGCGTGCCGGTGGCGGTTTCGGCTGCCTCGCGAACGTCGATGAACATGACGCTGTCGTCGCCTTCCGCGGCGCGCTCGAGGAGCTCCGCGCTTTCGCGCGTGCTGATCCCGAGCGGGTGGCGGGTCTGGTCGGCGAAGTTGATCTCCTTCAGCGTCGGGTCGACGACCGGCATGCCAGGAGTGCGGGAGGGACGCGCCAACGTCGCCTCGAGGCGGTCGCGCTTTTCGTTCGACGAGTGGATGTATTGGAATATGTTTCCAGCAACCGCGAGTGCGAGCACGATCAAGAGGCCGCCAATCATGCGACGACTGGCGCCGCTGCGCACGCCTATCCCGACGATTGCGAGACTTCCAAAAAGTCCGGAGGCCAATGCGAGCAGTTGCGATCCGCTTGTGAGGGAGCCCACGATCAATTCCGGCGACGGGATTGCCTGCGCTGGCGCTGACACGACGAGGCCAACGCTGGTGAGCATCGCCAACCGGATGAGATTAATCATGAACGCCCCCTCAACTCAGCTCAAAGCTGAAGGCAGCGCGTGGCAAATGCAAACAATTTGAGTTAATTGTTTCTTAAATGGTTAACAGTGCTTAACGAATTTTCATTTCGCAGCGCTCTCAAAATTTCGGTGTGAGATCCGCCACACTTGTCGGCTGGGCTGCTCGCTCGCTGGCAGGGGCCAGGAACAAAGGCGCCAGCACAATCGCCAGAACGGCCGCGAAATTGGGAAGATCGAATCGCGTGAACAAGGTCATAAGTCATCTCCAGAATTGGACTGACTTCAAAGTATCCACGACGCCTGAAAACAACGTCGTAAGTTTTCCTCAGTTTGAGCCGGTTCTAGTATAACTTCGTTAAGCGCGTTTCCAGTTCCGTCTGCCGCCGCCGGCTTTGTTAAGTGTTCGATCAGCCCTTTGCTTCTTGCTCATGGCAGTTCAACTGTCGAGCAGCACCAATGATCAACGTGTCCCGCCTTGTTTCTTGCCTGACGCTAACAGCGTGTTTCGCCAGCGCCGTGCTTGCTGGCGCGGGCGCTCATGCCGAAACGCTGCGTCTTCATGGCTCGACCACCTTCACGCGCCAGATCATGGAGCCGATGCAGGCCCAGATCGAGGAAGTCAGCGGGCAACGTCTGCAGGTGTTCCCCAACAAAAGCCCACGCGGGCTGCTGAGCCTGGCTGAGGGCCGCGCCGACCTGGCAATGATCTCCGCGCCACTCGCCAATGAGTTGACCGAGATTGCCGCATTTCCGGCCGACGTGATCCAAAGCTTGCGCGTGCATGAGATCGCCGCAACCCGCGTCGCCGTCGGCGTCCATGCCTCCAATCGAGTCCGGGAAGCCAGCCTTGAGCAATTGACGAAGGTTCTCAAGGGGGAGATCAGCAATTGGTCGGCGCTGGGCGGCGAAGACGCGCCTATCCGCGTCGTGGTCGTCGGCGAGGGCGGCGGTGTGACCACGACGCTGGAATCGGTGATGCTGAAGGGCGGCAAGATTACCGCCAACAACCTCCTCAACGTCCGGACGCCCGTGCAGCTCGCTTGGGTGGTCGAGCAGGAGCGCAACGCGCTCGCTTTCGGCCAGCTCGCTTTGTTCGAGCAGCGTGGCATTCCCCAGATCGCCACCGACAGTCCCATCGTGCAGCCGCTCAGCCTGGTGAGCCTCGGTGAGCCGACGCCCGCCATGCAGGCCGTGATCGCAGCGACCCGGCAAGTGGCGGCGGGCCAGTGAGCCTATCCCTAACATCCCGGCCTTCTTGCCTACGACGGATCTCGGTCCGTCTCTACCTTTACCTCGGATTGTCTGTAGCGGCCATCGCCGGCCTTTCCACGGCCGTCATCTGGTTCGCCACGGACACCGAACGCGCTGCGCGCCACCTGTACAATGATGGGTTTCTAGGGGTCCTGAAGTCGGCGCAAATCGATCTGCTGCTTGAAAAGCACGGCCGATTGGTCGAGAGCCTGCCCCTGCAAATGAACCGGGCCGAGCTGGACGCCAAAAACCGCGAGATCGGGTCAATTGAGCAAAGCCTGAGAGCCGTGATCGCGGAGTCGCGCGTGGATCACTTCACAGACAAAGGCGGCGTCCGCACGTCGGAGCATGTGGAAGCCTTGTTCGCCGCCGCCGACGACGTCCAATTCTTCGCGAGCGAGTTTGCACAGGACAAAGCCAGTGAAAGTGCGCTCGAATACACCCGCATCGCTGGAAAC
>JANXTB010000193.1 GCA_025356415.1 Hyphomicrobiales bacterium
CAGGGAGCGCGGCGGCAGCGAGCAGGCTGAATCGCCGGAGTGGATTCCAGCTTCCTCGATATGCTCCATGATGCCAGCGATAAACACAGTCTTGCCGTCGCAAAGGCAGTCGACATCGACTTCGATGGCGTCGGCGAGATAGCGGTCAAACAGCAGCGGATTCTTGCCGAGCACGGTGTTGATCTGGCCGGTCTTGTCATTGGGATAGCGCGCCTTCACGTCGGAAGGCACGAGGCCCGGCAGCGTGCCGAGCAGGTAATCGTCGAACGCCGCCTGGTCGTGGATGATCGCCATGGCGCGGCCGCCAAGCACATAGGACGGGCGCACGACGAGCGGCAGGCCGAGATCAGCGGCGATCAGGCGGCCCTGCTCGACCGAATACGCGATGCCGTTCATCGGCTGCTTGAGGCCGAGCTTGTCGAGCAGGCGCTTGAAACGGTCGCGATCTTCGGCGAGATCGATGCTGTCGACGCTCGTGCCGAGGATCGGGATGCCCGCCTGTTCGAGGCCATGGGCGAGCTTCAGTGGAGTCTGCCCGCCGAACTGCACGATGACGCCCTTGAGCGTGCCGTTCTCTTTTTCCTTCATCAGGATTTCGAGCACGTCCTCATGCGTCAGCGGCTCGAAGTAGAGGCGATCCGACGTGTCGTAATCGGTCGACACGGTTTCGGGATTGCAATTGACCATGATGGTTTCATAGCCAGCGTCCGACAGCGCAAAACACGCGTGGCAGCAGCAATAGTCGAACTCGATGCCCTGCCCGATGCGGTTCGGTCCGCCGCCGAGGATGACGATCTTCTCGCGATCCGTGGGCCTCGACTCGCACTGCGTCTCGCCCGCGAAGGGCGTCTCGTAAGTTGAATACATATAGGCCGTCGGCGAGGCGAATTCCGCCGCGCAAGTGTCGATGCGCTTGTAGACGGGATGCACGTTGAGGCCGTAGCGCTTCTCGCGAACGTCGCGTTCCGACATGCCGGCGAGCGAACCCAGCCGCACGTCCGAGAAACCAGCCGCCTTCAGCATGCGGAAGTTTGCAGGATCGCTCGGCAAGCCGAAGGTGCGGACTTTCTTTTCTAGATCGACGATCTCCTGCAGCTGATCGATGAACCAGTGATCGATCTTGCAGGCCTCATAAATTTCATCATGCGTCAGGCCGTGACGAAGCGCATCGGCCACGACAAGCAGACGATCCGGGGTCGGACGCCCCAGCGCGGCGCGGATGGCGGCGCGATCGTCGCCAAGGCCCATGCCTTCGATCTCGACTTCATCGACGCCCGACAGGCCAGTTTCGAGCGAGCGAAGCGCCTTCTGCAGCGACTCGCCAAACGTGCGGCCAATCGCCATCGCCTCGCCGACCGACTTCATCGCGGTGGTGAGAAGCGGCTCTGCCCCAGGGAACTTTTCAAACGCGAAGCGCGGGATCTTGGTGACGACGTAATCGATCGTCGGCTCGAAGGACGCCGGCGTGGCGCCACCCGTGATGTCATTGGCGATCTCGTCGAGCGTGTAGCCCACCGCCAGTTTCGCCGCGACTTTCGCAATCGGAAAACCGGTGGCTTTCGAGGCGAGCGCGGACGAGCGCGACACGCGCGGATTCATTTCGATGACGATCATGCGGCCGTTCTCGGGATTGACCGCGAACTGCACGTTCGAGCCGCCCGTCTCGACGCCGATCTCGCGCAGCACCGCCAGCGAGGCGTCGCGCATGATCTGGTATTCCTTGTCGGTCAACGTCAGCGCCGGCGCGACGGTGATCGAGTCGCCCGTGTGCACGCCCATCGGATCGATGTTCTCGATCGAGCAGACGATGATGCAATTGTCCGCCTTGTCGCGGACGACTTCCATTTCATATTCCTTCCAGCCGAGGACGCTTTCCTCGACCAGCACTTCATTCGTCGGCGAGGCGTCAATGCCGCGCTCGATGATGTCGATGAATTCGGCCTTGTTGTAGGCGATGCCGCCGCCGGTGCCGCCCATCGTGAAGGACGGACGGATGATCGCCGGCAGGCCGATGTCGTCGAGAATGGCCAAAGCCTGCGAGAGCGTCTTGATCTGGTGCGAACGCGGCGTGTCGAGGCCGATCTTGGTCATCGCGTCGCGGAACAGCTCGCGGTCCTCGGCCTTGTCGATGGCCTCCGCCGACGCGCCGATCATCTCGACGTCGTATTTTTCGAGCACGCCCATCTTCTTCAGCGACAGCGCGCAGTTCAGCGCGGTCTGGCCGCCCATGGTGGGGAGCAGCGCGAAGCCGCCAGGAACTGCGTAGCGCTCAGCCGCGATGATCTTGGCGACGACTTCCGGCGTGATCGGCTCGACGTAGGTGCGGTCGGCCATGTCGGGGTCGGTCATGATCGTGGCGGGGTTCGAATTGACCAGGACGATCCGGTAACCCTCTTCGCGCAGGGCCTTGCAGGCCTGTGTGCCCGAATAATCGAATTCGCAGGCCTGGCCGATGACAATCGGGCCCGCGCCAATGATGAGGATGGTCGAGATGTCTGTCCGCTTCGGCATGGTCGTCCGGTCTGGTTGGGCGGCCGGCCTAAGGAGGCTGGCCGCGCGCACAAAAAAAGGCCGCGCTATCGGCCTCGTAATGGCCGGAGCACGTCCTCCGAAAACCCCTGTGGGGCGTTCGGGCGGGAGCCCCTGCCCGAAAGTCGAGGCTGTTTAGCCGAAAAGAGCTGAGGTGGGAACCCCCTCGCCCAGATCGCCGGAGGAAAACTCGACCGTGAGGGACGGGTTTTTACTGGACTTGCACGCGATAGAGCGCCCGCTGGCCCGATGAGCTCGGCGGCTGGATCTGCAGCGAGCCCAGCGCCGGCGTCGTGACGTCGCTCCGATCCGTGTAGCGAATGATGCGCGGGATGCCGTCGCCCGAAAAACGGGGCCCGCGCGCAAACAGCTGCACCGCCCCCACGCGCCCGCCCGCGCCATCCGCCGGCCCCTCGGCCGCGAAGGTAATCCAGTAATAGCCGGCCTTGTCGATCCGGAAATTGACCTCGCGCTTCGCAAGCGTATTAGACGGCGCCCCGACGCAGAAATCGACCGCATTGGCGGCGTCCGGCAAGGTCTGCCGTTTCGGGGCGGAAGGATCGCGCTCCGGCGTCTGCTCCGCGGAATACCAGTTCAGGGTCGAGCCCTCGTAGGCTGGGTGCAGGTAGGGTTGGTCGGGATCGATGATGACATTGATGCGGTTCGTGTCGGCGCCCTTGACCCGCGCTATGCGCTGGAAGGCCGCCGCAAGACCGAAATAATTGCAGGCGACCTCCTTGTGAGATGAATTGGGCCCGACCGAATAGACGTAGCGCAATTGGTAGAAGCCCGGCACGAGCAGGAACGGGCGGCCCATTCGCTGATTCTGAAAGCCCTCGCCCGCCGGCATGTCTAGCTCGACATAACCGGCAGCGCCGCCCTGCGCGGGGTTGTATTTGACGGACCGCCCCGGCCACACCGTCCAGCCGGCCTTTTGCAAGGGCCAGGCATTGCCAGAGTCGGGCGGCACGGCGAAATTTTCCTCGAAAAGAAGCTCGCCGACACGCCATGGATAATTGTTGACCGGCGGCGGCAAGCCGCCGTCATCCATGCACGGCTCACGACAGAAGAGGATGTTGGCGACCGCCGCGCCGGTTCGATCGGAGCGGCCTTCCCCGCGGAAGGTCAGCCAGTAATCGCCGCGCGCGAGAATATCGATCTTCACCACGCGCTCGATCCAGCGATGTCCCGAGCTGTAGCAGGAGTCGATTCGCGTCGAGGCGTCCAACGTCTCCGCCAACGGAGTGACCTTGCCGGCACTGCCGGAGAGATAGACCCCCAGGCGATTGGTGTCCGCGGCGGGGCCGGCGCCGCGGGCGCCCATCCACGCGACGTCTTCCTCGCGGGTGCCGCACAGCCAGGCAGGTGCGACCTGACGATCCTCGGCCCGGTCGCGATACCAATAGCGCAATTGATGCGGGCCGGGCTCCGCAGCAAATCTCTTGGTGATGAAGACATTACCGTCCGCCGTATCGAGCTCGGCGGCGACTTTCACATTGTCGGGCGGCGGCGGCCCGGGGTAGCGCTCGGCGGCGGCGAGTTGCACCACGGGCGCGCCGTTGATCTTCGTGCGCGCGTTGGACCACCAACCCGACGGCGGCGGCACGACCTTGCGTTCAGCCGCCAGGACATCCGCCTGATGCTCTTCGAATTTATCGTCGATCAGGGCATCGCGCGCGAACCATGTTGTCAGCGCGGCGCCCTCGATCTCGAGTTCGGCCAAACCGGCGAAACGCAGGAAGACCGTATTGACGCTGGCCACATAGGCGACGCGCGCATCGAATACATTCGTCACGCCCGTGCGCCTCAGCGTGAAGGTCGTGCGGATGTCGCGCAGGTTGGGCTTTTGCGCGTTGAACACGAGGTCCGCGCGGCCCCGCCCCTTCAGTTCCATATCCTCGACGGTGACGTTGTAGCGCCCGTCGCGCAACTCGCGGCTCTGGGCAAGCGCAGATGCAAGCGCGGATTGCGCGACCGCGTCCAGCTTCTGGCTCATCAGAAACCTCATGCCGAAATCGAGCGCCGCCCCGGTGCCCGCCGCAAGCGGAATCAGCGCCAGCGCCGCGAACAGGATCGCGCGCCCGCCCTCTGGCCTGTGGTTATCCTGTGGCGCTTGCTGCTTCACGACCATGACATGGCCCCGAGCACGGCCTTGGCCCCGCACGCCCGCCCGTTTACGGCCCGCGAATCTGCAGTCGCGCAGCCGGCGCCGTGGAGCCGCTGAAACATGACAGGGAGGACGCGCCTCTGGCTGATGCAAGATCGACCGCGACGAAGGCGCGTCATGGCATGGTGAAATGGAACAGGCATGGAAGCCGCAATTAAAAAATCAATGGATGTTCAATATCCGCAAAACAATAACGGAACGCCTCACGTCACGCCAACGATAATTGAGGCGGGCGCGCGGCGTCGGCGGACCACCGTTACGGCAAGCGCCTGTTCTGGCGAGCCTTTCAATCCCGTTCACCAAAGGGGCGACGCGGCTCACCTTGGGTAAGGCGAGGCTGCGGTTTTGACCGGCGGCCCGGAAGCCAGCGGAAATGGGTGACAGGACGAAGGCTACAGGCTAGGACGGAAAAATGTCGCTCACCCGCCAAATGTCCGCTTTCGTGATCGTCGGCCTGTTCGCCGTCGTCGCGCATTATGGCGCGCTGATCACGCTCGTCGAAATGTTCGACTGGCCGCCGGTGCCCGCGACCCTGGTTGGGTACCTGTGCGGCGGCGTGACATCCTATCTGTTGAACCGCCGCCACACGTTTGAAAGCGAGCGCTCGCACAAGGAGGCCGTATGGCGCTTCTCGCTTGTCGCCGGCGTCGGCTTTCTGATGACATGGGCGCTGATGACCGTCTTCGTCGACCGCCTCGACATTCCCTATCTGGCCGCGCAGCTGATCACGACCGGCATTGTCCAGTTCTGGAGCTTTCTCGGCAACAAGCTCTGGACGTTCAGCGCCGCCTAAGGCCACTTCACCAGAGGCGGCATGGACGACAGGATCGAATCCACATTGCCGCCGGTCTTCAGCCCGAAAATCGTGCCGCGATCGTACAGCAGGTTGAACTCGACATAGCGACCGCGGCGAATGAGTTGTTCCTCGCGCTGCATCGGGCTCCACGGCAGCGCCATATTGCGCCGCGCGATCTCCGGATAGATCTGCACGAAACTCTCGCCGACATCCCGCGTGAAAGCGAAATCCGCCTCCCACGCGCTGTTATCCGCATCATTCGCGGAATTCAGATAATCGTAAAAGATGCCGCCGACGCCGCGCGGTTCGTTGCGATGCTTCAACCAGAAATATTCGTCACACCAAGCTTTATACTTCGCATAATCAGCGACAGCATGCCGGCCGCAAGCGGCCTCGTATGCGGCATGGAAATCGATCGTGTCGCGATCTTCCTGCGTGCGGCGCTTCATCAGCACCGGCGTCAGATCGCCGCCACCGCCAAACCACGCTTTCGACGTGACGACGAAGCGCGTGTTCATGTGAACGGTCGGCGCATTCGGATTCCACGGATGCGCGATCAACGAAATGCCAGACGCCCAGAAGCGCGGATCTTCATCGGCGCCGGGAATCTGCTTGGCGAATTCCGGAGCGAAGGTGCCAAACACCGTCGACGTATGGACGCCGGCCTTTTCGAAGAATCGTCCATGCAGCAGGCCCATCTGGCCGCCGCCGCCGGGCGCGCCATCGTGATTCTCGCGGGACCAGGACTTCCGTTCGAACCGGCCGGGCGTGATCGGCGCCTCGTCGTTGAACGGGCCGTGGCAATCATCCTCGAGCGCCTCGAAGGCGGCGATGATCTGGTTCTGCAGGTTCTCGAACCAGGCGCGGGCTTGCGCCTTGCGCGATGCGATCAACGACTCGTTCATGCCATTTCCCCAAACTGACGCAATGCTTCTCCTATTGCCATAGCTGCCGCTACTGCAACATTGAGCGAGCGCAAGCTGCTGCGAATTGGAATAACTATGCGCGCATCCGCCGCGGCATGCACATCGGCCGGCACGCCCGCCGATTCCCGGCCCACCATCAGGATGTCGCCCGGCTGAAAAGTGAACTCCGTATAATTCACCGCGCCGGTCGTCGTCAGGAGCACGAGGCGGCGGCCAGCCTCGGCGCGCCAGTCCTGAAATGCTGCGAAGGACATGTGCCGCTCGATCGCGACATGATCGAGGTAATCCATTCCAGACCTGCGGAAATGCCTGTCCGACACCGGAAATCCCGCCGGCTCGATAATCGCCGCCCCGACGCCCAGACACGCGCAGGCGCGCAGCATGGTCCCGGCGTTCTGCGGGATGTCTGGCTGGTAGAGCGCCAGCGTCAACCGCCGCGCCTGAACGGCAGGATCGTCATCTCTGAATATGGTCATCGGATCTGGCGTTCCGGTCTCTTGTCTGGCGGCGGGCCAGCTTCCCTTTGGATGGGACGATCTCACGACAGCGTTACTATGGACAAGCACGAAGAAGGGTGCGAAACAACGCGCGCCCAGCAGCAGGTTCCAGCCTCCGGGGCCGTGGATGCACGGCTACGGTGGCGATGGGTCGCATTGCCGCGGATGGGCGCCCGCCGTATTTCGACCGGGAGACCGGCGCGGCAGGGCCCGGGGCGTTCACCGCCTGGATGTCGTGCGTGACACGCGACCGCGCGGCGGAACGAGACTGAGAAGGATTTGGGGGTTATCGTGGCAGAAGCAACGACAGTCGAGCCGACCCGTAGGGACTTTCTATATATCGCCACCGGCGCCGCCGCGGCGGTCGGGGTCGGCGCCATCGCCTGGCCGCTGATCAGCCAGATGAACCCGGACGCCTCGACGCTGGCGCTCGCCTCGACAGAAGTCGATATCGGCTCGCTGCCCGAGGGCGGCATCATGACCGTGAAATGGCGTGGCAAGCCGGTTTTCGTGCGTCATCGCACGGCCAAGGAAATCAAGGACGCGGAATCGACCCCGATTGCGCAGCTCCCCGATCCGCAGACGGACGCCGAGCGCGTCAAGAAGCCTGAATGGCTGATCGTCATCGGCGTCTGCACCCATCTCGGCTGCGTGCCGCTCGGCCATGAGGGCGAGTATGATGGCTGGTTCTGCCCCTGCCATGGGTCGGTTTACGACACGTCGGGACGCATCCGTAAGGGCCCGGCCCCGCGCAATCTCGACGTGCCCCAGTATACGTTTGTC
>JANXTB010000199.1 GCA_025356415.1 Hyphomicrobiales bacterium
CTCGCTATCGTCCCGCGATGGACATCAAGGATGGCGATCACGGGCGTTCGCTTCGTTTCATTGAACCTTGCCGGGCTGAAACAGCAGCACGGACTACCACTTTCGGCAGCGTGGATGCGGGGTTCCAGGGATTCAACCAGAAAGGCTGTGCTCGAGATTCTCGGGGCAAGCTGCCACATTACGCAAAAAGCGCATGACGTCCCCCACCGTTTGTTGAGCGAAGCGGACTACATCTTTCTTTCAAGCTGACTGACGCCCAGTTCTTCGGAGAGCGCGTCCAGCTTGGTAAAAAGCTGTTCCGGGATGGGAATGCCATTCTTGTTCCGTTCGATCCTGCGCCGGGCGCGTTCGTCGCCAGGCAGGCGGATGTGATCGACATCGGGAAGCCGTTCCGCGCCGCGCAAGTCCTCAAGATGTTTCTTTGCCGCAGTGGCAAAAATCTCCGGCGACATGAAGCGGCGAACATCGAGCGCGATGATGAACTGCCCCGTGTTGGCAGGGGTGCGGTCGTCCGCATTGAAGTCCACGACGTCCCGCCCGATCGCGGCTCCATTCAGGACGCCAGCCAGAAGGCCGAGCACCATGGACAGTCCCGCGCCTTTGTACCCGCCGATCGGCAACAGGAAGCCTTCGTTGCTGCGGCTCGGATCCGTCAAGGGCTGGCCGGTCGCCTTGTTGATCATCCATCCCTCCGGCATGGCCTGTCCACGCAACTCGCGTCCCTTCACGGTGCCGTAAGAGACGACTGTCGTGGCGAAATCGAGCATGACCGGCGGCTCGTCGACAAGCGGCAATCCTATGGCGAGAGGGTTGGTGCCGAGCAGGGATTCGACGCCGCCCCAAGGCGGCATGTGGTTAGCGCTGGCGACTGCCGAGTAGATGCCGATCATGCCTGCGCGAACCGCAATATCGACATAGACCGATGCGGCGCCTGCGTGATTGGAGTGGACAGTCCCGACCCATGCGACGCCTGTTTCACGCGCCATTTCGACTGCGAGGTCCGCCGCGCGCGTCATGGCGAGATGGCCCATGCCGTTGTCGCCGTCGACCCGCGCAGTCGCGGGGCCGGTGCGTTCGACGCGCAGCTGCGGTGTCGCATTCACGCCGCCCGCTTTCAGTCGACGGATGTATTGCGGCAGGCGAAAAACGCCGTGTCCGTCGGCGCCGATGATGTCTGCTTCCACCATGCGTTCGGCGACGATCGCCGCGTCCTGTCGCGGCAGCCCGGCTGCAATGAACGCATCGGTGATGAAGCGAGAAAGTTCCCGTGCATTGACTGTCGTCACGTCAGCTCCTCACCAGCTCGCCAGGACGGCGGATTTGCGCGGCGTTCATCATCTGCATTCGTCTCCATCTATCAAAGTCTGATGTTCGCAGCTTTCGCGAGCGCGGCATATTTGGCGATGCCCTCCTTGAGGGCGACGGTAAATTCCGCTGGACTGTTGGCGATGACCTGGAAACCCATCTCCTCCAGTCTCTTCTGGACAGCCGGCGTTCGCATCGCCTTGACGGCCGACTGATTGAGGCGCGCGATGATGGCGGGAGGCGTCTTCGCCGGCGCGACCATGGCGCCATAAGTGGTGAAATCAAAGCCTGTCACTCCCTGCTCGGCGATCGTAGGCTGATCCGGGAACACTGGTGAACGCCGTGCGGACGTAATGCCCAGCAGCTTCAGATTGCCAGCCTTGATCAAATCATTCGGCGCCGGGAGGCCGGTGATCATGAGCGGGATGTGGCCGCCGACAACATCGTTGAACGCTTGTGTAACGCCGCGATAGGGAACGTGATTGAGCTTGATCCCCGTCGCATTCATCAGCAGTTCCATGGCGACATGTTGCGGGCTCCCCGGCCCGCCCGATCCGTAGTCGATCGCGCCCGGTTTCGCCTTCGCCAGGGCAATGAGTTCCTGGACGTTGGCGGCGGGAAATGAAGGATTCGCGATGAGAGCGAAGTTGATCGTCACAAGTTCGGTGATCGGCGCGAAGTCAGCCACGGGGTCGTAGCCAACTTCGTCCTTCATCGCAGGCAGCATCGCCATGATGCTGTCGTTGACCCCCAGGATCGTATACCCGTCGGGCGTGGCGCGCGCGCCGGACCGCATGCCGACGATGCCCGAGGCGCCCGGCTGATTTTCGACGATGAAGGATTGTCCGAGATCACGACCCATCTCGTCGACCACCAGACGAAGCGCCACATCGACCGCGCTTGCCGCCGCAAGGGGTACGATCACGCGGATCGGGCGGTCTGGAAAGGCTTGCGCCCGAAGGTCTGAAGGCAGTGCGGCGAAAGCGCCCGCAGCCAGCGTAAGTTGAACAGCTTCCCGACGGGTCGGTATCACTCTCATGTCGTCCCCTCCACGGCGCTCCCGCGCGTGTTCGCCGGGATGCTTTTTTCTGATGTTGAGTGAACTGCGGCGGTTGCGCAACAGCCCAAAAAATCCCTCGGCTGCAAAGACCATAATCTAAGATCCGCGAATAAGAAATTGCAGATTGTTGACAACTTGAAGACGCTAGAGATACGCTTCAATGAATGGGTCGTCTGAACCCAAGCATCGGAGGATCGATGAGCTTCCTCGAATTGAGCGGGCTCTCCAAGCGCTACGGGCCATTGACGGTCGTCAACAATGTCAGCCTCTCCGTGGAGCGTGGACATGTCGTATGCCTGCTGGGTCCTTCGGGCTGCGGCAAGACGACGACGTTGCGCATGATTGCCGGTTTTGCTGACCCGAACGACGGCGAAATCCGCGTTGATGGAAAGGTGATCTCAGCGCCGTCCGGCAGTCTTCCGCCGGAACGCCGCAACATGTCGATGATTTTCCAGAGCTACGCTTTGTGGCCGCACATGACCGTTCGCGAGAACGTGGCCTATGGCCTGCAGCTCAGGAAACTCGATAAGCGCAAGATCCAGGAACTCGTCGACAACATTCTCGCCACCGCCAAACTGTCCAATCTCGCCGAGCGCTATCCGGGTGAGCTGTCCGGCGGACAACAGCAGCGCGTATCGCTCGCCCGCGCCCTCGTCGTCGAACCCAACATCCTGCTTCTCGACGAACCCCTTTCAAATCTCGACAGCAATCTGCGCGAGGAGATGCGGTTCGAGATCCGCCGTCTGCACGACCAGTATCGGTACACGACGATTTACGTCACGCACGACCAGGCGGAAGCCATGACGACCGCCGACGTCGTCGTCATCATGAATGGCGGGAGTGTCGAACAGGTCGGTTCTCCCGAGGACATTTACGAGCGTCCCATCTCGGAATTCGTCGCGCGTTTCATGGGCGGCTCCAACATCCTGCGCGGCCGCGCGCTCGACCACAGAACTGTCGATTGCGGCGGCGTCAAACTGGTCTGCGCGAACGAAGCGCCGCAAAAAGATGACCAGGTCGCCGTCTCGATCCGCCAGCATACGATTACGATCGCCACGCAACGTCCCGAAGAGCCGACCAATTGGGCCGAGGGCGTGGTGGTGAGAAACGTCTACCTCGGCGCCAACCGTGATTATGTCATCGAACTCGCGTCCGGCGAACGCATTCGCGTCGTCACATCGACAAGCAGTCCGGTCGAAAACGGCCGGACCGTCTGGTGCCATCTTCCGCCTGAACATTGCCGCATCCTGACCTCGTAGGAGACCAGCCATGGACCGCAGGACTTTTCTCACAGGATTGCTTCTTTCGACCGCGCTGCCCCTGCTCCCCGCGTTCGCTGCGGGACCAGAAGTTTACGATGTCACGCCAGACCTGATCGCCGCCGCCAAGACCGAGGGCGTCGTGGTGTTCTACACGTCGCTGGACGTCGCGGCCGCCGAGAAACTTGCTGCCGCATTCGAACAGAAATATCCCGGCGTGAAGGTGAAGGTCGAGCGCTCGGGATCCGAGCGCGTCTTCCAGAGAATTGGCCAGGAATACGGCAGCAACATCCGCAATGTCGATGTTGCGGAAACGTCCGACGCTGTACACTTCGCGATCTTCAAGAAAAACGGCTGGCTGACACAGTTCCAGCCTGCCGAAGTGTCGAAACTCTGGCCCGAGAACGCGCGCGACAAGGACGGCGCTTATGCGGCGTTCCGCGCCCATCTCAGCGTAATCGCCTACAACACGAAACAGGTGAAGGCCGAAGAGGCGCCCAAAAGCTTCGCCGATCTGCTGCTACCGAAATGGAAAGGCCGCATGGTCAAGGCGCATCCCGGATACAGCGGAACCATCATGACGGGCACTCATGCCCTTCTCCCGGTTCTGGGCTGGGAATACTTCCAGAAGCTCGGACAGCAACGCGTGATGCAAGTGCAGTCGTCGACCGAGCCGCCAAAGAAGCTTGCGCAAGGCGAGCGCTCGATCGAAGCGGACGGAAACGAATACAACGTTTTCATGCTGAAAGAATCCGGCGCGCCCATCGAGGTTGTCTATGCGACCGAAGGCACGCCGATCACGATCGGCAATGCGGCGATCTTCAAGAATGCGCCGCACCCGAACGCCGCCAAACTCCTGTACGCCTTCATCTTCAGCAAGGACGCGCAGCAGCTGAATTCAGACGTCGGCGGCCTGCGCTCGTTCCATCCGGGCGTCGTCGAAAAACCCGAACGCACTCCGCTTTCGAAGATCAAGCTTCTGTACTCGGACCCGGAAAAGCTGATCAACGAGGTCGAGACGATCAAGAAGAAATACGAGGAATATTTCGGGACTTGAGCCGACGGGATGATCGTGGCGCGCTGCTGCAAGCTGGTTGAATGTTTTGAAAGCGCGGTCTGATGATGAGCACGAGAGCAGGTCTTTCAGTCCCGGCGATCAAGGTTTCGGTCGATTGGTCGAAGCCGCTGTTCGCGGCGCTCGCGGCGCTGCTCGTTGCGCTCGTCCTCCTGCCGCTGTCGTGGCTGATCTTCTACGCGATCACGGATGACACGGCCAAACTCACCCTGAGCAACTTCGCGGGCCTGGTCAGCGACCCGACGCTCCGGCGCCCATTCGTCATCGCGATCGGAATGTCCTTGGGGGTCGGCGCCCTTTCGTGTCTCTTCGCGACGCCGCTCGCATGGCTCGTCTCCCGAACGGACATGCCAGGGCGGTCCATCATACGCGCCTTCGTCACTGCATCCTTCGTGACGCCGCCTTTCCTCGGCGCCATCGCATGGGAGATCCTTGCCGCGCCAAACAGCGGCGTGCTGAACGCCATCTATCGATGGATGTTCGACCTCGACCCATACGAGCACCTGTTCGACATCTATACGATCGAGGGCCTCGTCTTCGCGATTTCCTGCTACACGTTTCCCTATGTGTTCACGCTGGTCAGCAATGCGCTCGATCGCGTTCCGAGCGACCTCGAAGAAGCTTCGGCCATCCAAGGCGCGCCACTTTTCACGACGCTGCGGCGGATAACGATTCCGCTTGTGATGCCGGCGCTGCTGGCAGGAACGCTGGTTGCGATTTTGCAGGCGCTGACGATGTTCGGGTCGCCCGCCATCCTAGCGCTTCCGGCCGGCTTCCATGTGATCACGACGAAGATCTGGAGCCTGTTCCAATACCCGGCGAAACCACACCTGGCCGCGGCGATCTCCGTGCCTCTGCTGATGTTCGCGGTGTTGCTGATCTGGACCCAGAAAAAGATCCTGGGCCGCCGAGGCTACACGACGCTTGGCGCCAAGAGCGGCGCTCCACGCCTCATCGCGCTCGGCCGCTGGACCTGGCTGGCCTGGGGCTTCGCCGGCGCGCTCCTCCTTTTGACGGTCATTCTTCCCTATCTCGCGCTGATCGAAACGGCTCTCACGCGAACGGTCGGCCAGCGGCTGACCTTCGACAGCTTCACCCTGCATCATTTCCACTTCGTCTTCTTCGAGTTTTCCGCGACATCTCTCGCCATGCGAAACACGTTCCTGCTCGGCGTCATGACGGCGACGCTGGGAACCGCGATCGCACTCGTCACCGCTTACATCGCCTCGCGCAATGTGGTGAAGGGCGGCTGGATTCTGGGATATCTCGCGACCGTGCCGATAGCCATTCCGGGCATCGTGCTCGGCGTCGGCCTCTTCCTCGCCTATTCGAATTCATTCGTGCCGCTCTACGGCACGCTCTGGATCCTGCTGATCGCCTTCCTGACAATCGAAATGCCGGCGGCCTACCAGCAATTCTCGTCCGCCTTCAAGAGTGTGCATGTCGAACTGGAGGAAGCGAGCCGGATCCTCGGAGCCACGCGGATGACGGCCTTGCGAACCATCACCGCGCCGATCCTGCGCTCCAATGCGGTCGCGACATGGTGCTTTATCTTCATCGGCACCATTCGCGAATTGTCGGCGATGATCCTGCTGACGACCGCCGACACCAAGCTCGTGTCCGTGATCATCTACGATCTGAACGAAAGCGGCGATCTCGGCGCCATATCGGTGCTTGGGCTGATGTTGCTGATCGTGTCGTTTGCGATCATCACGGTCGCCAACCGGCTGCCGGTGTTCGGCGGGGCCAAGTTGATCAGCCTGCGCGGCTGAGCGCGCCGCGCGAGAAGGTTACGAGCCCTCTTTGGGATAAGCGCCCATCGGCCCGAAAAGAACCTCGCGGCTCGTCAATACATGATGTTCGAGTTCAGCCGCCGCCTTGTCCGCGTCGTGCTCCACAAGCCATTTCAGGATGGTGCGATGCTCCTCATTCGAGATCGACATCCGACCTGGGATATCCAGTGTGCGCCGGCGAAAGAGATGCATCTCCCGATGGATCGAGACGCATTCGCTCATCAGTCGCTCATTGCCCGAAAATTGGACGATGGCCTCATGAAAACGCAAATTGGTTGGGTAAAACACATTCAGATTGTTTTCGGCGACTGCGCCTTGCATCGTGTCAATGTAGCCCTGCAGCTCAGCAGCCTGCTTCACCGTGATCTTCGGCGCGAGAATGCGTCCGGCGAGTGCGTAGAGCGCGCCGCGAATCTCGTACAGCTCTGCGGCTTCACGGCTTTCAAGTTCGCGAATGAAGAAGCCACGATTGGCGATGAGGGTCACCAGACCGCCTTGCTCGAGCCCCCGGCACGCCTCGCGAATGGGACCGCGGCTCACGCCGAGACGAGCCGCGAGCGAATTCTCGTTCAGCCTGCTCCCGGCAGTCAGTTCGCCGGTTTCGACCATGCGTTCGAGCTCCTGGCGCACGAGCGTCGTCATGGATTGGGCGCGATGTTTTACGAGGGCTGATTTGGCTCTGCTTAGGCTCATGTCGTCACTGCTAGCATCATTCGCGCCAGCGGGAAACCGGGGCGCGCAAGACGTTCAATTTTGTTGACAATATACAAAAATCTATCACTTTCGGTCAACAAGAGCCATGGGAGGATTGCGATGACGGTGGGTGAAAACTTGACGAGGTATGTCGCGGATTTCGTGTGCAAAACAGACGTTTCCGACCTGCCCGCCAAGGCGGTCGACCTCGGCAAGAAATCGA
>JANXTB010000405.1 GCA_025356415.1 Hyphomicrobiales bacterium
TTTCATTGCGCGCATCGCAATTCCGCCATCAGTGTTGAAGACAACTATCCAGCTTGGCTGATTGGGGAATTCGGGGGGTGCGATGCGGCGTTGGCGTTTCCTTGTGGGTCTCATGGCCATTTTGGCCGCTTCGTCAGAGGCCGCCCTTGCGCAGACCAAGCGAGCCGAGCCGGCGCCGGCTTGCGTCGCAACCTGCACCGAGACCTGCCAGAAAGAACTGACGTCGGGCGGCTGCAATCCTGCAGTCGGCCTCACGTCCTGCCGTGTCAAACAGGACCAATGCGTCGCCGTGTGCACCCGCAAGTGCCCGCGCGCCTGAGTTGTTTGCCGGCTCGCGCACCTGAAGCTATGCTTGAAACAATATAGATTCTTCCGCTGCGGCAATTTTCGTCGTGGCGTCGGCCTTATTTCATCATTCGTTTCTTTGAGGTCTTGCATGAAGGCGGTCATTCTCGCCGGCGGTCTGGGGACGCGCCTCGCCGAGGAAACATCGGTCAGGCCAAAGCCGATGGTCGAAATCGGCGGCAAGCCAATCCTTTGGCACATCATGAAGATCTATGCGGCGCAGGGCGTGACGGACTTCGTCATCTGCCTTGGCTACAAGGGCTACTGCATCAAGGAATTCTTCGCGAATTACTTCATGCACATGTCCGACGTCACTTTCGATCTCGCCGAAAACCGCATGCAGGTGCATCGCCGGAACGCCGAGCCGTGGCGCGTGACGCTGGTCGACACTGGCGAGCGCACGCAGACGGGCGGGCGCCTCAAGCGCGTGCGCGAACATCTCGAGGGCGAGACTGTTTTCGCCGTCACGTATGGCGACGGGCTTGCTGATCTCGATCTCGCGGCCGAGCGCAAATTTCACGACGCGCATGGGCGGCTTGCGACGGTTTGCGCGGTGCGGCCGGGCGGCCGTTTCGGCGCCCTGCAAATCGAGGTGGACCGCGTCATTCAATTCAAGGAAAAGCCGCATGATGAGGGCGGCTGGATCAACGGCGGTTTCTTCCTGCTTTCGCCAAAAATCTTCGACCTGATCGAGGGAGACGAAACAGTTTTCGAAGGCGAGCCTTTGGAGCGACTCGCGATGCGCGACGAATTGCGCGCGTTCCGTCACCACGGTTTCTGGCAGCCGATGGATACGCTGCGCGACAAGAATATGCTTGAAGATCTCTGGACGAACGGCGCGCCGCCATGGAGGATCTGGTGATCTCCGCCGACTTCTGGCGCGGGCGCAGGGTTTTCCCCACCGGCCACACAGGCTTCAAGGGCGCATGGGCCTGCGCGATGCTGAACGCGCTCGGCGCGGAAGTAACGGGCTTTGCGCTCGCTCCGCCGACCACGCCGTCGCTGTTCGAGATGGCGCGGATCGGCGAACGGGTGAAAGATATTCGCGGCGATGTGCGCGATCCAGCGCATGTGACGCAAGCCATGCGCGAGGCCGCGCCCGATGTCGTCATTCACATGGCCGCGCAATCGCTCGTGCGCGCGTCTTATGCGCAGCCCGTCGAGACCTATGCGATCAATGTGATGGGCTCGGTGCACGTGCTCGAAGCGGCGCGCAATGCGGGCGCGCGCGCTGTCATCATGGTCGCCACCGACAAATGTTACGAGAACAATGGCGACGGCAAAGCCTTTGTGGAGAGCGATCCGCTTGGCGGGCACGATCCCTACAGCAGCAGCAAGGCCGCGGCTGAAATCGCGGTTGCGAGCTGGCGCGAGTCTTTCCTTCGCGCAGCCGGCGTCAATGTGTGTTCCGCCCGCGCTGGCAATGTCATCGGCGGCGGTGATTACGCGACCGACCGCATCGTCCCCGACGCCGTGCGCGCCTTCACGAGCGGTGTCCCGCTGGAGGTGCGCAATCCGCTTGCGGTGCGTCCGTGGCAGCATGTGCTCGAACCTCTCGCGGGTTATATCGCGCTCGCCGAGCGCGCGGCGAATGAAGAGGTTTATGCAGGCGCGTGGAATTTCGGGCCGGGTGCGGAAAACGAGCAGGATGTGGCCACGCTCGCGCGCGAGGCTTGCGCCATATGGGGCGCGGGCGTCGACTGGCGGCGCGACAGGGGCGCGCATCCGCACGAGGCGCCGGTGTTGCGGCTCGATGCGCGCAAGGCGCATGCAGGCTTGGGCTGGGAATGTCGTCTCGGCTTCCGCGAGACGCTCGAATGGACCATCGGCTTTTACCGTGATTGCGCGCAGGGCGGCGATCCCGCGGCGCTGATGCAGGCGCAGATCGAGACTTATCTGGCAATCGTGGAGGCAGGTGAGTGCGCGTCCTTCTGACGGGCGCGAGCGGGTTCATCGGTCGCGAGATCGCGCGAGACTTGCGCGCGCGCGGGCATGTCGTTGCGGGCCTCGTGCGCCGGTGTGAAGACCCGCATGATTTCACCGCAGACTTCCTGCAGCCTGACAGCTATCGCGACGCGCTCATCGCATTTCATCCCGACGCGTTGATTCATGCAGGCTGGTTCGGCGTCGCTCCGCGCGAGCGCGATCTGCGCACGCAGCTCGACAATGTGGCTGCGATCGGGGAACTCGTGGCGCAAGCCGCAAGCGCCGGCGCGCGTATCGTGCTCGGTCTCGGCACGCAGGCGGAATATGGGCTGACGACGGGCTTTGTCACTGAGGATGCGCCAACGCGGCCTGTCACGCTGTATGGCGTCTCGAAACTGGCCGCCGGCGCCGCACTGTTGCGGCTGGCGCAGCAGAACGGCATGCGCGGCGTATGGGGCCGCATCTTCGGCGTTTACGGTCCGCGCGAGACGGCGCCGTCCATGCTGCCATGGCTGGCGCGCGAGCTTGTGGCCGGGCGCCAGCCGCAGCTTACCGCCTGCACGCAGAACTGGGATTTTCTGCATGTGCGCGACGTGGCAAGCGCGGTCGCCGATCTGCTGGAGTGCGAGTCCGCGCAAGGCGTCTTCAACATTGCGAGCGGCGCCGCGCCGCCGCTGCGCGACACCGTGCTGGCGCTGCGCGACGTGTTGCATTCCTCGATCGAGCCGGTGTTCGGCGCCGTGCCTTTTGGTCCCGAGCAGATCATGTTCCTCGGCGGCGATCCCGCGCGGCTGATGCGGACCACAGGCTGGCGCCCAATTGTGCCCCTCGCTGCCGGCCTGCTGGAGGTCGCGCAAGAGGCGCAAGAGGCTATCGACCAGGCCGCTCGCCTCGCCTGAGCCGGTTCTGTATGCTGGCGCAAACTAGCAGCGACCGGGAGCGGGACTGGAATGGCGAGCGAAACGATCAGCGTCGAGAAGAATGTCGTTTACGCGACGCATGACGGGGAAGAGCTGAAAGGCACATTGTACCGCCCCGCGGGCGCGGGGCCATTCCCGGCCATCGTGGCGCTGCACGGCGGCGGGTGGCGGCAGGCTTCGCCCGTCGTCTACCAATATCTCGGACCCTGGCTCGCCGAGCGCGGTTACGTCGTGTTCGCGCCGGTCTATCGCAGCGCCAAGGTCGGCGCGCCGTCCTATCCCAACGCCGTGCACGATGTGCGCGCGGCGGTGCAATTCGTGAAGGGCGCGACGGACGTGACGCGCGCCGATCCCGAGCGCGTGGCGCTGATGGGCGAATCCGCTGGCGGGCATCTCGCCGCGCTGGTTGCGCTGGCGGGTGAGGAAGAGATTTTCCGCAAGGGCGCGCCCGCCGGGCCGCATGCGTCGCTGTCGTCCAGCGTGAAGGCCGCCATTCCGCTGTTCGCCGTATTCGATCTCGCCGCGCAATGGCGCCACGATCTGGTGACGAGGCTGGGCGACCAGAACATCGTCGAATTGTTCCTGGGCACGAACCCCTCGAAAGATCGCCGCATCTGCTTTGACGCGTCGCCCTTGTCCTATTGCATCGAGCGGCTGGCCAAGCCCGCTTTCCTCGTCGCATGGGGCACGCAGGACGACATTGTCGACCCGCTGACTCAGTCCGTTCCGGTCGTCGAAGCGCTGAAGCAGGCGGGCGT
>JANXTB010000406.1 GCA_025356415.1 Hyphomicrobiales bacterium
TCGAAGTTTCCTACAACACACACCGCCTGCAGGCTGAACTCCGCCGCCGGCTTCCGGGCGCGCGAATCGAAGTGTCTTCGATCAACGGACGAATTGTTCTGTCTGGACCGGTCAGCGATGGCGTGACGATCGAAAAGGCGATGGAGTTCGCGCGCCAGTTCGGCAATGAAGTCGTGAATTCGATGACGGTGTCGCAGCCCCAGCAAGTGATGCTGGAAGTGCGCTTCCTCGAAGTGTCGCGCACCGCGGGCCGCGATCTCGGCGTCAAATGGGATCTTGGTTCAGCGGGCAGCAACTTCCAGGCCTCGACCGGCCTCGGCGGCTCGCCTGCCGCCTCGTCGCCTTTCGGCACGATCCTGGGGCAGATCCTCACACGCGGCGGCAAGGCGGATGTCGTGATCGACGCGCTCGAGCAGCGCGGCCTCGCGCGGCGCCTCGCAGAACCAAACCTCGTCGCCATGTCGGGACAGACCGCCAGCTTTCTCGCCGGTGGCGAATACCCCTATCCGGTCGCCGGCGGCTCTCAGGGCCAGATCACCGTCGCCTTCAAGAAATTCGGCGTCAGCGTCAACTTCCTGCCGACCGTGCTGGCGGACGGCGTCATCAACCTCAAGATCGAACCCGAGGTCAGCCAGCTCGACTACACCAACGTCGTGAACGTCGGCACCACCAACGTGCCGGCCCTGATCGTGCGGCGCGCCAACACGCAGGTGGAATTGCGCGACGGGCAGAGCTTCGCGATCGCGGGCCTGCTGCAGGCGACCAATGCCGACGCCCTAAAGCAATTGCCATGGCTTGGCGACGTGCCGGTCATCGGCGTCCTGTTCCGCAGCGCCTCTTTCGAGAAGAAAGAAACCGAGCTCGTGATGATCGTCACGCCCCGCCTCGTGCAACCGGCGCCGCCCGGCACGCGGTTGAGGACGCCGTTCGAAGACAATGTTCCGGCGAATGATCCTGACCGCTTCCTGCTCGGCAGGCAGGAAACGCCCAAGACGGCGAAGACGGTTTCCGTCAAGCCCGGCCCCGGCGGTCATATGCTCGACTTGAATAATGGAGGTCGCAGTGCTGTCGTCTCTAAGTGACGCCCTTCTGAAGGCGTCCGTCATCGCTTTGGTGATGGCGTGCGGCGCCTGCTCCGACATTCTGGCGCGACGCGACACGATCGCTTATTCCGCCGGAAATGCGATCGCAGCCAATCGCGCCATTCAGATCATCGATCCCTATCCGCGCCGCTCTTTCATTCGCGGCCAGTCGACCGATGGCGTCAAGGCGCAGCAAGCGCAACGGCGCTATCTGTCGCCGGAGGGCAGCGGCCCGGTGGTGGCGCCTGCGACCCTTGCTCCCGCAGCCGCGCAGGGCTCCTCCGCGCCGGCCGCAAACCCATGACCGTGAACTTCATGCGCTCCTTCCTCGCTCCCCTCGTCATTCTCCTCGCGCTGCCCCTCGCGGGCTGCCAGACGTTGAAGGAATCCGCCGATCTCGTCCTGGAGACATCCCGGATGGATCAGCCGACGGACGCGCTCACCGGCAAGGCGCAATTCCGCGAAGGCAATTTCGGCTTGGCCGAGGAAGCCTTCCGGCGCGCGGTCGAAAAGGATCCGGGAGACGCCGAAAGCTGGCTCGGCCTCGGCGCCACGCACGATCAATTGCGCCGCTTCGATCTCGCGGATCGCGACTATGCGCAGGTCGAACGCCTCTCCGGGCGCACCGCCGCGTTGCTCAACAATCGCGGCTTCTCGTATCTCATGCGCGGCAACTTCCCGAAGGCGCGGGCTGATCTCGGCGCAGCGCGCGCGCTCGATCCCGGCAACCCGGACATTGAGAGCAATCTTGCTGCAGCCATCAGGGGCCGGCGGATCTGACAGATAAAAAAAGCCCCGGCGAACCGGGGCTTTTTGCTTTTCTAGAAGCGGTCGCGGCGATAGTCGCGACGGAACTCGCGGCGCATCTCCGGGCCACGGTCGTAATAGCGCGGTTGACCGTAGAAGCGCGGCCCAGGAGCCATGCCCCACCCGCGCCAGCCCCTCGGACCACCCCAGCCATAACCGCGCCGCCAATTGTAGCCGCACCAGTAGAAGCCCGGTCCGCGCCAGCCATCCGGGTAGAAGCAATAGTTTCTCCCGCCGTAGAAATACTGGACGTCCTGCTTGAGGCCGAGGTCGTGGGCCGCCACGAGCCTGTCGACGCTCAGTGGAGCAGCCTGTGCGCTTGATGCGCCAACGGCGATAAGAGCGCCGGCGGCGGCATAGAGCCAGTTCCGCATGTCATTCCTCCTGGGTCTCATGTTCCACAACGGGAACACCGCTGAGATAACAGCTGAGACAAACAGCAGTTCCGGGCTTGGCCTTGGCGTGGGAAGGCGTTCAGCGGAACATCGGATGCCGCAACCTGTCGCCGACCTTGAGCCCGATGCGGCGTGCGGTTCCGGCGTTCAACTCCAGCACCGCGAACGTCGGGGCCCCCGACGGGATGATGCGCTCGGACAAGGGCTCGGTATTCTCGGCCACATTCACGACGCGCCCCGTGCGGTCGATGAACACCATGTCGAGCGACAAGTAGGTGTTCTTCATCCACATGGAGACAGGCTCCTCGCGCTTGAAGTCGAAGAGCATGCCGCGATCTTCCGGCATGAAGCGGCGATACATGAGGCCGCGCGCGCGCTGATTGTCGTCGCGCATCACCTCGACCGAAAACTTGTGCGGGCCGGAGGCGGTCACGATTTCAAGCGGCTCCAGCGCGGTTTCGCCAGCAGCCGGAGCGGCCTGGGCAATCGCGCGGGACGGAACGATCGCGAGCGCAAAGCAAACGCCAAGCGCAACCGCTGCCGCAAGCCGAACGGCGCGAATAGAATGAGATTGATAAGAGCGCATGGCTACCTCGCGGACGATTTGATCGCCGGGACCATGACGCGCGAACGGCGCAGGATCAAGCCTGCGCGCGAAAGCTCAGTGCGAGAGCGGAAGCGATGTTTCGAGCGGCCGGATCTCGGCGGCCATGAGGCCCTTGGGGCCATTGCCGAAGCGCACCAGCAAGCCTTCTCCGGGCTTCAGATCCATGATGCCGAAGCGACGCAAGGTCTCCATGTGGATGAAGATGTCTTCCGTGCCTTCTCCGCGGGTCACGAAGCCGAAGCCGCGTACGCGGTTGAACCACTTCACGATGACGATCTCGAATCCGCCGGCGGGAGTCACCTGCACATGCGTGCGCGCGGCCGGCAATTGCGAGGGATGAGTCGCGGTTGATTCGTCTAGCGACACGACGCGATAGACCTGCAATCCCTTGGAGCGCGCCTGCACTTCGCACACGACTCGCGCGCCTTCCGGCGCGGTCTGGAATCCGTCGCGGCGCAAGGCCGTCACATGAAGCAGCACGTCGGCGCCGCCTTCATCGGGAACAATGAAACCATAGCCCTTTGATACATCAAACCACTTGATGCGCCCGGACATCTCGAGGAGGTCGGACGGACGCTCCGAGGCAGGAGCCTCGGTTTCCAAGGCGACATTCACAAGATGTGGATCGTTGCTACCCAATGTACTGCCCCCGGCCCCTGATGGCGCCCATAGAACGAGCGCTCCCACCAATCGCGGCCCGAATCGTCAGGCCCTCAATGAGACGCGAGGCGAAGATAGCATCGCGTCCCGACCTACAAAGGTGTTTTTTCAGCGGCCTGTGGAAGACTATTTCCAACATTGCCGATTGGATGCAGCGTGTCGCCAATATCGACCCGAATAACGAGGTCCGCATGGCTGTCGAGCGGCGTCGGCTGCGCGTTCAAGATCACCAGCCGTGCGCCATTATCCTTTGCTATCAAGGGAAAAGACGCAGCCGGGTGCACGACGAGCGATGAGCCGATCACCAGGAAAAGATCGCAGGAGAGTGTTGCATTGCGAGCACGCTGCATGGCCTCGCGCGGCATCGCCTGGCCGAACGAGATAGTAGCCGACTTGACGATTCCCCCGCACGCGCAGGCTGGCGGCGCACCCGCTTCCGCGATGACGCGGCGCACATCGTGCAACTCATGGCGCCCGCCGCAATCGAGGCATTGCGCGTATGTTCCATTGCCATGCAATTCGATGATGCGTTTTGCCGGCACGCCCGACGCCTGATGCAGACCATCGATGTTTTGCGTGATGATATGGCTCAATTTTCCGGACTGAAAAAGTCGCGCGAGCGCCGCGTGTCCGCGTCCCGGTTGCGCGCCCGCATAGAGATCGTCCATCGCGAATTTGCGTTTCCATGCTTCTAACCGCATCGCCTCATCGCTGAGAAACTGGTCGAAGGGAATCGGCGCATTCCGTTTCCACGCGCTGTCGGGCGAGCGGAAATCCGGCACGCCGCATTCGGTCGAAATACCCGCGCCCGTGAAGGCGACCATCACATCGCTCTCATCGATCATCGCCGCGAGTTTGGTCCAGTCGCGCATCGGCGCAGGCTCCGGGACAGGCATCATGGAACAGGCTCCCTTGGGTTTTGAATCCGGTTGCGCGCGGATCGTTCCAAGCATTCGACCGCTTGATTACGCGGGCCGTGCGGGATCAGATAGGACGTCACCGGGAGATGAGCCATGGATACCCGCAACCTCGGCCGGTCCGGCCTGAAAGTCTCACTCGTCGGCCTCGGCTGCAACAATTTCGGCGGCCGCACCACTATCGAGGACTCCCGCGCGGTGATCCACGCGGCGCTTGATCACGGCATCACCCTCTTCGACACGGCTGACGCCTATGGCGCCCGCGGCGGCTCGGAAACCGCGCTCGGCCAATGGCTCGGGCCACGCCGCAGGGACATCGTCCTCGCCACCAAATTCGGCCTGCCGATGGACGATACCGGCGCCAAGTCGGGCGGCTCGCGCCGCTACATCATGCAGGCGGTCGAGGACTCGCTTCGCCGCCTGAAGACGGACTGGATCGACCTCTACCAATTCCATCGCCCCGACCCGTCCACACCCATCTACGAAACGCTGCACGCGCTGGACGACCTCATCGCGCAAGGCAAGGTGCGTTACATCGGCTGCTCGAACATGGCGGCGTGGTCGGTGGTCGATGCGCAATGGACGGCTGAGATGCGTGGTCTCTCGCATTTCATCAGCGCACAGGATGAATACTCACTGCTCCACCGCAAGCCGGAGGCCGAGCTCATTCCGGCGCTTCGGGCCAAGGGCATGGGCCTCCTGCCTTATTATCCGCTGGCAAGCGGTCTGCTGTCGGGCAAATACGTGAAAGACGCGGCCCCCTCGGCGGACACGCGCTTTGGCAAGGACGCGCGCACGCGTGAACGGTATCTGACCGACGAGAACTGGGAGCGCGTTGAAAAGCTCGACGCCTTCGCCAAGGCGCGCGGGCGCAGCCTGCTCGATCTCGCCTTTTCGTGGCTCGCCTCGCAGGAGGTTGTCGGAAGCGTGATCGCGGGCGCGACCCGCCCCGAGCAGATCGCCGCCAATGTCGCCGCCGTCGGCTGGAAGCTATCAGCCGAGGAGCGCGCCGAGATAGATCAGATCACCGCCTGAACGGGCGGAACGGTGCGGCTCGCGGCTGCGTTGACCGGCGCCCTTTCGCGCGAGATCCCCCTGAGATGCCTGATACAAAAGAGAAGACAGCCACCGGCGCGCCCACCGGCCTGCATCTGCATGGCGCGCTTGAACTGCCCTCTGTGATCATCGACAGCTACAATCTGGAGCTGCGTGAGAAGGATGGCTTCATCGGCGACCGCGCTTCCAAGCGCGCCTTCCACGAAATCCTCGAAGACTGGCGCGACCGCGTGCGCAAGGTGGATGTGGACCCGCTCGGCGACCAGCACGCCACTGAAATGGGCAAGAAGAAGCTCGACGACCTGCTCTTGAATGGCGACCCCGAGGCCGCTGGCGTCCTGCATGGCGCG
>JANXTB010000409.1 GCA_025356415.1 Hyphomicrobiales bacterium
GACCACGCGCGTGAACACCTGCGTCTCCGAGAGAGCAAGGCTCTGCGCCGCCTCGATCTGGCCTTTCGGCGTCGTCGCGATGCCGGCGCGGACGATCTCGGCCGCGTAGGCCCCGAGGTTGACGACCATCGCGATCACCGAGGCGGTCTCGTTGCTCAGCTTGATGCCGATCCCCGGTAGCCCGAAGTAGATGAAGAACAGCTGGACGATGAACGGCGTATTGCGGATCAGCTCGACATAAGCGCCGGAGATCCACCGTACCGGCGCGAGGGTCGAGCGCCGCCCCGCCGCGCCGAGCACACCAAGCGTGAGCCCGGCGACGATCGCCACGACGGTGAGCACGACCGTGAAGGCTGCTCCTTTCAGGAACAGCCCTCCATTGTCGGTGAGGTCGCTGAGCGCGAGGTTCACCCGCAATCAGCCCGGAAGGTCGGCGGGGATGGGCGCGCCAAGCCACTTCTTCGAGACGGCTTCGAGGCTGCCGTCGGCGCGCACCTTCTTGATGATGGCGTTGACCTTGGCCAGCAGCGCCGGCTCATCCTTGTTGAGGCCGATGAAGCAAGGCGAATCCTTGATCACGAATTTAGGCTCGGGACGGTTCGGCGGGTTCTTCTCGAGGATCGCAGCCGCAACCACGTTGCCGGTCGCGATCAGCTGCACCTGGCCGCTGAGGAAGGCCGAGATGGTGGTGTTGTTGTCCTCGAACCGGCGCAGGTCGGCGTCGGCGGGAATGACCTTGGAGATTTCGAGATCCTCCAGCGCGCCGCGAGTCACGCCGACAGTCTTCTTGGAAAGGTCGCTGGCGGCCGACACCTTGACCGAGGCCGGGCCGAACACGCCCGAATAGAACGGCGCGTAAGCGACCGTGAAGTCGATCGCCTTCTCGCGATCGGGATTCTTGCCTAGCGAGGAGATGATCAGGTCGACTTTCTTGGTCTGCAAATAAGGCAGGCGATTTGCACTCGAAACAGGCACAAGCTCAAGCTTGACGCCCAATTCCTTGGCGATCAGGGCGGCTGTGTCGATGTCATAGCCACGCGGCTGCATGTCGGGCCCGACCGAGCCGAAGGGCGGGAAATCCTGCGGCACCGCGACCTTCAGGACCTTGGCTTTCACAATATCATCAAGAGCATCGGCCCGGACTGCGGCGCTCGAGAGCAGCGGGAGGGCGCCAACAAGGGCGGCGAGCGTCAGGCGTTTCAGAAAATGCATGGAATTTCTCCGATCGAAACCAGAGACCGTTGTGCAACGTCGGCGCCACGGATTCGCGATCAGGCTCATTTCGCACTTGCGAAAGTGTTAGCAATGCGTAAATCGCAGGCTGTTGGCCCGCTTTTAAACAGTGATTCGAAGCTTCATTGGCCGAATCGGTCATTGCACAGCGTCCCGGGGCCGCTGGATCACGCCTGAACCATGCTAATTTTGCATAGCTGCACCGCAGCAAATCTGGATACTCAGCCGTGCGTATCTATATATATTGCATTGCATCAAAGGGGCGTTCCTCCCCGCCTCTGGAAAGTTGAGACCATGACCGAGACCATCAAGTTCATCTCCACCAAGCTTGGCGCCTGGCGCCGTTATCGCGCTTCGCTGCGCGAGCTCTACTGCCTGACGGACCGCGAGCTGACCGACCTGGGCATCGCCCGGTGGGAAATCGACGACGTCGCGCGCCGCAGCGCCGGCCTCTAAGCCTTAGAGACTCTATTCCGGACCGGAGACCCCCCTCCACTCCGTTCCGCCCAGAAGCGCCCGCCGAATCCTCCCCGGCGGGCGTTTTCTGTTTTTGCCGTCATCGCGAACACTGCAGGCGCCCGAAGATGGATTGCCGCGTCGCCTTCGGCTCCTCGCAATGACGACTGATAGTCTTGCGCCCCGCAGACCACCTCCCTATGGTCCGCGCCATGTCCTCAACATCCCCCATTCACGTCATTGGCGGCGGCCTTGCCGGCTCCGAAGCCGCGTGGCAGATCGCCCGCGCTGGCGCGCCTGTCGTGCTCCATGAAATGCGCCCGGTGCGCGGCACGGATGCGCACCACACCGACAAGCTGGCCGAACTCGTCTGTTCCAACTCCTTCCGTTCGGACGAGGCCAGCACCAATGCTGTCGGCGTCATCCACCGCGAGATGCGGCGGATGGATTCGCTCATCATGTCCTGCGCCGACGCCAATCAGGTGCCAGCCGGCGGCGCTCTGGCTGTCGATCGTGAGGGATTTGCCGAAGCGGTCACCAAGGCGCTCGCCGAGCACCCGCTGGTCACGCTGGAGCGCGGCGAAATCGCCGGATTGCCGCCCGCCGATTGGGACAATGTGATCGTCGCCACCGGCCCGCTCACCTCCGCCGCCATGGCGCAGGCGATCATTGAAAAGACCGGCGAAGACCAGCTGGCTTTCTTCGACGCGATCGCGCCCATCGTGCATCGCGAGTCGATCGACATGTCGAAGGCGTGGTTTCAATCGCGCTACGACAAGCAGGGTCCGGGCGGCACCGGCGCCGATTACATCAATTGCCCGATGGACAAGGACCAGTATTACGCCTTCATCGAAGGCCTGATCGCGGGCGACAAGACAAGCTTCAAGGAATGGGAAGGCACGCCCTATTTCGATGGCTGCCTGCCGATCGAGGTGATGGCCGAGCGCGGCGTGGAGACGTTGCGCCACGGACCGATGAAGCCGATGGGCCTCACCAATGCGCATAACCCGAGCGTGAAGGCCTATGCGGTCGTGCAGCTGCGGCAGGACAATGCGCTGGGCACGCTCTACAACATGGTCGGCTTCCAGACGAAGCTGAAATACGGCGCGCAACAGGCGCTTTTCCGCACCATCCCCGGTTTGGAAAACGCGGAATTCGCGCGCCTCGGTGGGCTGCATCGCAATACGTTCCTGAATTCGCCGCGCGTGCTCGATGGCCGGCTTCGCCTCAAGGCCGATCCGCGCCTGCGTTTCGCGGGCCAGATCACCGGCTGCGAAGGCTATGTGGAAAGCGCCGCGGTTGGCCTCATCACTGGCCGCATGGCGGCGGCGGAACGGCTCGGCCTCGAATTCACGATGCCGCCCGCGACGACGGCCATTGGCTCGTTGCTGAATCACATCACTGGCGGGCATCTGGAAACCATCGACGCCGGTCGCAGCTCCTTCCAGCCGATGAATGTCAACTTCGGACTGTTTCCGCCGATGGACGAGCCGTTGCGTTCGGAAGACGGGAAGAAGCTGCGCGGGCCCGAGAAGTCTGTCGCGCGCAAGAAGGCGATGTCGGTTCGCGCTGGCGCTGATCTGGATGCGTGGCTTTCGGGCGCAACACGAGCCGCAGCTGAATAAGAGCCTCGTCATTGCGAGGAGCCGAAGGCGACGCGGCAATCCATCTTCGGGTGGCTGCCGCTAGTGGATGAAATCTGACATTTGAATCCCGCTGGGGATTCCTGCA
>JANXTB010000028.1 GCA_025356415.1 Hyphomicrobiales bacterium
GTCGCAGGCGTGCAGGACGCGCGTTTCCAGCAACTCATGCCCGATACGCTGCACTGGCTTGGCATCACGCGCATCGATCGCTTCGTGTCGATGAGCAACATGAAATATGATGCGCTGGTGAATTCCGGCATCGAGATCGGCGAGCGCGTGGCGATCCCCGACGAGCTGGTGCCGCCCGACGCTTCCGTCGAAATGGAAGCGAAGAAAGCGGCGGGCTATTTCGCCCCCGATGGCGCGCCGACGCAGGACGAACTGAAGCGCACCACGGGCCGCGACCTCGAGAAATATTGATGGCTGGATCAGCTGACACACTGCTGCGCGCCAGCGAGGTGCGGCGGCGCGCGCATCTTATTCTGGATCGGGCGAAGGACGATGCGCTGACGCATTGGCGCTATGAGCCTGCCGCGATGGAAGGAGTGGCTGAGACCGTGGCCTCGGTCATTGTCGAAAACTATCCGGCGCTCGATGTGCCGTTTCATGCCCGCTGGCGGCACTTTGTTGTCGGCGGCGTCGATCACGCTGCGGCGTTCAAGATTCCGCATGATGAGGAAGCTGCGCGCGCGGCTTTCGATCTTGTCATCGTCAGCGTGCTGCTCGACGCCGGCGCGGGATCGGGCTGGCGCTACACGCTGGCGGACGGAACCGTGCTCGCGCGTTCCGAAGGGCTCGCGATGGCGAGCCTCGACATGTTTCGCGCGGGCGCTTTCGCCGACGATGGACGCTCCGCGCGCGCCGACGCGCAGACGCTGCGTGCGCTCACGGTCAGCGATATCGAGAAGGGTTTTCAGGTCTCGTCCGGCAATCCTCTAGCCGGACTTGAGGGCCGCACAGCGCTGCTCAACGCGCTCGGGCGCGCTTGCCAGTCGCGACCCGGCGAGCTGTTCGATGCGCTGAACACGGGCGGCGTCGTCGCAGCTCCCGATATCCTGCGCGCCGTGTTGGCGCACTTCAATGGCATCTGGCCCTCGCGCCTGTCGCTCGATGGCGTGGCGCTTGGCGATTGCTGGCGCCATTCAGCGCTCGATGACCTGCCGGATGCGCCGGGCTTCATGCCGTTCCACAAACTCTCGCAATGGCTGTCCTATTCGCTCATCGAGCCGCTGCAATGGGCGGGCCTCCGCGTGACGGATATCGACGGGCTCACGGGGCTGCCTGAATATCGCAATGGCGGACTGTTCATCGATGGCGGTGTGCTGACGCCGCGCGATCCCGACGCGCTGTCGCGCGCATGGGGTGCGGCCGATGAATTCATCGTCGAATGGCGCGCGCTCACGGTCGCGCTTCTCGACGAACTGGCGCCGCTCGTGCGAAAGAGGTTTGGCAAAAGCGAGGACGAATGGCCGCTCGCGACCATTCTGGAGGGCGGCACCTGGGCCGCCGGCCGCAAGCTTGCGCGCGCACGGCGCAGCGATGGCTCACCGCCGCTGAACATCGTCAGCGATGGCACGATTTTCTGAAAGGTCTTTACATGCAGGGCGTCCATCTCGTCGAACATCCGCTGGTGCAGCACAAGCTCACATTGATGCGAGACATCAGCTGCTCGACGCGCTCTTTTCGCGAGCTGATGAACGAGATCGGCATCCTGCTCTGCTACGAAGTCACGCGCGACCTGCCGCTTGAAACGAAGGCGATCACGACGCCGATCACCGCCATGAAGGCGCCGATCCTCGCGGGCAAGAAACTCGTTCTCGCGCCGATCCTGCGCGCCGGCGTCGGCTTTCTCGACGGCATGCTGCAGCTGGTGCCATCCGCGCGCGTCGCGCATATCGGCCTCTATCGCGATCCGGTGACGCTCGGCGCCGTCGAATATTATTTCAAGGCGCCGCACGATCTGCGCGACCGTCTCGTCATCGTCGTCGATCCGATGCTGGCGACAGGCAATTCAGCCATCGCGGCGATCGATCGCCTGAAGGAAGTCGGCGCGGCGGAAATCCGTTTCGTCTGCCTGCTTGCGGCTCCCGAAGGCATTTCGAAGTTGCAGGGCCATCATCCGGACGTGAAAATCTGGACCGCGGCGATTGACGAGAAACTCAACGAGCACGGCTACATTGTGCCGGGGCTTGGCGACGCGGGCGACCGCATGTTCGGCACGAAATGACCATGCAGGCGCAAACGATTTCGGTCTTCATCGAGATGCCGTGGAAGGAAGTTTACGAGGCGATCTGGCGCCCCGAGGTCTTCCCGCGCTGGGCGACGGGACTGAGCGCTGCGGGGCTTCACAACGACAATGGCGTGTGGCGAGCAAAGGGCCCGGGCGGCGGCGATGTCATCCTGCGGTTTACGCCGCAGAACGCGTTTGGTGTGATGGATCATACCGTGTGCTTGCGGAGCGGCGCGGAGATACACGTGCCGATGCGCGTGGTTGCGAATGGCGATGGCGCCGAGGTGATGCTGACCTTGTTCCGCCAGCCGGGCGTGAGCGTCGAGGCGTTCGAGCACGACGCGAATTGGGTGCGGCGGGATTTGGCGCAGTTGCGCGATATGTTGACGGGGTAGGGGCGGAATGGTTGCGAGCGCGCCCCTCTCCCACGCTTTGCGGGAGAGGGGTGGCTCGCGAAGCGAGACGGGTGAGGGCGCCTCGTGTTGCAGAAGTCTCACCGACATAGCGCTTTTGTTGAAACGCCCTCATCCGTCACGCTGCGCGTGACACCTTCTCCCGCGAGCGCGGGAGAAGGGTAGAGAGCCCCCACGCCTCACGAAAGCTTCGGCCACCCAATCGGGTTCGCGCGCTGCACCAGCTTGCACAGCCCCAGAATCTGCGGCTCATCGAACCGCTTGCCGACGATCTGAATCCCCACCGGCAACCCACTCGCGGTCAGTCCCGCAGGCGCCGAGCCCGCCGGGAAACCCACGAGCGTGATCAGGAAACACGGCGCGATCCAGTCGATGTAATTATCGAGCTTGCGGCCATTGATCTCGGTGGGAAACTTCTCGTCCACGCTGAACGGCGCCACGGGCGAGCAGGGCGTAATCAGGAAATCGTAATCGGCGAAGAAGGCGCGGAAACGCGACCACACCTGTTCGCGCACGAGTTCGGCCTTCGCGGTGTCGAGCACGGAGAGTGCGAGGCCCGCCTTCACGTTGCCGGAGAGATTGGCGCCGAATTGCTCGACCATGTCGAGCCGTTCGATCTGCTGGCCAACCATCCATTCGCCGCGCAAGGTCTTGTAGGCTGCGAACCCGTCCGACAAGTCGAACTTGATTTCATCGACCTGCGCGCCGTCATCGGCCAACTTCATCGCGGCGGCGCGGCAGATCACATCCACCTCGTTATCGACGCCGAAGCCCGCGATGTCGGAGACATAGGCGATGCGCAGACCCTTCGCGTCCTGCGTCTCGTTGACGATGTCGAGCGCGCTGGCCCACGGCGGCGCGGCCGAAAGCGGCCATGTCGGATCGAGCCCGACCATTGCGTCGAGCATCAGCGCTGCGTCTTCCGCGCTGCGCGCCAACGGCCCGTGCACCTGGCCGGGATCCCACGGCAGATGCATGGGATCGTTGGGGATGAGGCCCGGCGTCGTGCGAATGCCGACGATGCCGCAGAAGGCTGCTGGCATGCGCACCGAGCAGCCGAAGTCGGTGCCCTGCGCCAGGGGAACCATGCCACTCGCCGCAGCCACGGCCGAACCGCCGGAAGAGCCCGCCGGCGTCTTCGTCGGGTCCCACGGATTGCGGGTGACGCCGAACACGTCGTTAAAGGTCGTTGCGCCCGTCGCGAATTCTGGCGTGTTGGTCTTGCCGAGAATGATCGCGCCAGCCTTGCGCAGCCGCGCCACCGGAGCGGCGTCGACGTCGGGGATAAAGTCTTTGTAGAGCGGAGACGCGTAAGTGGTGCGCATGCCCTTGGTGAGAGTCACATCCTTGATGACGACCGGCAGGCCATGCAGCGGACCCAGCGCGTCGCCGCGCTTCACGGCCTCGCCCGCCGCAATCGCCTGCGCGCGCGCGCCCTCGATGTCGAGCGTGACGATGGCGTTGAGCTGCGGGTTCAGCTCGTCGATTTTGGCCAGATGCGCTTCGAGCACTTCCAGCGGTGTGATCTCGCCCGTCTTGATGCGGCGCGCGAGCTCGACCGCGGAAAGCTTTGTCAGTCCTGCTGTGCTGCTCATTTACCCGACCAGTGAACGTAGCTCTTCTCGATCATGAGGAAGACGATGTTCATCCCGTAGCCCAGCGCGCCGGCAGCGAAGATCGCCGCGTACATGTCGGGCATTTCAAACATCTGCTGCGCGGTGAACACGCGGTTGCCGATGCCGTTGACGGAGCCGATGAACATTTCCGCGACGACCACGATGACCAGCGCCAGAGAAATTCCGTTGCGCAGGCCGACGAACGTCTGCGGCAGGCTTTCCATCAGCACGACGTCCTTCATGATCCGCCAGTTCGAGGCGCCCATGATTTTCGCCGCGAGGATGCGGGTCTTGCGCGCATTCATCACGCCATAGGCGACGTTGAACAGGATCACCAGCATGGCGCCGAAGGCGGCGACGAAAATCTTGGTGCGGTCGCCGACGCCGAAGATGACGAGGAACAGCGGGAACATGGCCGAAGCCGGCGTCGAGCGGAAGAAGTCGATGACGAATTCGACCGAGCGATACAGCCGCTCATTGGCGCCGAGCAAGATTCCAAGCGGGATCGCGATGACGGCGGCGATGGAGATCGCCGCCAGCGTCCTGTAAACGGTGACCAGGAAGTCGCTGTAGAGATTGCCGCCGGCCATGCCTTTCCAAAGCGCCATCGCGGCAGCGTGCGGCGGCGGCAGCAGGACGGGATCGACGATCTTCACCCAATAGCCGACGTACCAGAACAGGATCAGGCCTGCGACGCCGATGAGGGGAAGGTAACGGTCGCTTGTCTTCGTCATCCGCGTCGCACCTCGCGCTGGAAGATTTCAAGGCAGCTGGCTTTCAGGAGCACGAAGTCCTTGTCGGCCAGCGTCGCGTCATTGCGCGGGCGGGGTATGTCGACGAGTGGGTAGGCGGCGATGCGCCCCGGACGCCGTGTCAGCAGGAGCACGTAGTCGGCGAGATACACGGCCTCTTCGAGATCGTGCGAGACCAGCACCATGGTGGTGCCGGTTTCCTCGAAGATGCGCTGAAGCTGCTCGCGCATGAACAAGGTCATTTCATAGTCGAGCGCCGAGAAGGGCTCGTCGAGAAACAGCACTTCAGGCTCGATGATCAGCGCGCGCATGATGGAGACGAGCTGCTGTTGCCCGCCCGACATCATGTAGGGGTAGAGTTTCAGGTCGATCTTGACGCCGAGATGCGTGACGAGCTTGTGGACGCGCTCCTCCGCCTCGGGACGGGCGACTTTGCGCAGCAGCAGCGCATAGACGATGTTCTCGAACGCCGTCATCCAAGGGAAGAGCGCCTCGCGATAGTTCTGGAAGACGTAGCCGATCTTGGTCTGGGCCAGCGTCTTGCCATCGAAGCGCACTTGCCCTGAGTCGATCGGGATCAGCCCGGAGATCAGGTTGATCAGCGTCGACTTCCCGCAGCCGTTCGGCCCAAAGACCGAGACGAACTTGCCGCGGGGGATATCGAGATCGAAGTTCTCGTAGATGACCGTCCCGTTGAACTGCTTGTGCAGTCCACGCACGGTGATGTGCGCGGATGGCGAGCCGTCGGGGCCGGGGCCCAGGCAAACCGGGGCTGAAACAACGTCCAATGGGGCGGTCATCGTCATGAGATCAATACTTCTGCAGCATGGTGGTGACATCGACCTTGGCTGACAGAATGCCCGCGTCGGAAACGAAGTCGATGAATTTCTGGAATTCCGCGACGTTTGCCGGCGTCAGATCCTTCGCCATCACGAACTTCACCATCGGCACGGTCGCTGCCACCTCCGGCGACATGGCGATGCTCTTGGCGAGCGACTTGCGCGCGTCATCCATGTTGGCTTCGACCGCCGCAATGGACTTCGCCCAAGCGGCGGCGAATTTCTTCGCCGCTTCCGGCTTCGTCTTGATGAAGTCGCCCGCCATGGCGGTGCCGGCGGCCCAGCCGTTCGCCTTGTCGTCGCCGAGAATGTAGGTGGCGATGAGCCCGGCTTCGAGCGTCGTGCCGCCGCCCGTGGAGGTCAGGATCGTCGCCGCGGGCTCAAGCGTGTAGGCCGCGTCGAACGTGCCCGCCGTCAGAGCATTCACATGCTGGGTGATGTCGAGCTGGTCGAGCGTGTAGTCGCCATCGTTGAGGCCGGCCTTCTTGAGAACGGCCTTCGCCATGATGACGTTGCCGGGCCCCGGAGCCGACGCGATGCGCTTGCCCTTGAGGTCGGCGAGCGTCTTGGCCTGCAGACCCTTGCGGATGACGAACTGCTCCATCTTGTATTGCTTGTTCTGCGAATTGATCGCGATGAAGATCGCAGCGCCAGGCTTCTTCAGATTGCCGTTGGCGGCGTCGATCGTCGTCAGGTTCGACGACACATCGATCTGGCCTGCGATCAGCGCGGCGAGGTTGGCGGGCGGGCCTATGATCTGCGTCAGCTCGAGGTCGAGGCCTTCAGCTTTGAAGAAGCCCTTTTCGATCCCGTAATAGAGCGGCAGGGACGCGCTGACCGGATTGGCGCCGACGCGGACTTTCTCCTGCGCGGAGGCTGCACCCGAGAAAGCGGTGGCGACCAGCGCCGCGGTTGCGAGAAGAGTCTTGAAATTACGCATGTTTCGGGCTCCTTGAAGGCGATCGGACGATCGGATGAAAATTCAGGCAAGATCTGTGCGAATTGAAGCAAGACCGGGGCCATGCCCGGTCTTGGAAGGCCTCAGCCCATATCGACGATTGCGATCACCGGGCCGCCGCCTTGCGGGCCCTGATGCATGGCGTCCACCGAGACGAAAACCGCTGGATCGCCAATGGCTGCCGCCGCGACGCCGCCCACCGCGCCCTTGGAATGGCGGTGGTGATGCACATCGGAATCGTCGAGCATGATTTGCCGGCGTCCGCGTAATTTGCCGGTGCGGTCGGCTTCGCATTTCATGAAGCAATTGACGACGCGACCATTGAGATCGCTCGCGCGCGGACGCTCGGGCAGGTCGAGGCCCGCATTGCGGATGGAATCATAGATGCCGTCCATGTCGAGCGCGTCCTTCATCACCGCATGGCCGATGCGGTATCGGCCGCCCGCGCCAGCCTTGTTGCCGAACAGCACGATCTGCGCGCAATCGAGCTCGACGCCCGACGAGCAGGAGGCGACGGACGAGTAGAGGTCGAGGTTCTTGCAGATCTCTTCGGCTTTCGGCATCGAGATCTCGCCGAGTGCTACGGCGATGCCAAGTCCTGTCGTGCCATTGGAAACGCCCATGGAATCGTGAACTTCGCAGAACACGTCATGGCCGCGCGAATGCGCGTCCTGGGTGGTCTCGATCGTCAGCAGCGGCGTCTTGGTCTGGACGTAATGCACGTCCTTCGGATCGGTGATGCCGGCGTCCTTCATCGCGAGGCGCACGCCTTCCGCGACCTTTTCGACCATCGCGGGACGCCCAATGTCTTCGGGCAGGATCTGCGGTGAGAGCGCCGCGCCCATCACGAGGCGGCTCTCGTTCACCGGGCCGGTTTCATCGTTGCGCGCAAAGACGGTGGCGTGCGGCGTGATCACGCCATCGCATCCGCCTGACCACACCATAGGCACTTTCTTGATCGCAGCGGCGTCGCGCGTTCCGTGGTCGAGCAGCACTTTGCGGAACGCCTGGTCGGAGAGAATGCGCGTGAAATCATTCACGCCGCCATTGCCTTCCGTCTTGCCGATAACGGCGACAACCTGATCGGCCGCGAACCGTCCCGCGCGAATAAACTCTTCGAGTCCAGAGGCATCCGACACGCTCTTGATTTCGACCTTCACCACGTCCACTGCCAAGGCAACCTCCTGTTTCAACGCAATTGCGCTTTTCGCCGGGCCCCCTTGCAGGGGCCGTGCCGCTCCCGCCAAACTCCGCCTAAAACAGCACGCCAGCGCGAGCTATGCCAGTTTTTTAGCGTCATGATGCTTTTTTAGGCACCACGTTTAGGCATTCTGCCCGGTTCCGTGCACGACCAAAAATAAAACTTCTCCGCACGCTTTCGCTCAAGCTTGACGTTGGACTCCGCCCCCCTTGGTATATCTCCCGGGGGCTCAAACCTGAGCGAGACGTACGATGAGCGACGACGACGGCACCTTGGACTTGGCTGAAGGCCGTGAATTTGCTGAAGAAGCCTATTCCGATTTTGTAGCGGAACGCGCGACCGCGTTCGGACGGTTGGCGCTGATGCTCGACTGCATGAAGGATGATCATGCAAAGGAGCTCACGCGCACGATGTTGAAGGCGATCATTCGTTCGATCCGCACGCCGCCGGGCGGCGATCTTGTGGAATGGCCGCATAATTAGGTGAGGCCCTGCTCAGTGCATGGCCTTGCCGCCGTCAACGTTGATCGTTTGTCCGCTCATGTAATCGCTCGCCGGCGAGGACAGGAACATGACTGCGCCGACGAGATCCTCCGGATGTTGCGGGCGGCCCATGGCGCGCCCTTCAGCCTGCGCGGCGAGATAATTGCCGGTCGATGACGAGACCTGCGATTCAGACAGCGTGTAGCCAGGCGTCACCGCGTTCACAGTGATCCCCATCGAGCCGACCTCATGCGCCATGGCGCGGGTGAAACCGATCACGCCCGCCTTGGATGTCGTATAGTGAAGCCGGTTGGGGATGCCCTCCCACACGCGGCTCGATGAAATGTTCACGATCTTGCCGCGGCCCTGGTCGCGCATCTGCGGAACGACAGCGCGGCAGCACAGGAACAGGCTCTTCAGGTTCACGGCCATTACGCGGTCCCACTCGTCCTCGGGGATCTCGAGGAATGAGCGGCGGGGCAGGGTGCTCATCACGTCGATGCGCCCGTATGCGTCCATCGTGGCGCGCGCCATGGCCTCAACGGATCCGGCGTCGGATACATCCGTCGTCATGCCGATGCAGTCGCCACCCTCGGCGAGGATCGCCGCCGCCACTTCGTTGGCCGCATCGCCATCAATATCGGCGGCGACCACGCGTGCGCCAACGCGGGCGAATTCGCGCGCATAGACCTTGCCGATGCCCTTGCCGCCGCCGGTGATGATGATTGTCTGGCCGCTGAGGTCGAAGCGCGGGTTGGCTTGCATGGAATGGGATCCTCAGGCGGTGCGTTCGGGGACAAGGGCGGGGGCGGCCGCGCGATGCAGGCCAAAGAACAGCAGCGCGGCGGCAAGCGCGACGCCGCCTTGCAGCGACGCGTTCGGGACGATCAACGCGATGGCCGCAAGCCCGAAGGCGAACTGCGCCAGAATCGGCATCCGGCTGCGCCGCATGTAGCCGTGCAGGAACACGCAGGCGCACAGAACTGTAGCCGCGCCCATGGCGGTGTCCCACAGGATTTGAGCAAGCGAGCCCTGCATCAGCACGCCGGTGTTGAACAGGAAGAAGAACGGCAGCAGGAAGCCGCCGACCGCGAGCTTGCAGGCGTAGGGCGCGAGCTTGAACGGGTTGGCGTCCGCCACCGCCGCCGCCGCGAAAGCCGCCACCGCGACGGGGGGCGTGATCGCCGACATGCAGGCGTAGAACAGCAGGAACATGTGCACCGGCATCAAGGGCAGGCCAAACTTGCCGATCAGCACCGGCGCCAGCAGCGCGACGCCCATGATGTAGACGCCGGTTGTGGGCATGCCCATGCCCAGCAGCACGAGAATGGCGGCGGCCAGAATGAGCGAGGGGATCATCGCGCCGCCCGAAAGTTCGAACAGCAGCAGCGTGAACTTGCCCGATAATCCCGTCAGCTCGATGCAGCCGATGATCATGCCAGCCGCCGCGACCGCCGCGACCAGCGGCACGGACGACAGGCATGTGTCGACGCAAGCTTCCACGAAGCGGCGCGGCCCGATGGCGCCACGGCGGCGCATCCAGCTCGAGATCACGACCGAGACGGCCGAGCCCGCCGCGACATAGGCCGCCGAATAGCCTTGCACGAGCAGGATGATGAGCACGACGATGGGAACAATGCTCGGCCAGTTGTTGGTGAGCGCCCGGCGCAGGCCGACGATGTCGCTCTCGGGCACACAACCCATGTCGAGCCGCACGGCTTCGAAATGCACGAGCGTGAAAATGCCGAGGTAATAGATGAGCGCGGGGGCCGCCGCATAAAGGCAGATGTTGTTGTAGGTGATGCCGGTGAAGTTCGCCATGATGAAGGCGACAGCGCCCATCACCGGCGGCAGCATGGAGCCGCCCGTCGAGGCAGCGGCCTCGATGGCGCCGGCGCGCTCCGCGCTCATGCCGAGCCGCTTCATGATCGGGATGCTGACCGGACCGGTTGTCGCGACATCCGCCACCGGCGAGCCCGAGATCGAGCCATAAAGACCCGACGACACAACGCAGGCTTTCGCGGGTCCGCCGACCATGCGCCCGGTGAGCGCGGCGGCGAGATCGAAAAACAATTGCCCGCCGCCCGACAGCACATAGAAATTGCCGAACAGGATGAAAAGGAACGCATAGCTCGCGGCGACATAGAGCGGCGAGCCGAAGATCCCGTCCGTGCCGATGGTCTGCATCTCGAGGAAATATTCGTACTCGATCTTGCCGTGCCGGAACGGCCCGCTCATCAGATGGCCGAAGGCCGAATAGGCGAGCAGCGCGAGCAGAATGAGCGTCAGCCCGAAGCCCACCGTGCGGCGGCAGAGTTCGACGGACAGCAAGACCAGCGCGGTGCCGGCGATAAAGTCGCCGGTCGACAGCTCGGTGAAGCCGGTCATCCAGTTCGCGTAAACGGGCTCGTTCCAGGCAAACCAGGCCGAAGCCGCGACCGAGACCAGCGCGAGCGCCCAGTCGATGACGCCGATGCGCGTGGCATGGCTCACCGCCGTCGTGGTGAGGAAGGCCATGGGCATCATCAGCACGAGGAAGATCGAGACCTGCAGATGCTGGCTGGCGATGCCAAACAGCGCGAGCCATGTCACGACCATCACGGCTATGACTGAAAGGACCGCGACAAGAATGCGGATGGCGCCTTTCGGCTTCACCCGTTTCGTCTCGCCGAGCACATCCATCACGCGGCCTGCCGCGCGCAAAATATCCGAACCCAATGCCATCTGGCGCAGCCTTTACTTGATCACGCCTTTTTCACGGTAGTAGCGCTCGGCGCCCGGATGCACCGCCAGCGGCGTCTGGTTGACGGCGTTGGTCTTCAGCGAAAACTCGGCCAGCGTCGGATGGATGGCGCGCACCCGCGCCTCGTTCTCGTAGAGCGCCTTCGTGAACTTGTAGACGGTCTCGTCGGAGACATGCGAACCGGCCACGATCACGTTCCAGATCGTGTAGGTATTCTCGTCCTTCTTCAGGAAGTCATAAGCCGACTTCGGCACCGTGATGGGCTTCACGTTCCAGCGCTTAGCGGCTTCCATGATCTTGGACGGATCGGCGGAAATCCAGACGAGATCGCGGCCGCGCGCGAGATCGGCTATTTCGGCGGTCGGGATGAAGCCGCCATTGATCATCACATCGATCTTGCCGTCGCGCATGGCGTCGAGGCCCGACGCGGTGTTGGCGCGCAGCGTGCCCTGACCGTTGTTGGTGACCTCGTTCTCGTTGATCCCGTAGGTTTGGAACAGGTTCTGGTACATGCCGACAGTCGATTGCAGATTGGCGGCCTGGTTCACGGCGAGCCGCATGTACGGCTTCTTCTTGGCGATGTCCTCGAAGCTCGTGACGCTGTTCTTGTCGGCCCATTCCTTCGTGGCGATGTTGTGCACCACGAGACCGTCGTGCAGCAGCATGACGAATTTGAACTTGTCCTTCAGCGGCTCCTTGAAAGGCGCCTTGCCCTCCAGCGCATAGGCGATTTCGGGCGGCGCGCCATTGAAGGCGAAATCCGACTTGCCGGTGCCAATATTCTGGATGCCGCCCGCGGGAGAGCCCGGCTTGTAGGTCGCGTCAGTGCCCGGATAGGCCTCGCGCACAATGCCATTCAGCGATTCCGTGACGACCTTGAGATAGCCGGTCGCCGTGGCGCCATCGACCGAATAGGTGATCGGCTTCTTGTCGTTGAAATCGGCGGACGCGGGAGACGCCAGCGCGAGCGTGAGGGCGAGCGCGGATGCGGCATGAAGGATCGTCGAGGCTCTCATCGGAACACCTTTGCTAATCGGACAGGCGCGGCGCGCTCAGTAGGGCTTGTCGCCGAGGATGGCGACGCGGCGCATCATGCGGCGCTCGCTGGCGTCGAAATCGGAGCGCGCGTGAAGCGTGCAGCGATTGTCCCAGATGAGCAGGTCGCCCGGCGTCCACACATGTTCGTAGATGAACTCGGGCCGCTCCTGATGGTCGAAGATCTCGTTGAGAAGAGCGTCGCTTTCCGCACGGTCCATATCGACGATGTGGTGCGTCATCAGCCGGTTCACATAAAGCGCCTTGCGCCCGGTGGCCGGATGCGTGCGCACGATCGGGTGCGCGTAAGACGGCACGCCCTCGCGTGGCTCGGAGCCCCGCGTCGTGGCGTTGTTGTCGTAGTCGTAGACGTTGAGGGCGAGCTTGCCCTCGATCCTGGCCTTGATGCGGCCGGGCAGGGTCTCGCAGGCCGCATACATGTTGGCGAAGAGCGTATTGCCGCCGCGCCTGGGCACTTCCATCGCGTAGAGCATCGTCGCCATGCCGGGGCGCTCGATGTAGCACTGGTCGGAATGGAAGAACATCTCGCCGTCGGGCAGGGCGCCGACGAGCTCGCCGTTCTCGCGGATGTTGGAAATATACATGACGCCGGGCGAGTAGGAGCGGCCCTTGTGGTTGTTCAGCACCTTGCCGAGTTCGCCAAAGCGCGCGCCGAAGGCGGCCTGCGACGGCTCATCGAGAACCTGACCGCGCAGCAGCACGACGCCATGGGCGTGCCATGTGTCGCGGATCGCCTCGAAGACCGGCTGGCTCAACGACTCGCGAAGATCGACGCCAACGATTTCCGCGCCGAGCGCGTCCGACAGCGGGATGACGCCAAACGGCGCCTGTCCGGCTGCGGCCTCGGATTGGACCGTGCCCTTCATGCTTCCCCCCGAGATGTTGTTTTTTATCTCTTGCCCCGATGGAATACCGGAATTCGTTCCAGCGCAAGTGTAGGCGTGCGGCCCTTCGTTGCGGGCTCATGCCTGACCTGTTTATAGTGCGCCGCGAAGCGGCTGGTCCGCGCTGACACGTCCGGGTGAGGGAACATGAACGAGCTGCTGCTCGACCAATTGGCGATCCGTCAGCTGGTTGATAACTGGGCCGTCTGGCGCGACGCCGGACATTGGGACCGCTTCCGCACGGTCTGGTTCGATGACGGGCGCATGATGGCGACCTGGACTCAAGGCACTGCGGACGAGTTCATCGACATGAGCAAGAAGGGCTGGGCCAACGGCGTCAGCATCCTGCATTTCCTCGGCGGCCATTCGGCGGACATTTCCGGCACGCGCGCTATCGCGCAGACCAAGATGACGATCTCGCAGCGCGCGCTGGTTCACGACGTTCTCGTCGATGTCGTCTGCACCGGGCGCTTCTATGATTTCCTGGAAAAGCGCGATGGACGCTGGGGCTTCGTGCTGCGCCAGCCGATCTACGAGAAGGATCGCATGGACCCCGTCGATCCCGCCGCCAAGCTGCAATTGAAGCCGGAGTTGCTCAACGCCTTCCCGGCGGGCTATCGGCATCTGGCTTACCTGCAGTCGGAAATCGGCTATCCGGTGAAGAAGGACATGCCGGGCCTGCAAGGCCCACAAGTCGAGAAGCTCTACGCCGACGGCGACGATTGGCTCGCCGGCAAGCCGCTCACGCGCTGACAATAAGAAAAAAGGAAAACACCCATGAGCAGCAAGCCTTTCATCGTCGGCATCGGCGGCACGACGCGGCCCGGATCATCTTCCGAACAGGCGCTGTCGCTGGCGCTGGCGCATGCGCGCAAGCTCGGCGCCGAGACGCAGCTGTTCGGCGGCGCAGACTTGCAGATGCCGATGTACGATCCCGCGACCGCCAATGCGGATGAAGCCGGCCGCAAGCTGGTCGAAGCCCTGCGCCGCGCCGACGGCATCATCCTGTCGAGCCCCTGCTACCACGGCGGCGTCTCGGGTCTCGTCAAGAACGCCATCGACTATGTCGAAGAGATGCGCGCCGACAGCCGCGTCTATTTCGATGGCCGCGCGGTCGGCGCCATCGGCTGCGGCTATGGCTATCAGGGGCCGGGCGTCGTGCTCGGCCAGCTGCGCGCCATCGGCCACGCTCTGCGCGGCTGGAACGTGCCGCTCGGCGTCGCGGTGAATTCGGCCGTGGTGAAATTCACCGCCGATGGCTGCTCGGAAGAAGCCATCGGCAAGCAGATCGAAATCATGGCCGCGCAGGTCGTGCAATTCGCGCAGATGAGCCTGCGCGACTAGTCTTTCTTGCCGTTCTTTTTCGGCTTCGGCTTCGGCTTTTCGCGGTTCGTGAACCGCGCATTGCCGAGGCCGGTGCCGATGGTCAGCACGCCCCAGCGCTCGACGTCGGTCATGAACGGGACTTCCGAAAGCCCCTGCACGACAGCGTCGTTGTGGATCACGACCATCGTCTCGTGATCGCCGATCAGCGGGATCTTCTCGCGCAGCACCTTGGGTAGGTTGAAACGCCCGCTCTCCCAGTTGCCGCCCGGCAGATTTTGTCCCCCGCGATCGATGGAGCCGTCGGCCTCGATCACGCCGGGGCAGCCGATGCCGATCAGAGGCGCGAGACTCAACTTCTCCTTCTGCGCCTTGGCGATCAGCGTCTCCAGCATGTCGACAAGCCGGTCCACCGCCTCGTCGCGCTTGGGGCTATCGTCAGCGTGGCGCCAGAGATCTGATTTCCAGACTTTCGCCTTCGACAGGTCGGACGCCTGCTTGAGGTTGAGCTCGACCACGCCAGCGCGAATGTTCGAGCCGCCGATATCGACCGCGAGGATCGCGTCGTGCCCGGTCATCGTCCAGGCCGGCATGAGATGGGCGGCGCCGATCAGGCCCGCCTCGTCGGGATGGTTGCGGATCGGCACGACCTCGATGGCGACGCCGTTCGCCTTCAGGATGACGCTGGCGCGACCGAGCGCCAGTTCGCCGATGCGGCTTTCGCGAAAGCCACCGCCCACCACGATGCGTTGCGTGTCCGCCCACCCCTTGGCGCGCAGGAAGCGGCGGGTGACCGCAG
>JANXTB010000056.1 GCA_025356415.1 Hyphomicrobiales bacterium
GTCGATCCCGCGCATCACCTTCTTCGGCCTGCCGTTCACCGACAATGACAAGGGCTTCGCGTCTTTCTTCGGGCTCGAATTCTCACCGATCCATCGCACGATCTTCCTTTTCTATCTCATCCTCTGCCTCGCGCTCATCACCAATGTCGTGACGCTGCGGCTGCGTCGCATGCCGGTCGGGCGCGCTTGGGAAGCGTTGCGCGAGGACGAAATCGCCTGCCGTTCGCTCGGCATCAACACCACGAGCACCAAGCTCACCGCCTTTGCGCTCGGCGCCATGTTCGGCGGTTTCGCGGGTTCGTTTTTCGCCGTGCGGCAGGGCTTCGTGAACCCTGACTCGTTCACCTTCATGGAATCGGCGACCATTCTCGCCATCGTCGTGCTCGGCGGCATGGGCTCGCAATTCGGCGTCGCGCTCGCCGCGGTCGCGATGGTGGGCGGCACGGAAATCCTGCGCGAACTGTCCTTCCTGAAAGAAATCTTTGGCGCCGGTTTCGATCCCGCGCTCTATCGCATGCTGATCTTCGGCTTCGCCATGGTGGTGATGATGATCTGGCGCCCGCGCGGACTCATTTCCTCGCGCGCGCCATCAGTCGTGTTCCGCACGCGGAAGGATGTGTCGAACAAACTCGTGCAGGAGGGCCAGGGCTGATGTCCGTGCGCCGCTGGATGAGCGATCCGCTACTTGTCGTCGAACATCTCACCATGCGTTTCGGCGGTCTCGTCGCGGTCAACGATCTGTCGTTCCAGGTCGGGCGCGGCGACATTACTGCGTTGATCGGCCCGAATGGCGCCGGCAAGACGACGGTGTTCAATTGCGTGACGGGTTTCTACAAGCCCGCGCAGGGGCGCCTTGCGCTGGCCCGCGAGGGAATTGCGCGCGCTGACGATGTCGCCAAGCTGACAAAGAGCGGCCGCCGTCACCAGCGTTTCGCGGACGGTCACATCTACCTGCTGGAGCGTATGGCCGACTTCGAGATCACCCGCGAGGCGCGCGTCGCGCGCACGTTCCAGAACATCCGCCTGTTTCCCGGCATGACGGTGCTCGAAAATCTCATTGTCGCGCAGCACAATGTGCTGATGCGCGCCTCGGGCATGTCGTTTCTCGGCCTCATCGGCTGGCCCTCCTATCGTGCGCGCGAGCGGGAGGCTGTCGAGAAGGCGGCGTTCTGGCTGAATGAAATTGGCCTGACAGAGCGCGCCGACGATCCCGCAGGCGCGCTTCCCTATGGCGCGCAGCGGCGGCTCGAAATCGCGCGCGCCATGTGCACCGATCCCGTGCTGCTGTGTCTGGATGAACCTGCCGCCGGCCTGAACCCGCGCGAGAGCGCCGAGCTGAACGATTTGCTGCTCGGCATCCGCGCGCGCGAGGGAACGTCGATCCTCCTGATCGAGCATGACATGAGCGTCGTCATGCAAATTTCCGATCATGTCGTCGTGCTCGATTACGGCGTGCGTATTGCCGACGGCACGCCGGACGAAATCCGCAACGATCCGCGCGTCATCGCCGCCTATCTCGGCGTCGAGGATGAAGAGGTGGCCGAGGTCGAAGCGGAAATCGCGGAGCTGTCGTCATGAGCGCGCTGCTGTCGCTGCGAGGCGTCGAGGCCGCCTATGGCCAGATCGTCGCGCTGAAGGGCGTCGATATCGATGTGGAGAAGGGCGAGATCGTCACCATCATCGGCGCCAATGGCGCGGGCAAATCCACGTTGATGATGTCGATCTTCGGCCGTCCGCGCGCGAGCGCGGGCGCCATCCTGTTCGATGGCGCCGACATCACGCGCCTGCCTACGCACGAGATCGCGCGCATGGGTCTTGCGCAATCGCCCGAAGGCCGACGCATCTTTGCGCGCATGACCGTGTTCGAGAATTTGCAGATGGGCGCGGCAGTGGACGACTTCGCGCATTTCGATGACGATCTCGCGCGCGTCTTTTCCATTTTCCCGCGGCTGAAGGAACGTCGCGAACAGCGCGGAGGCACCTTGTCTGGCGGCGAACAGCAGATGCTCGCCATCGCGCGCGCGCTGATGAGCCGCCCGCGCCTGTTGATGCTGGACGAGCCCTCCCTCGGCCTCGCGCCGCTCGTCGTGAAGCAGATCTTCGACGTGCTGCGCGAACTCAATCGCAACGAGGGGCTCACCGTTTTCCTCGTCGAGCAGAACGCCTTTCATGCGTTGAAGCTCGCGGATCGCGGTTACGTCATGGTCAATGGCCGCATCACGCTGGCGGGCTCTGGCCGCGAATTGCTCGCCAACCCGCAGGTGCGCGCGGCCTATCTGGAGGGCGGTCACTGATGCTCGACATGATCGCGCCCGCAGGCCCCGACGCGCTCTGGACGACGCTGCTGCTGACCGTGATTCTCGGCGGCGCCGCGTCGACTGCGGCAGGCCGGGCGGTTGCGCGCAACTGGCGGCGTCCCCGCGTGCTCGCACTCTACGCCTATCTGCTCGCCTGCGCGTTCGGCTTTCTGGACTATGCGCTGTTTGAAAATCCGGTGATCCCGCTGTGGCGGATCGGCGAGGATCTTGCGATGTTGCGCACGGCGCCGGGCGCCGCACTCGCCGATCTTCCGCGGGCGCTGGGCGGCCTGGCGGTGAATTTCGCTTTTCTGCTCTGCGTCGGCCTGGTCGCCTATAGCCGCACGCGGGCGAGGCAGATGGCCGTTCAATATGGGTTTATGGCCTCCGGCCCTGCGTGACAGGCTGGCGGAAACAGGTAAGCTTGCCTGCTACAACGAGGGAGTTTTCAATGAAATCGGTTTTGATCGCGCGGCTTTTGTCAGCCGGCATGATTCTTTCCGCGCTTGCTCTGCCAGCATCGGCGCAGATAAAGCTGGGGGTCGGCGGTCCGATGACCGGCCCGAGCGCCGCCTTTGGCGCGCAATTGAAGAATGGCGCCGAGCAGGCCGCCGAAGACATTAACGCGGCGGGCGGCATCCTTGGCCAGAAGCTGCAGGTCTTTGTGGGCGACGATGGGTCGAAGCCCGAGCAGGGCGTTTCGGTCGCCAATAAATTCGTGGGCGACGGCGTGAAATTTGTCGTCGGTCATTTCAATTCCGGCGTGTCGATCCCTGCCTCGGCGGAAGTCTATTCCGAGAACGGCCTGTTGCAGGTGACGCCAGCCTCGACCAATCCGGCCTTCACCGAGCGCGGCCTCTGGAACGTGTTCCGCACCTGCGGGCGCGACGACCAGCAGGGCGCGGTGGCCGCGAAATACATCGTGTCGAAACTGAAGGACAAGCGCGTCGCCGTGCTTCACGACAAGACGCCCTACGGCAAGGGCCTCGCGGATGAAACCAAGAAGGCGATGAACGCCGGCGGCGTGCGCGAAGTTCTCTATGAGGGCGTTAATCCGGGCGAGCGCGATTACACTGCGGTGGTGACGAAGCTCAAGCAGCAGCGCACCGACGTGCTGTTCTGGGGCGGCCTGCATCTGGAAGCCGGCGTGCTTCTGCGCCAGATGCGCGAGCAGGGCCTGAACACGGTGCTGATCGGCGGCGACGGCATCGCCACCGCCGAACTCGGCGCCATCGCGGGCGACGCGGTGGAAGGCACGCTGATGACCTTCGGCCCCGACCCGACCAAGCGTCCCGACGCCGCCGAGGTGCTGAAGAAGTTCGCGGCGAAGAACATCAACCCGGAGAGCTACACGCTCTATTCCTACGCCGCCGTGCAGGCGATCAAGCAGGCGGCGGAAAGCGCCAAGTCGCTCGACCCGAAGAAAGTGGCGGAGGCGATGCATTCGGGCATGACCTTCGACACGGTGCTCGGCAAGTTCTCGTTCGACAAGAAGGGCGACCGGAATGATGCGGACTACGTGATGTACGTCTGGAAGAAAATGCCGGACGGCAAGATGAGCTTCGTCGAGATGTAAAGGAAAAGGGCCGCTGCGTAGCGGCCCTTTTTTGTTCGTCATTGCGAGCCAAGCGAAGCAATCCATCTCACGGCTGCTGTTAGATGGACTGCTTCGTCGCTTCGCTCCTCGCAATGACGAGCCTTATTTTCCAAACACGCGCGCGAAGATCGTGTCGACGTGCTTCAGGTGATAGCCGAGGTCGAACAGCTCTTCGAGCTCGGCATCAGACAGCGCCTTCGACACTTCCGCATCGCCCTTCAGCAGCGTCAGGAAATCGCCTTCGCCACGCCACACCGGCATGGCGTTGCGCTGCACGAACTTATACGCGTCCTCGCGCGACACGCCCTTTTGCGTGAGCGCCAGCAGCACGCGCTGCGAGTGGATCAGGCCGCCGAGGCGGTCGAGATTCTTCTTCATGTTCTCCGGATAGACGATCAGCTTGTCGATCACGCCCGTGAGACGCGCGAGCGCGAAGTCTAGCGTCACTGTCGCGTCCGGGCCGATCATGCGCTCGACGGAGGAATGCGAGATGTCGCGTTCATGCCACAGCGCAACGTTCTCCATCGCCGGGATCGCCATGCCGCGCACGAGGCGGGCAAGGCCGGTGAGGTTTTCGGTGAGCACCGGATTGCGCTTGTGCGGCATGGCCGACGACCCCTTCTGGCCCTCAGAGAAAAACTCCTCGGCTTCCAGCACTTCCGTACGTTGCATGTGGCGCACTTCGGTGGCGAGACGCTCGATCGACGAGGCGATTACGCCAAGCGTCGCGAAGAACATGGCGTGGCGATCGCGCGGGATGACCTGCGTGGAGACGGGCTCCACCGTGAGGCCCATCTTCTTGGCGACATGCTCTTCCACGCGCGGATCGATATTGGCGAAGGTGCCGACCGCGCCCGAGATCGCGCAGGTCGCGATTTCCTTGCGCGCATGCACGAGGCGTTCGCGGCAGCGCGTGAATTCGGCGTAAGCCTGCGCGAGCTTCAACCCGAAGGTGACGGGCTCGGCGTGAATGCCGTGCGAGCGGCCGATCACCGGCGTCATCTTGTGCTCGAACGCGCGGCGCTTGATGGCGGCGAGCAGGGCGTCAATGTCTGCCAGCAGAATGTCGGAGGCGCGCGCGAGCTGCACGGCCAGGCACGTGTCGAGCACGTCGGACGACGTCATCCCCTGGTGGACGAAGCGCGACTCGGGGCCGATGAATTCCGCGAGATGGGTGAGGAACGCGATGACGTCATGCTTGGTGACGCGCTCGATCTCGTCGATGCGGTCGACGTCGAAGGTGACATGGCCGGCGCCATCCCAGATCGCCTTGGCGCTTTCCTTCGGAATGGTCCCGATCTCGGCAAGAGCGTCGCAGGCATGCGCCTCGATCTCGAACCAGATGCGGAAACGCGTCTGGGGCTCCCAGATGGCGACCATTTCGGGGCGGGAATAGCGGGGGATCATGGGCGTGGGCTCCGTGCGGAATTTGTGGGGTGGCCCTAGCACGGGTGAGGCGGGGGGGCGAGTCTTTGGGGGGACTCCACCTCGTCATTGCGAGGATCGAAGCGACGAAGCAATCCAT
>JANXTB010000215.1 GCA_025356415.1 Hyphomicrobiales bacterium
ATCTCGCCAAGGCGCGAGAACTGCTCGCCTCCGTGGGACTTGCCGGCTTCGAGGATAAATATCCGGGCGAATTGTCCGGCGGCATGCGCCAGCGCGCGTCGATCTGCCGGGCGCTCGTGCAAAATCCCGGGTTGCTGCTGATGGACGAACCTTTCGGCGCGCTGGATGCGCTGACCCGCGAGCAGATGAATGTCGATCTGCAACGCATCTGGATGCGCGAGCGCAACACGGTCGTGTTCATCACGCACTCAATCGAGGAAGCCGTGCTGCTGGCCGACCGCGTCGTTGTGATGTCCGCACGTCCGGGACGCATTGCCGACGTGCTGGAGATCGACATGCCCCGCCCGCGTGGCTCACACTCGCGCAGCGACCCGTCGTTCCTGCATCATGTCGAAAAAATCCGCCGCCACTTCATGGCGCTCGGCATCCTGTCAGAGGCGTGACGTTCAAACCGGCTCTGCGGCGACGAGGCGACCGGCGCGATAGACGCGTCGCTGATCTGGCCGCCGCGCCAGCGCATCATCGAATGAAGTCGCGGGCACGAGCACGATGTCACGCGTGCCCGGCTGCACGCAGGCGTTGCCGTCGCACAATGCGGCGGTCAATGCGGCCTCGTCATCGAGATGCAGGGTCAACGCGGCGAAGAGGCCGGTGTCCAGCATGTCTCCGTCGCCGAACGGGAAGAACCAGTCGCGCACATTGTCCGTGCCGAGCCGGACCTTGCCGCCCGCTGCTGCGACCTCGCGCGCCATCGTGACGCCGCGCAATTTCGGCGTTCCCTGACGACGATCCTGCAAGAACAAGTTCGTCTCCGGCAGGGCCATCAGCGTGACGCCAGTCTGCACGATGGATTCCACGAGGCGCGCGCATTCGTGCTCATCAAGAACGGAGAGCGCGCAGCCATGGCTGATCGTGATCCGGTCTGCGAGCCCACGCGCGCGCCGCCTCCAGCACGCGTGCGGTGAGCGAGGCGCCCGCATCGAGATGTTCATCAAGGTGCAAATCGACCGGCAGGCCGTATTCTTCGCTGAGGTTCAGAACACGTTCCAAAGCGAGAGCGGGCGCACTGCTAGCATTCAGCGACGCGCCGATGTAAGCGGGCTTCATGGCAAGCGCATCGCGCAGGCGCGCAACGGACTCGTCGTCAGCAAGATCGTTGCGCGACGTCGAGAACGCAATGACATCGACATCGAGGCGCCCATGGACGGCCTGCCGTGCGCTCAACACGCCTTCCATGGATTTGAGGCCGACGATCGGATCGACATCCGTGTGGGTGCGGATGCGCGTTACGCCATGTTCGATCGAACGCTCGAAGAAACGCCGCGCGCGCCGCCGGACATCGGGCATCGTGAACATCATGCGCGCCGCTGCTGAGGCCGCCAGCGCATCCTTCAAGCCTTGGGGCCGCGCGCTCGTCACGGTGTAAGTACGATCGGCATGGGCGTGCAGGTTGGCAAGGCCAGGAAAGGCGACGTATCGTGCAGTCGCGCTCGTCGAGAGTTGAATATCGACCACGCCGGAAGGCCCGAGTTCAATGTCGTAAACGCCGGTGCGTCCCGCCAGCGCGACAGCCGTCAGCCGTTCATACGACCCATCGGTCATCCCTCAATAACCCTGCGGCCCGAACACTTCGATGCCGAGTTTGCGTTCCAGCGCACGGCCGAAGCGATATTTCATTTCAGGACCTTCGTAGGTCATCGGCGGCGTGCCCAGAAACGACGTCTCGGGCTCCACGCGCAAGGCCACGAAATGCGGACCATCGCACAAGGCGATCTCGGGCATCTGCGCTTCAAGATCGGCGAGGTTGTCGATAGAACGCGCGCGCGCAATGCCCGCCGCTCTGGCGATGCCCGCATAATCGGTGCGCGCCTGATTGACCATCGGCAGGCCGCCGACGGTTTGGTAGACGCCATTGTCGACGACAAAATGCTTCAGGTTTCGCGGCGCCTGCGCGGCCTCAGTGAGGAGGCAACCGAGGTTCATGCAAAGCGAGCCGTCGGCATTGATGAGCCAGACTTCTTGTTGCGGCAGCGACAGTGCAAGACCAAGCGCAAAGCTCGCCGCAAACCCCATGGCGCCGTGCATGTAAAACGCGTCTTCGCTTTCGGTGGCGGCCCACCATTCATTGGCGGCCATGCCGAGCGCACAGACCGCGATGGCGTCTCCGCGATGGGCGGCGATACAATCGATGGCTTGCCGGGCCTTCATCTTGCGGCTCCTTCGCCCTTGATCAGGCGGCGCGTGAGGAAACAGACGAACGGCCGCTTCTGCAGCCGCCCGGCATGAAAGGCGTCCGGAATTTGCGAGAGATCTTCAGGCCTGTCGATGACGTGATAGGGAAAGTCATAGGCCTGCAGCAGCGGAATCGTGCGGCGCCCCTGCACTTCCTGATAGATGCGATGATCGTCGATCGAGCCCCGCTGGCTCACCAGCAGAAACACTGGAATGGCGTGGCGCAGATTGAGCGTCGCGAGTTCGCCCGTGCAAGTGAGCAGACCTGTCGCGCCCATGATCGCGACCGAGCGCACGCCGCCAAAGAACGCGCCGCTGCAAATCGCCACCGCTTCGGCTTCACGCGCCACTGAAACGTGACGAATGGCGGGATCCGCGTCGAGCCGGCGGATCACCGGCGCCACCCAGTCATCAGGCAGGCTGGCCGCCAGCGTGATCCCGCATTTCGTCAACTGCTCATGAATTGCTGAGTGAACGTCCGACACTTGCGCCCCTGTCTCGTGATATTCAAGCTGCGGAAAGCGATCTCAACTTGCCGGGATTGAGCAAGCCCAGCGGATCGACCTGGCGGCGGAAGGCCATTTTCACGCCCTCGGGATCGAACCGGCCACCGTCTTCCAATTTGAAAATATGCGGATTGTTGATGGTGCATCCGTCCGCTTCGAAAATGCGCATGATTTCAGTCAAACGCTCTGCCGTCGTGAACTTGATGAGCGGCAAGCCGCCGAGCCGCACACGTCCGTGCTCTCTCGTATATTCATGATGCATCAGCACCTCGTCGCCGAACTTTGCGAGCTGAGCCTCCGCCAGCTCGGGCGTGTAGGGCGCCGGCATCACGACTTGTAGATAGGTCCAGCTTGGATCAGCCTGCAGCGCCATCAGCGTCGTATGGTTGAAGGCGGTCGTGTGGATGGGCCGAAGCTGCGCTTCCTTGCTCTCCTGCTCGCTCACGGCCATTGAGCGATGACCGCCGAAGCGTGCCGCAAGTTCGAAGAAAGCATCGACATCCCTGATGTTGACCATCGAAAAAATAGCGTCCCGGCTTCCGTCAAAGTATTTCTGCGTGCGCTTGTAGAAGGGAGCAAAACGCTTCTCGACGGCGCTCAAAAGAAAAATGTCGAGATCGCTGTCAAAGGCGGCGTTGCCGAAAGCGATCGTATCCCCATAGGTCGGGAAGGTCGCGATGCAATCGATCCACGTTTCGGCTTTGACCAGCTTGAGGGATGCTTCCAGAATGACGCCCGTTGTGCCCCACGAGTGAAAGACGAAGCTCACATCCTTGCCTGTGAGTTCGATGATCCTCGGCTCTTCCTCGATGGTCATGATCTTGAGAGCGACGATCATGCCGGAGTCGCGGATGATGCCGTGCCTGACCGAGCCGATGCCAGCGAACCCGCCGCCAAGATATCCGCCGATGGTCGCGGCGCGCATCGTCGATGGATACATCATGAGTTGCTGGCCGCTCGCAAGAGCCGCATCCAGGGCCGACTTGATGTACGCGCCGGCCTGGACGCGGAGCTCGCCATCGCCGACCGCGATGACCTGATTGCAGCCGGTCATGTCGAGAATGATGCCGCCCTGAAGCGGCACCGACTGGCCGTAATTGCCGGTCCCTCCGCCCCGCAGGGTCATGCTGATCCGATGCTTGACGGCGGCCTTGATGATCGCGCGAACCTCTTCTTCATCGCGCGGCTTCACCACGATGTCAGCTAGGCAATGCTGCAATTGCGGCGTCAGGATCGGGCTGTACCAGTGGAAGTCTTTCGACTTTGCTTGCCGTTCGCCCAACTCGATGGATGCATCCACGCCGGGAATGTCCTCGCGGAAGCGCTGCAGGGTGTCGGCGGTGACATAGCTCATGTTGCTCTCGCTCCATCGTTGCGATCAGCTTTCCGCTCCCTGAAGCAACCCTTGCGCCAGAGAGGGTCACAGCGCGCTTCAACGCGGGGGCATGTTCGCAAACCGAGTCCCGGGGAGCCTGGCATTGCCCGCAGATGCCGCTTTTCACGGCGCCGTGTCGCCTACAGCGGCAATGCTCAAATAAAGATCACCATGTTCGCGTATCGGGGCTGTCGTCTTCGTAGGAGAGAACCTGAAATTCGAAATCGGAATTGTCGGTCATGAAGACGCTTCGCGCCTTCGCGGCCGGTATGGCGTTCGGACCGCGCGCGACGGACCATCCGTTTTGCTGAGCTTCGCCCATAGCATCCTCGACGCTTTCGGTCTGGTAGGCGACGTGCAGAAAGGAAGCGCCCGCAGAAGCTGGGTTTTCGATCAATTCGAGCTTCATACCAACGCGATCCCCCAACATGGCGATGCGCAAGCCCGCAGCCGTCGACCCCAGGCGCAAAAGCTTCAGGCCACCGGTCTTGACGAATGTCTCGATGAAAGCCTCGAGGTTGGAAACCTCGATCGCGACGTGATCAATTTTGGCCAAATGCATATGCGCGCTCCACATCCGTCAGCGAACGCGAAGAGCGCTGCGTTGAACGTGGAATTTTAGCACCGACTCCGCAGAGAGCCGAAGCCATTTGACTTCGTTCGAGACGGACCTGCGGCATCAACCGATCAAGAAGGCTTGTCTGCTGAGGCGTTTATGGCAGTACAAAGCCTTAACGAGACCTTGGTGCTCCCTAGGGGAGGGAGCATATCTACCAGCTTAGCCTTCATAACACGCTGTTTCTGAAGGCCTTTACAGAACCGCCCGATGGTGGGAAAAGTGGTGGGAAAACTCTGCCGGCAGTGAGTGATGGGAATGTACCTTACCACCCGAACCAATTCGCAGCACTGGCTGCTCGACCTCACCTTCCCCGCCACGATGGACCTGGACCGGTTCTTGACCGAAGACGAGCTGCGGCTGTTCGCCGGCGGCAGGCGCCATTTCACCAAGTCGATGCGGACCATCGATTTCGACGAGGCGGTGATCCGTTCCAATCCCTACGTCCAGGCCTACAGGCTGATCATGTACCGCTGGCGCAATCGGCACCGCATCTTCGACAGCTTGGCCGACCGCACCGGCGCAACGCCCATGCCATTCAAGTCGGTCGCCGGCCTGACCTATGACGACGGCCTCCAGATCATCGACGGCATGCAGGCCGTGGTCGCCGGCGCGAAGATCACGTTCTATGGCGCAGACGGCAAGCTGCTGCGCCTGGCCGAGAACCCGGCGGCGCACCGCATCCAGGCGCCCTACGTGGACAATCCCGAAACGGCGGCGGCGGTCTTGGCCAAGGACCCCCTGGCCGTCGTTCCGCGCCGGTTCGAGCGAAAGATCAAGACCGGCGACCACGCGATCATCGACGCGTACTGCGCCGGCAAGAAGCCGCCCATCGAAGCCGACATTCGTCACAGCTGGTCGATCTACCAGGAAGCGGTCGGCGTGCCCTTCGCCAAGGCGACGCGGATGGACGCGCGCCGTTTCGCCGAAGCCCTGGACGCGCGCGGGCTTGGAATCGCCACCATCCAAAAAAAAGTCGGCTGGCTCAGCTCCGCCGTCAGTCATGCGTCGAAGCTCGATCTCTTCACGGGCCGCAATCCGTTCGCTCAGGTGATGTTGAACGGCCTCGGCAAGCCTGCCGAGCGGCGCGAGGAGATCAGCGAGGAGCAGATGGCCACGGTCTGGGCCAATCTCCACCAGCTCGACGATGCCGATCAGGTCCTGTGGCGGCTGCTGGCCAAGACCGGCGCCCGGCTCTCCGAAGCGTGCTCAATTGCGAAAGAGGAATTCGAGCGCGGATCAGATCGCCGCTTTTGCTGGGTGGGCACCAAGACGCAGGCGAGCTGGCGGCGGCTGCCGCTGCTGGCGGGCATTGGCCTGCCCGACAAGATCGCCGGACGTCTGTTCGACGATGCGCGCAAGGCCGACAAGCGGCTCAACCGATTCTTGGAGAAGGTGCTGCCCGGGTCTGGGGTGACGGTGCACGCGCTGCGCCACCGCGCCATCGACGTCTGGCGCCACAGCCAGGTCAACTCGCACATCCAGCGGCGTGTGGCCGGCCATGCGAGCCGGGACGTCAACGACGCCTATGGCGGCCAGCATCCGCCGCTGTCGCTGGTGCAGCCGCTGATCGAGATGAACGCCATCGACGGCACGTTCCAGCTCGCGTCCGAGGCCGCCTGAGAGCGCGGTCTCACGGCCCGCCGCTATCACGAAAAAACTATACTTGTTGCAAGAAGTCGCTGGCGCGCAGGCTTTTCTAGCTTTAGCTGAGCAATAAGTCGAGATTTTGGGGCGTGTACTCGTGCTCTAAGGTCTCTGACGTAACCTGCTTGCTACGAGTACAAAACCTGCTAAGGTGGGCCATCACCCAGAGGGGATTTTATTGTCGTTTCACTGGACTCAGCCCGTCTTCGCGCCGGGCATCGTCGACACCCGCAAGGCCATCTTCTATGGTCGCTGGTCGGACCCCAAACAGGCTGGCGGCGACAGCCACGCGCGCCAGACTGGCGAGAAGCTGATCGCCTATGTCGAGCGTCTCGGCATCCCGTGGAAGAACGTCGAGATCATCATCGACGACGGCAAGTCGGCGTCCGACGGGACCAACCGCCTCAAGGGCAAGCTCAAGGGAATCCTCGACCGCGCCAAGGCCGGCAAGCTCAAAGGCTGGCACCTGATCGCCGAGGATGAAGACCGCATCAGCCGCGAAAACGAAGTCCAGTCGATTGGCATGCTGACCGACCTGGTCCGCGCCGGCGTCTGCGTGCATGTGCTTAAGCAGGATGCCTGGGTGACCGAGGTCAGCAAGAACCTCGTGTTCATGATGCAATACCTGATCGGCGCGGCGGTCGCCAATGAGGAGAACCTCAAAAAGAAGACCCGCATCCTCAGCGCCAAGCGCAGCCACCGCAAAGCGATTCTCGAAGACGAGCCGGGCGAACACAAGAACCGGACGCCCTGCTGGTATGAGCTGGAGTATGATCCCAAGACCCGCAAGCGCGTCGCCAAGAAGGTGATGCCAGAACGCCGCGCCACCCTGGTCCGGATGTTCGAATTGCGCCGCAGCGGCAAGGGCACGCCGACCGTCGCCCGCCTCCTGAATGAGGAGAACCGGGAGACCTTCAGCAAGGGCTGGGTCTACCGCCAGGGGCCCAAGAAAGGCCAGCCGGTGAAGTCGGTGTGGACGCAGGGATCGGTCATTCACTTCCTGCGCAACCGCGCCGTGATGGGCTATTGGCAGCCGATGGAACTCGACCCGGATCGCCCGAAGGGAACGCGGAAACTGCGCATCGCCGGACCCGAAAAGAAAATCTACGAGGAGATCATCTCGCCCGAGATTTTCGATGAAGTGCAGGAGCTGCTGCGCGGCCATGACGACATCCACGGCAAATCGTCGGCGCCGCATTCGACGGCCTCGAAAGGCCGCAATGTCCTCAGCGGTTTTCTGAAGTGCCACCACTGTGGGAATTCGATGGTCGCGCAGTTCAAGAGCAAGCGAAATATGACCCAGCTGCATTGCTCGCATGGCAGCAGAAGCGCCTGCGAGAACGAGCTGTACTTCAACTTCGACAAGATCGTCGCCGGTGTGGTGAACCTGGTGCGCACGGTCGACATCAAGGTGGACGATCCTGATGCGGAGCTGATCGAGACCGAGATCAAGCAGGTGCTGGTCGCAAAAGCCGGGCTGGTTCGCGACCGCGCCAAATGGGCGGAGTGGGCCGGCGCGGATGATTTCATGCTGGAGCAGGTCGCCGCGCTCGGCGTCAAAATCCGCGAGCAAGACGCCAAGGATCGCGAGCTGAAGGCGGCGCTGGAGCGGGCCCGTGGCGTGCACGCGCCCGTCGCCGACCGCAAGGCGGCCATGGTGAAATTGTTTGCGCAGATCGACCTCAACAACATGGACGCCCCGGCCGAGACGGTCGAGGCGCGCCGCTCCCTGCATGACCTGCTGCGCGGCTTCGTCGACAAGGTGGAATGCGTCGACTTCACCCTGGTGCCCGACGATTACGATCACCGCGACCGCCAAGTCTATGTGACGCTCGCCGGCGACGCGAGACGCTATGTCCTGAGCCGCATCGGCAAGCTGGTGCGGGCGGTCAGCTGAACCTACTGAGGAAGGCCTGATGATCGGACTGGTCGGTGAACCCGATCAGGCCGTCGTCGTTTCCAAAGCCGCCCTTGGTTTCGTAGACCACCCACAAAACGAAATCAGGCTCCAGATGGCCGTCCTCGTCGATCACAGCCGGGTTGGCGCGCGCATCGACGATATGCGCAAATCGTTGTTCAAATGACATTTCAAAAATCCAAAAGTTAATGCCCCGGTCTAGCCGAAGATCCGCGCTGGGCGCAAGAGTTAACGCGTTATCTATTGCAAGGCCTGCTCGCCTACGGGCAAAGTCGCCGACTTCAAATGCAAGGACGCGCCGTGATCAAACCAGAGCGCCGACTATTCCGGACCGAAAAAGGCTACTATGTCGAGAGCGAAGCTGGGGAGGTGCGCGACTGCTTCCCGATCCAGCTGAACGGATCGCGGGTCAACATGCTGAACGACCTCCGCCGCCATCATGGCTTCGAGATCGTGATGGGGCGGCATGACGACCTCGACCTCGATTATCTGATCTCGGGCCGGCCCGACGGCCGCTTTACCGACGACCAGGTCCGGCAGGTCAACGAGAACTTCTCCGACATCCTCGGCGGGCCCGAGGAGGGGTCGTAGGCGGTCGATCATTGGCGCCGGCGACCATCCTGCCATGAGCGGCGCCACATGTCCCACGAACCGACGCCGGCGACCTGGTCATCGTACTGGCGACTGGACGAGGGGCGATAGCCGGCTTCGATCAACAGGTCGTCGCGCAGGTGAAGCATCGCCTTCTCGGCCTTGATCTGGCGCTTGAGCGCGTTCGTCGCGCAGGTCGTCAAATAGCTGAACGGATTGCTCGATTTGGCCTCGTCGAAAGAGAGCGCGACCAGGAGCAGGTGAAGATTGGCCTCGGCGCGCATGTCGTCGATCCAGGAATAGCCGCGCCAATTCGAGCGGGCGCTGTAGCGCGTGACCAGCAGCAGCAACATCGCCGCCAGCCCCTCGCTGATGCGGCCGCCATCGGCGTCGAAGGCGCCGAAGTCGAAGTCGCCTTTCCAATGCGAGCGCCCGACCTCGATCAGCTCGCCGTCGTTGTCGAATCGGACATGGCGAAACGGCTGGAACGGCATCTTTGCGAAGAGCAGGTCGCGTCCGTGTCCACCGCGCAGCGCCCGGTCGGGATCAAGCGGCACATGGTCGAGCGACATGACGCGAAAGACCAGGTCCGCCTTGGTCAGGACGCGGCGATCAACAAGGCGTTTCTCATGCGCGGCCTGGTCGATCAGCTCGGCGACGAGCGCCGGCTTGATCTCGTCCTCATGGCCGACAATAGCGTGGTATTCGGCGTCGGCCGCCGGATCCCGAAATGAGCAATAGCTGGCTTTGGATTTGCCGATCTCGCGGAGGAGATCGCTGTTTCGCAGGTACACAATTGGCTTCGTCATGCTGCCTTTCAATTCCCCGAGGCGCGGTCTCCGCTGTCGCTGCGCCCGTCCTCGTCGACCGTCTCCGGCTTTCCTGCGCTTCGCCTTGCCTTCGGCTGCGGCTCGCTTGGAAACCCGTCATCGGTCGTTCTGAAAACCTTCTCTTCTGAATTATCTTCCGAAGGATTTCTCGTTCATCGCCGAGAGAGAAAGAGCTTTAATCCCCCCTCCGCCAATGCGGAGCGCAAGAGGGGCGCAATCGGCATTGGCGGAGAGGGATTTGTCTCAAGGGCAGGCGCGTTCTTCGCGTCGGTCGAAATTGAGCTGACGAGCGCATCCTTCCCGATGTCTCGGTCAGCCAGGGGGTTGCCCGGTCCCAGCGATAATGCGCAATCCTGACCCGATGCATGGCGAAGGTGCATCGTTTGGCGTGGTCACAACGGTTCTTGAAATTTCAAAGTTCATGCGGCGAGCATCGTCAGACAACCGGCCGCATGCAGAGGGGCGGCAAATGTCCAAGTCCGAGCCCTCTTCCTAAAAGGTCTTTCCCGAGGATGTCCTCGGCGGCGAAACCGTAACCGCCGGATGTCCTCAAAGGGGCCGGGGCCGATGTCCGTTCGCGTTCTGCTCGCTCGAAGGCCGGGTCCTGAATTCCCGGGCGCCGTGTTGGCGGAGAGTGCCGCCGAAAATCTCATGCAGAATATGATTGGGCCGTCCATCGACGGCTGAATATTCTACTTATGCGGCGTCGGCGGCGCGGCCTGCAATATATTTCGCGCCGATTTCAGTTTCCGGCCGGCGTCGTTGTGCGCCCAGGTGCCGAAGGTCGCCGGATCACAACCGGACGCCCGATTGCAATAAAACAAAGTTTCCAAAGTGCAAATTTCGTTATGGCATGGTGACACCGCGCCAGGATAACTAGAGTCATTCTCTAGTTACGGTTTTTTCCATTATGTCTTTTCACTTCAATCCTTTTGAATTGTATATCCTCGCCAAATTCAAGCTCGATCCGAACAACCAGGAGCAGGTCATCGGACCGTCTGGCAACGCCGTGCATGGCTCCATCAAGACCTGCGGCTATCGCCGCGTCGACGTCCTGTTCCAAGGCAAGATCATCAGCATGCAGTACGCGCGGCTGAAGTTCTTCCTGAAGCACAAATACAATCCGCAAGTCGTTGATCATCGCAATCGCAATAAGCTCGACAACCGGCATTGCAACCTGATGGCCGCGACGTTCGCCCAGAACAGCGCAAACACGGTCAAGAAGTTCGGCGGCTCGTCGACGTTCAAGGGCGTGATCAAAAACCCGAGCAGCCGGAGCCCCTGGCGCGCTCGCTACGGCCGCCATCACATTGGCGTCTACAAGACCGAGGCGGACGCGGCGCGGGCCTATGACGCCTATGTCCGCACGACCGCGAATGCGCTGCATGCGACGTACAACTTCCCGGTGGGCAACGAGCAACGCGCGATTTGAGGCGCGTCGTTCAATCCTCGGCGGAATGGCGGGCGTCATGGCCCGCCGATCCGTTCATCCTGGCCCAGCGGGTCGAGGATGGCGGCGAGGCGCTTTTGCTGCCGACAAACGGCGTCGGCCGCGCCTTCATCGGCGACATCGAAGACTGGCTCAATGGGCAGGGCTTTACTCCCGGCGTCACCTTGGACCTGCGCGGTGCCGGGGTGATCTGGTTTCATTGGTTCCTGCCTCCCGATGATCAGCATGAGTTGCTGGCCATCCTGAGATGGGGCGGGGTCGATAAACGGAACGAAACATGATCGTCGAGAGACAAAGGGGCGCAGCTTATCCAAAGCCCTTTTTCTCGGGCATCTTCATCTCGACGGCGCGGAGGAGTAGTTTCGGATCGAGAACAGAAAGCGGGCCCTGCCAAGGATCCAACCCCGCCGTCCTGTTCTCGATCCTGAAAGAGTCTCCGCCCTTCCGTAAGGCGGCAGCGCCGAGCTACCAGCCCTCGGATGACGAACTCGCTTCGGGTATTCCTCTTCGGGCTCCGGTTCACCCCGGGGCCCGTTGTATTTTTGATAGAAGGTTGCGTTTTTGTCCAAGCCTTAACTCAGGTTATCAACCCAAAAGGTACGCGATACGCGTAGCTTGGGCCTTAGTCGTAGTCGAATCGACTTCATCAAGCGCGGACAAAAAATCAGAATAGACCGCCTTTTTTGTCCGTAGAATTCTTAGAAGGCGAAATTAAATCCCTTTTCAACGGCTCCTGAATGGCGACAATAGCATATAACCCATGCAGGAGATTCACATGACTTTGAAAAAACGAGGCCGCCCGCCGGGCCCTTCGACAAGATTCGCTAAGGCGGATTCGCAAAAGCTGAGTGCAGCCGCCAAGGCTATTCTCGCGGACGGCGATCTGAAAATCTCCACCGCCCTCAAAAGGCTCGGAGTCTTTGAGGAGACCGATCTTCGGCGTCTGCGGCGTCGCTGGAATCAGGAAGCGCCCATGTTCCTGGCGGCCGCCAAACCCAAGGCCGGGTCTCCTCCAGCCGTAGATTACCTGTCGGCCTTCGCGAAAAGCCAAGAATTTGCACATATAACGGCGCAGATGGACGCGATGATTCGCAGCCCGGAAATGCTTCGCGCCCACGAAAAAATAACCGCAATGGCGGCTCGCCTCGCAATGCCCAACTCGGAACTTGCTCGCACCATCAACCGGCTTACCGCTTTCGCAAATAGCCCCGCAATGCAACAGATGATTGACGCAGGTCAGCGCTTAAATCGGGCAATGGACAGTGTCCCGAGGGCAATCGACTTCACAAGGTTCGCGCCAAAAACGTCGTAGTGCTTTCGCCTATCTCGATTCAAGTTGCGGAAAACCAGCAGCACAAGCGTCGGCAATGCCGGCGCTTTTTCTTTTTGGACAATCGGCGCTGATGTCGGCAAGAAAGTCGGTCAGCCGGCCGTCGCGGCCAGCGCGGCGATCAGCGTGTCGACGATGAAGCGGCGGCCGCGCCCGCACTTCGAAGGGCGTCATTCAGGGCTCGTGTCATCGAGCCTTCGCGCGGCACTTGGAGCCCCGCATTCCTGATCGTTCACTCCGCTCGCATTGTCCGTCCGAATAGGTACAAGATAACAATGGATCGTGCGAATCGGGAGAGAATTATGGAAGCGAAAGACTTGATAGGACCGGCAATCGCACTTCCCGGCGCCCTGATAGGTCTTTATCTCTTCTGGCAATCCAAACGCGAACATGTATCTCTTCGGTTTATGCAACGCCGCTTCTTCCTTCCGGAGCGCGTTCGCGATCTGACGGCCCCCTTTGGACGAACGCCGCTCATAGATGCCGTGACGCCGGAAGATCGTGAATTGTTCGCTCGTTTACGCAAAGCGGACTACATCGTTACCGCAAGCATCACCAATAAAACGCGCAGCACTTTGACCGGCGTAACATTGGTACTGGATGATAGAGAAATGATCTGTATCGCGAATGTGCGACGTCCCGGCGAAAAGCCCGAGACGTCGCAGCCCGAAGGACAATTAGAAGTCGGGGACATAAAGCCGCGCGCGACAGTCGAAATGACACTTTGGACGCAGAGCCGCTCTTACGATTTCAGAAAGGAATTTCAGTTCCACGCGGACAATGGCGCCAACCCACGCTACTCCATCCATGACCCAGAAAGCACTTTTCACTACCATTTCAGGGTGAACAAGTTTCTCCTCGGCATCATGAGCTTACCAGTATACATCCTAGCCGGCGCCCTGCTGGGTTACGCGCTTTCAGCCATCTTCCCAGGTCTCGCTAAAGTTTTCGGCCCATGAGATTCACAAGATAATCACGGCCGCCGAGATTTCACCTCGGGCCCGGCCCAATGAAACGCAAGCCGAAAAGCAGTCTTGGGTTGACCGTCGTAGTTGAACATGGCGGCCCCAGTTCCATGACCAAGACTTAGTCACCGCCCTTCTCCTTCGCCAGCCGGCGCAACGCCTCGGCGACCTCGTCCGGGACCGCCTTCTTGCCGGACGCCCATCGCCTGACCAAGGCGAAGTCGCGGTTCAGGATGCGCGCCGCATCGCCCTGCGTCCATCCGAGCAGCGCGAGCAGGTCACGGAATTCATCTGGCGTCATCGGATCCCCAAAGCACGAAAGGGCGGCCCGCTGGCCGCCCTGAATTCTCGCATGCGATGCGCCCTCATGTCATGGCGCCGCCCCGTAGACGGCAAGCATGATCTCCCCGCGCCAATCATCTTCCGCCGGATCGACCTCGCCCGAACGCGTCATCAATGTCGCGTCGAGTATGTCGCCGTCCGGCTGAACCTCCTCAAGGATGACGCCGCGCGCCGCATACCATGCGCGCCGCTCGTCGAGGTCGACGCGCACGAAATCGAAATAGGCTGGCTCCTCGCGTTGCTTCGGATGATAGGCGACAACCTCGCCCGTAAAGGCGTCGACCTCGATTGTTCCGTAACAGCCATTGAAGGCGATGGTGCGCGGCTGCCGATGGGAAAGGCAAAACGTCGTAGTCATGAGCTGAACTCCTCTGATTGACGGGAAGGCGTCTAGGACCGCATTACGCGGCCCGTGAGACCTCTTCGACCTCATCGGCGAGGGCGAGCCCCCGCATGAACTCAACGGCCCTAGAAGCGGACGCGCAGGCAGCAACAAAAACGCGCTCGTCAGACTCAAGCGCTTTGATCCAATGGGAAATGTAAGCGGCCGACTGCTCCTGCTGGCCATCGTTATCAAAGCCGAATTCCGCGCAAATGAAAGCGGCGCCCATTTCCGCTGTCAGCTCTTCGACTGAATAGGCGCGATCTCCGAACCGCTTTCCGAATTCGCGCGACAGACGAGCGGCACCGCCGGTCCAATGCGTGAGTTCATGAAAGAGCGTGCTGTAATAGGCGTCGCCGTTGATGAACGATTCGAAGCGCGGCATCATGACGAAATCGCCGGCCGGCCGATAATAGGCGCGCGCCTCGCCGTGGCGGAGATCAACGCCAGTCGCCGCGACGAATGAATCGGCGAGGTCGTCGCGCGCGTCGTTGTGAATCGCGGCCGGCGGCGCCTCGGCGAATTTCTCCGGAAGCTTTTCGCATTGCGCGACGTTGAAAACCGAGAACGCCTTGAGGAAAGGAATGCGGATTGTCTCGCCGTTCTCTTCTTTTTCCATAGTCGAAACGAAACAAATCGTAGTTCCCTTTTCGCCCTTGCGCACGTTGGCGCCCATGTCCAAAGCCTGCTTGAACGTCAGCCAGAGTTGCTGCGTCCAACCATTCGTTTGCGCGGTCAGCCAGAGCAGCGGAACATTCACGCCAGAGTAGGCTCGGCCCGTCAACGCGTTGCGCGGCATGGCTGACGAGCCGGTCGAGTTGCTCGACCAAGGCTGACGCCAAGGGCAGGTCCCCGCCTTGAGAGCGGCGAGAACGCGGGCGGTGATTTCCTGATGAAGATTGCGAGACATGTTCAACTCCTGCGCAGGGCGCTTGGTGCGGATTAACAAGATCGATTTTAGGTTGGTTAAACTTGCTGTCAAGCGCCGAAATGCTAAAAGCATCGATTCGGATAAGGAATCCTTCGACTCATAAGGCGGTCATCACCTGCTCTCTTTGCAACATGCGCGCGACCGATCCGGCATGCCAAAGACCTTTGCGTGGCGTTGCGATGTTGCGCGCGTTGAGTTCCTCGGCGATGGCGGCAAGCGTCGTTGTGCCTTGCTCGCGGATGCGCTCAATGATCGGCAGGACGTTCGCCGCACGCTGGTCAGCATTGGCGCGCGACGCTGCCCGGCCAAGGGCGCCAGCTTGTTTCAGGTTTGAAGGATTGCCGAGCCGCACGCCCTGCCCTCGGCGAACGGCCAAAGCGTCTTTTGTACGTTGTGCGATCATTTCCCGTTCATGCTCGGCGACAGCTGCCAGAATGTGAATGGTCAGCTTGTTCGCCATCGGCATATCGCACGCGATGAATTCGACGCCGCTTTCCATAAGCGCGGAGATAAAAGCGACGTTGCGCGCCAGTCTGTCGAGTTTGGCAATGCAGAGTTTCGCCCGAGCGCGACGACAATGGGCAAGCGCTTTAGCGAGTTGCGGCCGATTGTCGTGACGCTTGCCGGACTCCTGCTCGACATACTCGGCGATGACCTCGGCGCCGCCGGAACAAAAAGAGCGGATTGCATGTCTTTGCGCGTCGAGGCCGAGCGACTGCCTTGCGGTCGACGTGCGGACATATGCGATAAGGCGTTCCATGCGATCCGATCTCCTCTCGTGATTGCGATGCGATGCGCGATTGCGTCGCGTCTCAACTTCAATCGAACGTTTGCAATTGTGAATCTTTTCCGTGAACTGAGTCAAGATGTCCTTGATCCGCAATAGTATCTTTCAAGTTTACCCATCGCACGCCTACATCACGAGGCGACCAGAGCCCGTCGCCGCCACCGCGCCAGCGCCATCGCAAGCCATCGGTCAGGGCGGCCATGGGGGGTGAACGTGCTCGCCTGGACCAGCGCTAGGGGTTGCGAATTTTTCTGCTATTTTGGCCCGGACCATCGCGAATCATGGATTTAAGGAATGTTCAATACGATCTGGGGCCAAGCAGTCGGAATTATATGCACCGCTCTTATTGGCGGTTACTCAATCGGCCGAGCGGTCGCATGGTGGATCGGCCTATACCGAGAGGCTCAGTCGACCAGCAAACGGATTGAGTTTGTCTCAATGTTCGTCGGGCTGCTGGCGGTTTTTATATCGGCCGCCAGCTTGGTCTACACGATCCAGAGTAACGAGGCGCTTGAAGCCCGCGTCAAAGCCCTGGAAGCTCTTAGGCAATGACCATCAAGCTACCGATACGTTATGCCGATGGAAAGTCGCGCGCCTTGGCCAAACTCGAAACATACTTCGCCATTTCCATCTGAGCTGTTACGGTCTCGGGCTAAACTGAAGGGGGCGGAAATGAAGAGAGCATTCGCGTTCGCATCGCTCGCCTGCGCATTCATCGGCGGCGCGAAGGCGCAGGATCCAGCCGCCTTACAGCCGAAACTTGTGCCATCTGTCCGCGTGCCTGCGGATTACATCACGCCCCCTTCGGGGACTCTTGAAAGCACCCGGCTCGAACAGATCCAGAAGAAGCTCGATGCAGAGGCCGAAGCAAAGGAGCGGCAACGGCGGACCCTTTTGCAAGCCGCACAAGCCGATCTCTACCGGCAGATTCAAACCTGTTGGCTGAAATTCGAGCCACGTTCGTTGCTTGCCCGATTCGACTATGTGCCGCAAATCAAAGCGCAATATGATCTCCAAGGCGTGTTGACGGATGCGAAACTGCTGAATCCTACGATACCGACCGGAGAGAGCCGCAGGCCCGACGCTAAAGAGCTGCTTGCCTTTTCTGAGGCCACCGTCCGAGTCGTTCAGCGATGCTCGCCCTTGAACGTGACGGCCTCCTTGAGAGCATTTCCCGAGGGCTGGCGCACGACCATCCTGCGCTTCGATCCTAAGGCGACCAACAAGGCCCCGTGAAGGGACGCCACGGTGTCCATTTCCAGATTGCGAGCAACCATGAAGAAGCTATTCGCGTGCGCGCTGATCGTCTGTTCAATGACTGGAGCCGCCGCCGCGCAAGACGCGGGAACAGTCGCATACGTGTCCGGCAACGATCTTGCCGAAGTCTGCCGTTCGTACCTCACGGTGATCCGCGAGAATTGGAAGTCGACCAACCCTCAGCTCGTTTACAATGCGGGCCGCTGCACAGGGTTTGTCACGGGTGCTTTGGACGCACTTGCTATGGAGGGCGTTCAGAAGCCGCATGCCGCTATTGTGCCGCGCGCCTGTCCTCCAAAGACCCTTGCAATGGGAGCCGCGACGGAAATCGTCGCGAACTTTCTGGACCGTCAGCCGCAGTATCGCTCCGAACCGGGCTTCTTTGCCGTTCGTCGCGCAATCGCTGCCGCATATCCTTGCCCGTGAGGGGAAGGGCTCCAGACGGGAATGACCAAAGACCTGTCTGGAGCCCTCGGATCGGCAGGAATTCAGGACCTGCGGATCACTCGACGCGGAGCCTGCGTCGATACAGTAGGAGGGGGCCTCGACCGCCATGCGCAGCGGGAGGCCCTCTCAAGTCGGCGTGAAGGTCCAGGGAGACTGGAGACGCTGCCGCCGATTGCCTACGCATTATGCCAAAGCGCATGTGCGGAA
>JANXTB010000176.1 GCA_025356415.1 Hyphomicrobiales bacterium
CGGGCAAGCACCACAACGTCGCCGACGTCGCCTGCGCCCGAAAACTCGTCACCTACGCCAACGCAGTCCTCGCCCGAGGGACCCCGTGGGCGACCCTCAACGATAGTTGCTTCTCCCGCCAGCGCGGGAGAAGGGGACGCCCGCCCGTCGCCTACTCTATTCCCACAATCTCCACGTCCTGTCCGCCCGCCCGCGCCGTATCGCCGACTTCTTTCGAAATCAGCGCGCGCGCCATCGGCGACACGTAGGAAATCGTGCCCTTGGCCGGATCGGCCTCATCCTCACCGACGATGCGGAATTTCATTTCGCGCCCGTCTTGGTAGTGGATCTTCACATTCGAACCGAAGTGCACTTTCGCCCGGTCGGCCATCGGCGGCACGAGCTCGGCTGAGGCGCGGCGCGCCTGCCAGTAGCGCAGGTCGCGCTGGGCGCGGGCGGTCGCGGTGCGGTCCTTCGCTTCCTGCGCCCGGCTGACCAGCGCATGCAGGCGCTCGATCTCGGCATCGATCTGCGCCAGCCCTTCCGGGGTGACGAGATTGCGATGCGGGCTCAGGGGCCGATCGGCGATGTCATCGAAGACGTCGCCGTCGGGTTCTTTCATGAAAGCGATGCTCATGGCAAAGCAACGCCCCGTCACGAGCCAAGTTCCGCAGCTAGGCTATGTCGACGACGATGCGTCCGCGCACCTTGCCCTGGACGATGTCGCGCGCGGCGTCCATCACCTTGTCGAAAGGTACATGCGTCGTCATGGAAGCGAGCTTCGCCTTGTCGAGTTCGCGCGCCAGGCGGCCCCACGCCTCGATGCGACGCGCCTTCGAGCATTGCACGCTTTCCACGCCAAGCAGCGCCACGGCGCGCAGGATGAAGGGCGCGACGGTGGTCGGCAGGTCCATGCCTTGAGCCAGACCGCAGGCGGCGATCGCGCCATTGTATTTTGTCGCCGCCAGCACATGCGCCAGCGTCAGCGAGCCGACGGCGTCGATGCCCGCCGCCCAGCGCTCTTTCATGAGAGGGCGCGGCGGCGCCTCGAATTCCTTCGTGTCGAGGATCTCGTCCGCGCCGAGGCCTTTCAGATAATCGGCCTCCTCGGGGCGGCGCGTGCAGGCGATCACATGCCAGCCCGCATTCTTCAAAAGCGCGACCGCGACAGAGCCGACGCCGCCCGCGGCGCCGGTGACGATGGCCGGGCCCATGGCCGGCGTGACGCCGTGCTTTTCAAGCGCCATCAGGCAGAGCATCGACGTGTAGCCAGCGGTGCCGATCGCCATTGCCTGTTCTGGCGCAAGGCCATCGGGCAAGGGCACCAGCCACTCGCTTTTCAGCCGCGCCTTTTGCGAGAAGCCGCCGAAGTGCCCCTCGCCAACGCCCCAGCCGTTGAGGATGACCTTGTCGCCGGGTTTGAATTCGGCGCTCGCGGAGCTCTCCACCACGCCTGTGAAATCGACGCCGGGGATCATCGGGAATTTGCGCACGACGGGCGACTTGCCGGTGATGGCGAGGCCGTCCTTGTAATTTACCGTCGAATGCGTGACGCGCACGGTGACGTCGCCATCCATCAGGTCGGCGTCGGTGAAGTCTGCGAAAGCGGCGCGATAGCCCGCGTCGTCCTTGTCGATCCGGACAGCTTTAAACGTGGACATCGGCTTTCCTCCTTACGTGTTCCTCATTGCGAGGAGCGAAGCGACGAAGCAATCCATCTAGCGGCAGCCGTTAGATGGATTGCTTCGCTGCGCTCGCAATGACGAGGAAACATTTGCGCTCAGGCCGACGGGGTCAAGCCGCTACGGCTTGCTCCTTTCGGACCACCGGCCTTTCGACCACCGGCAGGTTGATCAGCGCCGAGGCGACGCCGAGCGCGACCGAGAGGCCCCAGACGATGTTGTAGGAGCCCGTCGCCTCGCGCAGCACGCCGCCCAGCAACACGCCGAGAAAGCCGCCGACCTGATGCGAGAAGAAGGCGAAGCCGTACAGCATAGCGAAATAGCGCGTGCCGAACATCTGCCCGATGAGGCCCGACGTCGGCGGCACGGTGGAGAGCCACAGCAGACCCGACAGCGCGCCGAACACATAGGCGCTCATGGCGGACGGCGGCAGCAGCAGGAACATGATCGTCACCAGCGAGCGGCTGAAATAGATGAACGACAGAATGTAGCGGCGCGGCATGCGGTTCGAATAATAGCCCGCCGTCAGCGAGCCGATGATGTTGAACAGCCCGACCAGTGCGAAAGCCCAATAACCGACCTGCGGTGAAAGCCCCGCTTCCACGATGTATTTCTGGAAATGCACGGTGATGAAGGCGAGTTGGAAGCCGCACGTAAAGAAGCCGAGCACGACCAACACGTAGGAGCGATGCGACAGCGCCTCCGTGATTGCTTCGCGCGTCGTCTGCTGCTTGGGGGCGCCTGCGAGGGGCGCGACATTGGCGGGGCTCGCGACAGCAAGCGACAGCGGCAGAATGGCGAGCATCAGCACCGCGAAGAACAACGCCGTCCAATGCCAGCCGAAGCTCTGGATCAGGCCGCCCGACAAGGGCGAGAACACGAACTGGCCGAACGAACCCGCCGCCGTCACGGCGCCGAAACCCATCGAGCGCTTGCTGTCCGGCAAGAGCTTCGCCAGCGCGCCGACGACCAGCGACATGGCGCAGCCCGACAGGCCGAAGCCGATGAGCACGCCGGCGGTGAGCGTGAACAGTGCGGGCGTGTCGGAGAACGCCATCAGCGCGAGGCCGGACGCATACAAGAGAGCGCCACCCGAGAGCACGCGCACCGATCCGAATTTATCGGCAAGCGCGCCCGCAAAAGGCTGGCCCATGCCCCAGAGCAAATTCTGAATGGCGAGCGCGAACGAGAAGGTGTCGGACCCCCAGCCATACTCGGCGAGGACCGGCATCTGGAAATTACCGGATGCGGCGCGCGGCCCGAAGGTCAGCATTGAAATGGCGCAGGCGGCGACGATGATCAGCTCGGGCGGCATCTTGGCTGCCGGCTTGCGTGCGGATACGTCGCTCATGGAATCCCTCTCTGGCCTTCGGCGCCCCCGATGGTTACCTTGTGCGAAGGTCAAAAACAAACAGAAGAATGATGCTCCCCAGGAACGCCCCCCCGGCCCGCTTCGCTCCTCGCAATGACGGGTCATGTGCGGGGGGCCGCAGAGCGTGACCACCGACACTGAAAGAAAGCCGCCGCTCTCTCACCGCGAGACGATGGTCATCGTCTTTGGCGTGCTGTTGCCGCTGTTTCTCGGCTCGCTGTCGCAGAGCATTGCGGCGAGCGCGCTGCCGACCATCGGGCGGGCGCTGGGCGCCTCCGGCGACCTGTCGTGGATCATCACCGCCTATCTGCTGACGCAGACCGCAGCGACACCGCTGTTCGGAAAATTCTCGGACACGCACGGGCGCCGCGCGACGATGCAGATCGCGTTGTGGGTGTTCATCGCGGGCTCGCTCGCCTGCGCGCTGGCGCCCAACATCACCATGCTGGTCGCCGCGCGCGCCGTGCAGGGCATTGCAGCTGGCGGGCTGACGTCAATTCCGATGACCGTGCTCGGCGATCTCGCGCCGCCCAAATATCGCGCGCGCTATTACACTTACTTCTCGCTGGTCTACATCACGGCGGGCGCCATGGGGCCAGCGCTCGGCGGCTTCTTCGCCGAATATGTGCACTGGTCGGCGATCTTCTGGACGCCCCTGCCCTTCGCATTTCTTGCGCTCGTCATCACGCGGCGGCTACTTCTGAAGCTCCCGTCTTTCCATCAATACCACAAGCTCGATCTCGCGGGCGCGCTGCTGATCGTCGGCGCCAGCCTGTCGTCAATGTTCGTGCTGACAGCTGGCGGCAAGACTTACGCTTGGGCGTCGCCGCAGATCGCCGGGCTCGCGATTCTGTCCTTGCTGCTGTGGATCGGTTTTGTGCGGCGGCTGCAAACCGCGCCCGAGCCGCTGATCCCGCTCGACATCATCACGAACCGCATCGTGCGCTGGGCGGTGATCGCCAACGCGCTCGGATGGAGCGGCATCATCGGACTCAACATTTATCTGCCCGTCTGGCTGCAAACCATGTCGGGCATGACGCCGTCGCAATCGGGCCTGTCGCTGATGATCGTCATGGTGGGCCTCAATCTCGGCGCGCTGACCGGCGCGCAGCTTGCGTCACGGATCACGCATTACAAGCGCATCCCGCTCGTTTCGCTCGTCGTCTGCATCGGCGCGACGCTGTGGATGGCGTGGCGCGCTGCTGGCATGGAGTTTCTCGAATTGCAGATCGTGCTGGCCATCTGGGGCTTTTCGTTCGGACCCGTCGCGCCGGTCACATCGGTGTCGATGCAGAACACCATGCCGCAGCATCGGCTCGGCACGGCTGTCGGTTCGATGGCCTTCGTGCGCGGGCTGTTCTCGACATTCATCGTCGCGATCTTCGGCGTGATCGTGCTGCACGCGCTGCCGGACGGCGATTCTGCCGCTGCGGCGAATGCGTTCCGCACGTTATTTCTGGTCGCGGCCGGATGTCTCGGCGCGTCGCTGGTGTCGCTGCTCTTCCTGGAAGAGCGCCCGCTCGGGACGAAGCGGCCGGGGTGATGGGGCTCGCCCTTCTCCCGCGCTGGCGGGAGAAGGTGGCGCGCACAGCGCGACGGATGAGGGCGGCGCCGTCGCTTCAGAATTGCAAAGGTGTGCGGGGTTGCAGGCGCCCTCACCCGTCATGCTTCGCATGCCACCCTCTCCCGCCCGCGCGGGAGAGGGACGCGCGCTGCGGCCAAACTACATATTCGGATAGTTCGGCCCGCCGCCGCCCTCAGGCGTCGCCCAGACGATGTTCTGTGCGGGATCCTTGATGTCGCAGGTTTTGCAATGAACGCAATTCTGCGCGTTGATCACGAAGCGCGGATCTTTCTTCGCCGCCTCGTCGGCGTAGACAATCTCGTACACGCCCGCCGGGCAATACAGCCGCGCCGGTTCGCCGTAGCGCGGAAGATTGTCGCGCACGGGCACGTTCGGATCTTTCAACTTCAGATGCACCGGCTGGTCTTCCTCGTGATTGGTGTTCGAGAGGAAGAC
>JANXTB010000203.1 GCA_025356415.1 Hyphomicrobiales bacterium
AGCGCGAGGACGATCAATTCGCCGATGTCGCCAAGGGCTGGGAATGGCGCGCGGTGCGCTCGTGGGATCGCAGCGCGGTGTCGGGCCTCGTGCAGGCCGCGCTGCTGGTGATCTTGCAGATCGGCATGCTGGGCACGGGTCTTTGGCTGTGGACGCAGGGGCGCGCGACGCCCGGCGACATCACCTCGCTCATCGCCACACAGTTCCTGATCACCGGTTATCTGCGCGACATCGCGCAGCACGTGCGCTCGCTCCAGCGCACCATCAACGACATGGACGACGTGCTGGATTTCCGTGACGCCGAGCTGCAGGTGGCCGATGTTCCCGGCGCCAAGCCGATTGCGGTCAGCCGTGGCGCGCTGGCGTTCGAACATGTCGTGTTTGCCTACAAGGGCGCGCGGGCGCCTTTGTACGAGGATTTTTCGTTGCAAATTCCCGCTGGGCAGAAGGTCGGCCTCGTTGGCCAGTCGGGCGCGGGCAAGTCCACCTTCGTGAAGCTCATCCAGCGGCTTTACGATCTCGATAGCGGGCGCATCGTCATCGACGGGCAGGACATTGCGGAGGTCACGCAGGCGTCGCTGCGCGAGGCGGTTGGCCTCGTGCCGCAGGAGCCGGTTCTGTTCCACCGCTCCATCGCCGAGAACATCGCCTACGGCCGCCCCGGCGCGACGGAGCGCGAAATTGTCGAGGCCGCCAAGCTCGCGCATGTGGACGAATTCGTGCGCGCGCTGCCGAAGGGCTACGCAACGCTGGTCGGCGAGCGCGGCGTGAAACTGTCCGGCGGCGAGCGCCAGCGCGTCGCCATTGCCCGCGCGATTCTGGCAGCGACGCCGATCCTCATCCTGGACGAGGCGACATCGAGCCTCGACAGCCTGTCGGAGACCTATATCCGCGAGGCGATGGACCGGCTCGAGGCCGGGCGCACGACCATCGTCATCGCGCACCGGCTGTCCACCGTGCAACGGCTGGACCGGATTTTGGTGTTCGACCGGGGCCGGATTGTCGAGGACGGAACCCACACATCGCTGATGGCGCGCGAGGGCGGGATGTATCGGCGGCTGGTGGAGACGCAGTCGGGCGCGTTTCTGGCGGATGCGGCGGAGTGACCAACCGATCGTCATTACGAGGAGCCGTAGGCGACGCGGCAATCCATCTGATGGCTGCCGCTAGATGGATTGCCGCGTCGCTTCGCTTCTCGCAATGACGAGGTGAGCACCTTGTGCCGTGCCTCAAGCCGCCCTAAAACACCCGCCATCAAGACAGGGGCTGACGCATGACCGAGAACGAGGTTCTGGACGAATTCCGGGCGGCGGGAGCCCTGCTTCAGGGGCATTTCATCCTGACGTCGGGTCTGCGCAGCCCCGTGTTCCTGCAGAAGATGTTCGTCTTCCAGGACCCCAAGCGCACCGAGCGGCTGTGCAAGGCGCTGGCCGAGAAGATCGAAGCCCGGTTCGGCAAGATTGATGTCGTCGTGTCGCCGGCAGTCGGCGGCATCGTGCCGGGCTATGAGACGGCTCGCCAGCTGGGCGCCAAGGCGATCTTCGTGGAGCGCGAGAACGGCAAGTTCGCGCTGCGGCGGGGCTTCGAGATCGAGCCGGGCGCCAAGGTCATCACCGTCGAGGACATTGTCACGACAGGCCTGTCCGTGCGCGAGACGCTGGACTCGCTGCAGGAGCATCTGACGGGCGGCGCGCAGGTTGTGGCGGCTGCTTGCCTGATCGATCGCTCGGGCGGCCGCGCCGAAGTCGGCGTGCCGGTGGTCGCGCTGGCGACCATGGATATTCCGAATTATTCGCCCGACAATCTGCCGCCTGAACTGGCGGCCATGCCGCCGGTGAAGCCCGGCAGTCGCGGACTGAAGGTTTAAATCATGAGCGCGCCGCGGCTTCGTCTTGGCGTCAACATCGATCACATCGCGACCGTGCGGAATGCGCGCGGCGGCGCGTTGCCCGATCCCGTGCGCGGCGCGCTGCTGGCCATTGAGTCCGGCGCTGACGGCATCACCGCGCATTTGCGTGAGGATCGCCGACACATTCGCGACGAGGACATCCGCCGCCTGATGGCGATCATCTCGAAGCCGCTGAATTTCGAAATGGCCGCGACCGAAGAGATGGTCGGCATCGCGCTGGCGACCAAGCCGCATGCCGCGTGCCTGGTGCCGGAAAAGCGCACCGAGCGCACGACCGAGGGCGGGCTCGACGTGATCGGCGGGCACGACCACATTCGCGAGGCGACGACACGGTTGAAAGCGGCTGGCATTCGCGTGTCGCTGTTCATCGAGCCGTCGATCGCCGCGCTGGAGGCCGCGCGTTCCATCGGCGCGCCGGTGGTCGAGCTGCACACGGGCGCCTGGTGCGAGGCGGTGATGGAAGGCTCGAACGATGCGCCGCGCGAATTCGAGCGCATCCAGCTCGCCGCCACCAAGGCCGCCGCGCTCGGGATCGAGTGCCACGCCGGGCACGGGCTCGATTACGAGACGGCGCGCATCATCGCCGCGCTGCCGCAGGTGGTTGAGCTGAACATAGGGCACTTCCTGATGGGCGAGGCTTTGTTCGTGGGCCTGCCCGAGGCGATCCGCACGATGCGCGAGGCCATGAACGAGGGCAGGAACGGCGGACTGGGCGGAGCCTGACCATGATTCTCGGCATCGGCTCCGATCTCTGCGACATCCGCCGGATCGAGCGCGTGCTGGAACGTCACGGGGCGCGGTTCGTCGCCCGCTGCTTTACGCCCGTCGAGCAGAGAAAATCAGACCGTCGCGCCCAGCGCACGGCGTCCTACGCCAAGCGCTTCGCCGCCAAGGAAGCCTGTGCGAAAGCGCTCGGCACCGGCCTGCGGCGTGGCGTGTTCTGGCGCGACATGGGCGTGGTGAACTTAGCCAGCGGGCAGCCCACCATGGCGCTGACGGGCGGCGCCGCGCGGCGGCTGGCCGAGATCACGCCGCCGGGTCATGCGGCAGTCATCCACCTCACCATCACGGACGAATTTCCCACCGCTATGGCGCATGTGATCATCGAGGCGCGGCCGCTCGCCTGAACGCGTCAGGGGCGCGTCGCCGACACCTGTATCGCCTGCATGCCGCCGGCGATCTCGCCCCGGCCGAAGCGTCCAATGAAAACCTCCGTGGCGTGGCGCGTCGCTTCTTCGAGTGTTGGGCTCTTTCGCGCCTCGATTTCCGAGCGCAGCGGCGTGCCTTCGCAGAGGCCCTTCGCGGCCTCCAAGGCAGAGGGCGAAATGCTGCGATGCTCGATGTTTTCGAATTGAATGTCCTTGAAACCCGCGGCTTTGAGATCGCGTGTAATTTGCGTTTCGTCGGAATAGCCGTGCGGCACGCGCTGGAAGAAGGTCGGCGGATCCTTGGGATAAAGCTCGGCCATCGCCTCGGTGATGACGCGGGCGAAGTCGCAGGTTTCGACCTTGTCCCAGACGTTGAAATGGAACAAGCCGCCCGGCACGAGCACGCGCCTGGCTTCCGCATAGGCTTTCACCTTGTCGGGGAAGAACATCACGCCGAACTGGCAGCCGACGGCGTCGAATGACTGGTCCGGGAAGGGCAGGTCGCTGGCGTCCGCCTGGCGCCATTCGACCCCGCCGTCGCCGACGATCTTTGCCGCGACGTCGAGCATCGCCTGGTTGAGGTCGCTCGCGGTGATCGCGGCGTCGGGCAGGCGCTTGCGCAGAAGGCGCGTCAGGGCGCCGGTGCCGGCGGCGATTTCGAGGATGCGGCGCGGGGCGCCAGCCGCGAGCCGCTCGCAAAGGTCGCGCGCATAAGGCGCGAAATACATGTTCACGAGATTATTTTCGTAGATCGAGGGGATCGACCCCTGAAAAGCGGCGTCCATCTGCGACATGGCGTCCCCCAAAGGTTGCGCAGTCACTCCCAGCCTTCAACAATGATAGGCCCGCCCGAAACGGAGATAAAGGCGCGCCTGCCAGCGGCGCCCAACATTCGCCGTACATTCCGCCGCACTTCCCTCTGCGGTGCGCAGTCGCTATAGCTGCCAACCTTCAGGGGCGTTGCGCCCCGCCGGGCGCATGAGTCGCCAAATATGAGTGATCCCATGAGCGAGCCTGTCGGCTTGAACAGCAAGAAAGCCTCCAAGGCGCAGGAAGGCGGTATCGGCGAAACGATCAAGGTAATCGTGCAGGCGCTGTTGATCGCGCTTGTCGTGCGCACCGTCCTGTTCCAGCCCTTCAACATTCCATCGGGTTCGCTGATTCCGACGCTGCTCATCGGCGATTACCTGTTCGTCTCGAAATATAGCTACGGCTATTCGAAATTCTCGCTGCCCTTCGCCCCGCCGATCTTCTCGGGGCGCATCATGGCGTCTGAGCCCAAACGCGGCGACATTGCCGTGTTCAAGCTTCCGCGCGACGGCTCGACCGATTACATCAAGCGCGTCATCGGCCTGCCGGGAGACCGCGTGCAGATGGTGCAGGGGCGTCTCACGATCAACGGCCAGACCGTGCCGCGCGAGCCCGCACAGAAGATCGTCACGCGCGACGCGTTCGGGCGCGAGACGCCTGTGCCGACCTACAAGGAAACACTGCCGGGCGGCGTGTCTCATCTCGTCATCGAGCGCGACGGCGACACCGGCTATTATGACAACACCAAAGTCTTCGAAGTGCCCGCCGGCAATTATTTCATGATGGGCGACAACCGTGACAATTCCACGGATTCGCGCGTCTCGCCGGAAGAGGGCGGCGTCGGCTTCGTGCCGTTCGAGAATTTCGTCGGCCGCGCCGAAGTGATCTTCTTCTCGGTCGATGAAGGCGAGGCCGCCTGGCAATTCTGGAAGTGGCCGTGGACAGTCCGCTGGAGCCGATTGTTCCAGCCGGTGCGCTGATGGCGCGTCTCGTCAAACCGCCGGTCTCCGCGCTTGAAGCGGCGATCGGCCATACATTCTCGGACGCCAAGCTGCTGTCGCGCGCGTTGACGCATGTCAGCGCCGCCTCAGGTGATGTGGCGCGAAGCGACACCTATCAGCGGCTCGAGTTTCTTGGCGACCGCGTGCTGGGTCTGGCCGTGTCCGACATGCTCTACCGCACGTTTCCTGACGCCGCCGAAGGCGAGCTGTCACGGCGTTTGGCTGATCTCGTGCGCAAGGAAAGCTGCGCCGAAGTCGCGATCGAGTGGGGCGTGGGCCCGCACATCCGGCTTGGGGAAGGCGAGGCGCAGACCGGCGGGCGAAAGAAAGTCGCCATTCTGGGCGACATTTGCGAAGCGCTGATCGGCGCGGTGTTTCTCGATGCCGGTTTCGAGGCGGCGCGCGACGCCGTCGTCCGCGCGTGGACATCGCGGATGCATGCGCCGCGGCGCCCGTTGCGCGACCCCAAGACCGCCTTGCAGGAATGGGCGCAGGCGCGCGGCAAGCCTACGCCGGTCTATCGTGAAGTCGCGCGTTCGGGACCACCCCATGCGCCGGTCTTCGTGATCGCGGTCGAGATCGAAAATATGGATGGCGCGGAGGCCACAGGGGCTTCCAAGCGCATCGCGGAACAATCAGCCGCACAGGCGTTTCTCATCCGTGAGGGCGTTTGGGCTGGCGACAAAGCGCAGGCTGAAACATGAGCGACACGGACAACACGCGCTGCGGCTTCGTCGCGCTGATCGGGGCGCCGAACGCTGGCAAGTCGACGCTGATGAATGCGCTCGTCGGCGTCAAGGTGACGATCGTCTCGCGCAAGGTGCAGACCACGCGCTCGCTGGTGCGCGGCATCGCCATTGAAGGCAATGCGCAGATCATCTTCGTCGACACGCCGGGCATTTTCGCGCCCAAGCGCCGGCTCGATCGCGCCATGGTGACGTCCGCCTGGGGCGGCGCGGGCGACGCTGACGTGATCGCGCTGCTCGTCGACGTGAAGAAGGGCATCACCGACGAAGTCCAGAACATCCTGAAGAAGCTGGCGCAGGTCGGCCAGAAGAAGGTGCTGGTGCTGAACAAGATCGATTCCATCGATCATCCGCGCCTGTTGAAACTGGCTGCTGACTTGAACGAAAAGGTGCAGTTCACCGACACGTTCATGATCTCCGCGCTGAAGGGGCATGGCCTGCAGAAGCTGCGCGAAACGCTCGCGCCGATGATGGCGCCGGGCCCGTGGCTTTATCCGGAAGATCAGGTTTCCGACGCGCCCCTGCGCTCACTTGCCGCCGAGATCACGCGCGAGAAATTGTTCGAGCGCCTGCACGATGAATTGCCCTACGAGTCGACTGTCGAAACGGAGCTCTGGAAGGAGCAGCCCGATGGTTCGGCGCGCGTGGAGCAGACGATCTATGTGACCCGCGAAGGCCATAAGAAAATCGTCATCGGCGAGGGCGGACGCACGATCAAGTCAATCGGCACCGCCGCGCGCAAGGACATCATGGAAGCGGCGGAGTGCAAGATCCATCTCTTCCTGTTCGTGAAGGTGCGCGAAAACTGGGGCGACGATCCCGAGCGCTACCGCGAAATGGGACTCGAATTTCCGAGGAAATAACGCAAGAAATAAACGGAGGACTCGATGGCGACGTCGCCGCTCTCTTCGCGCAAGCGTTTCACCGCCTATCGCTACCTGACAGGCCCGGACGATTCGACTTTCTGTCATCGCGTGACCGGCGCCATCAACAAGGGCTGGTCGCTATACGGCCCGCCTACGCTGACCTTCGATCCCGTGAAAGGCCGCGTGATTTGCGGGCAGGCCATCACCAAGGATGTCGAGGGCGTGGAGTATAATAGCGACCTCAACCTTGGCGATTTGTGATGAAACTTGCGCCGTCAGTTCTTCGCCTCCGGCTCGGAATGACGGCGCCTTTGGAGCGCCTCAATGGAATGGCGTGACGAAGCTCTCGTGCTGGGCGTTCGCCGTCATGGCGAATCGAGCGTTATTGCGGAATTGATGACCCGCGAGCATGGCCGCCATCTTGGAATGGTGCGCTCGGGCCGCTCTCGCGCCATGCAGCCCGTGCTGCAGCCGGGCAATTCGGTGGACGCCACATGGCGCGCGCGCATCGAGGAACATCTCGGCCTCTACGCGCTAGAGGCCATGCGCCTGCGCACATCGGACCTGATGGCCTCGTCGCAGGCGCTGCATGGCGTCGGCCTCGTCTGCGCCTTGTTGCGAT
>JANXTB010000132.1 GCA_025356415.1 Hyphomicrobiales bacterium
GTGCGCACCCGCGATCTCATCCATATCAAGGGTGTATCGATCTGGCTGAAGGCTGATCTCGACGTGCTGATGCGCCGCGTACGCAAACGCTCTAACCGTCCGCTGCTGCACACCGAAGACCCCGAAACCACGATGCAGCGACTGATCGACGATCGTTATCCGGTCTACGCACTCGCCGATTACACCGTGATGTCCAGCGACGGACCGCATGACGGCGTCGTCGAAAACATCCTCGTCGCGCTCGAACGCGGGCTGCCGCCCGACACCGGCCCCGAGCCTCATGCGCACGATCTGGCGCCAGGAAATCATATGCCGCAACCGCCCGCCGTCACCCGCGTCCCCGTCGAACTCGGCGCGCGCCGCTACGACATTCTCATCGGTTCGCATCTCATCGAAGAAGCCGGCGCGCAGATCGCACGCCTCTTCCCCGGTTCGGCCTGCGCGGTCATCACCGACCGGAATGTCGCCGAGCGCCACCTGCCCTCGCTGGAAGCCGGGCTCGACATGGCCGGCATCCGCCACACGCGCTGCATCGTCGAGCCGGGCGAAGCGTCTAAATCCTACGAGACCTTCGCGACGGTTTGCGATTCGATCATTGAATCGCGCATGGAACGCCGCGATCTCGTGATCGCGCTCGGCGGCGGCGTGATTGGTGATCTCGCAGGATTTGCGGCGGCGAGCGTGCGGCGTGGCATGCGTTTCGTGCAAATTCCGACGACGCTACTTTCGCAAGTAGATTCTTCCGTCGGCGGCAAGACCGGCATCAATTCGCGGCATGGGAAAAATCTCGTCGGCGCCTTTCATCAGCCCTCGCTCGTGCTCGCCGACACCGGCGCGCTTTCGACTCTGCCCGAGCGCGAATTCCGCGCCGGCTATGCGGAAGTCGCCAAATACGGATTGATCGACAACGCCGAGTTTTTCGCATGGCTTGAAAACAACTGGCGCGGCGTGTTCGGCGCCGGCCCTGAACTGACGCATGCGATCGCGACGAGCTGCGCATCGAAAGCGTCCGTGGTCATTCGCGATGAAACCGAACAGGGCGACCGAGCGCTGCTCAACCTCGGCCATACATTCGGCCACGCGCTGGAATCGCTTACGCGTTACGACGGCTCGCGCCTCGTGCATGGCGAAGGCGTTTCCATTGGCATGGCGTGCGCGTTCCGCTTTTCCGCAGGGCTCGGCCAGTGCTCGCACGAGGAAGCCGATCGCGCCATTGCGCATCTGGCCGCCGTCGGCCTGCCGACGCGCATTCACGCCATTCCGGGCTGGACCGCCGACGCGCAGACGATTCTCGACGCCATGTATCAGGACAAGAAGGTCGAGCGCGGCGCGCTGACCTTCATCCTCGCGCGTGGCATCGGCAAGAGCTTCGTCGCCAAGAATATATCGAGCGTCGACGTCCTCGCGTTCCTGAAGGACGAACTCTCTAATTAGGCCGGCACCTTCTCGCCCGCGCCATCGACGGTTGGCGTGGGCGCTGGTTCGGCGGCCATGAATTGCGCGCGTGCGAGCGCTGCGAAACGCCCGTTCTGCGCGACGAGCTCATCGAACGTGCCGGTTTCAACGACGCGACCCTGATCGAAGACGAGGATGCGCGTCGCGTTGCGCACGGTGGCGAGGCGATGCGCAATCACGAAGGTCGTGCGGCCCGCGGTCGCGGCATCGAGCGCTTTTTGCAACTGGCGTTCGGTCGTCGCGTCGAGCGCGCTGGTCGCCTCATCGAAGATCATGATCGGCGGATCTTTCAGCAGCGCGCGCGCAATTGACACGCGCTGCCGTTCGCCGCCTGACAGCGAGCGTCCCCGCTCACCGACCAGCGTCATCAATCCATCGCTCTGGCGACCGACGAAATCGAGCGCCTGCGCGCGCTCCAGCGCGACTTGGATTTCCTCATCGGTGGCGTCCGGCTTGCCGACGCGCAGGTTCTCTTCGATCGAGCGCGCAAACAGCATCGGCTCCTGGAAGACGACGCCGATGTTTCGCCGCATCGAGACGAGCGTCATATCGCGAATGTCGATGCCGTCAATCTTGACGGCGCCATGCAGCGGATCGAACACGCGATGCAGCAGGCTGAGCGTCGTCGACTTGCCCGACCCCGTGGAGCCGACCAGCGCGACGGTTTCGCCGGGCTCGACCACGAAGGACACGTCCTGCACCGCCGTGCGCCGCCCGTCATAGCTGAACGTCACATTCTCGAATGCGACGCGGCCCTGCAGCCGGCCGACATCCTGCGCATTCGGCTTGTCGTGCACGCCCGGCTGCGTGTCGAGCACATTGAAGAATTCCTGCAGTTTCGGCGTCAGCAGGAAGCCCGCGTTCACGAATCCGACGATCTGCTCGAGCCGTCCGATCAGCATGGTCGCGAAACTCATGAAGGCGACGATTTCGCCGATGGTCGCGAGCCCGCGCATATGCAGCCACGTGCCAAGAAGGAAGATGCCGACGAGCGTCAGTGTCGCGGAAGCGCGCGTCGCCACCGCGGCCAGCGCCCACCACGACAACACCGGCATTTGCGCGCTCAGCACATCGTCGATGATGCGGCGCATGGCGCGTGTCTCGGATTCGACGCGCGTGAAGCTCTGGATGACGGGAACATTGCCCAGCGCATCCGACGCGCGCTCGGCAAGATCGGTGTTGAACTGCTCGACGCGGCCCTGCATGCCTTCAGTCCGGCGCAGCACGAAGGTGGTCAGCAATCCGAAGAAGATGACGAGCACGATCAGCAAGCCGGCGAGCCGCCAGTTCACGAACAGCGACAGCGGCAGCATGACGCCGAGCGCCATGATCGACGCGCAATTCTCGCGGAAGAACGACAGCCACATCGACGCCATGCCGCTGGCGCCATCGAGCATGGTTTTAAGCAACCGCCCCGAATGGCTCGCCGTGTGGAAGCTCAAGGGCAGATGCAGCACGTGCTCGAAATAAGCGCCGGTCACGGCGAGCCGGCGGCGATGCGAGAGCCGGTCCGCATGCAAGGCGACGAGAACCGCGGCCGCGATGGTGAACAGGCCGAAGCCGACCCAAGCGCCGACAAGGGGCGTCAGCTCTTGCCATTGCACGGAGTCGGGCTGGTTCTGCGCGGTCGCCAGCTTGTCGATGATTCGGCCGAATAGGACAGGCTCGGCGAACTGGGCCGCGGCGAGCGCCAGATTGGCGAGCACCAGAACCACAGCGATGCGGTACTCGCTTCCGAGCTCTCTGAGGACGCGGATATAGACCCGGATGAAATTCATGTTCTTCTAACCCGCTCCGGCGTAGCCCCCTTTGGCGATATAGACGAGCGCCAGAGGAATGACCATGGCGCGCCAATGTTCGATCCCCACCCAAGGTTCATCCCGCACCCGCGAAAAAGGCTTGGTTTCCTCAATCCGTCCGAATAGTTTCAGGCAAAGTTTGCACGGGAGCCCGGCGACGGTCATGAGGAAAGTTTATTCTGACGCGACATCCGCGCTGGCGGGTCTTCTCAAGGATGGCATGACCGTCATGTCGGGAGGCTTCGGCCTTTGCGGCATTCCGGAAACGCTGATCCTGGCGATCCGGGAATCCGGCGCGAAGAACCTGACGGTCATTTCCAACAATGCGGGGATCGATGGCATCGGCCTTGGCATCCTGCTGGAAACCCGGCAGATCAAGAAAATGATCTCGTCCTATGTCGGCGAGAACAAGCTGTTCGCGCAGCAATTCCTCGCCGGCGAGCTCGAGCTTGAATTCAACCCGCAGGGCACGCTGGCCGAGCGCATCCGCGCAGGCGGCGCAGGCATCCCGGCCTTCTTTACAAAGACTGGCGTCGGCACCGTCATCGCCGAGGGCAAGGACCTGCGCGAATTCGATGGCGAGACCTTCGTGATGGAGCGCGGCCTTGTCGCCGATATCTCGATTGTCCACGCCTGGAAGGGCGATACGGAAGGCAATCTCGTCTACCGGAAGACCGCGCGAAACTTCAATCCGATGATGGCGACGGCCGGCAAGGTCACGGTGGCTGAGGTCGAGCACCTCGTGAAGCCGGGCGAAATCGACCCCGACCACATCATCACCCCCGGCATTTTCGTCCAGCGCATCGTACATGTGCCGAATGCCGAAAAGCGCATTGAGCAGCGCACCACCCGCAAGCGCGCCTGAAGACGCTCAAGGAGAGACCGACATGGCCTGGACCCGTGATGAAATGGCTGCGCGCGCCGCAAAGGAATTGCGCGATGGCTATTATGTGAACCTCGGCATCGGCATTCCGACGCTGGTGTCCAACTACATTCCCGCCGGCATGACCGTGCAGTTGCAGAGCGAAAACGGAATGCTCGGCATGGGCCCGTTCCCCTATGAGGGCGAAGAGGACGCCGACCTGATCAACGCCGGCAAGCAGACGATCACCGAGCTGCCGACCACGAGTTATTTCTCGTCCGCCGATTCTTTCGCGATGATTCGCGGCGGCCATATCGACCTCTCGATCCTGGGCGCCATGCAGGTCGCCGAAAACGGCGATCTCGCGAACTGGATGATCCCCGGCAAGATGGTCAAGGGCATGGGCGGCGCGATGGACCTTGTCGCCGGCGTCAAGAAGGTGGTCGTGGTGATGGAGCATGTCGCCAAGGATGGCGCGAAGCTCCTGCATCGCTGCAACCTGCCGCTGACGGGTTCCGGCGTGGTCGATCTCGTGATCACCGATCTTGCGGTCTTCTCGATCGACAAGGCCGGAAAGGGCGGCATGACGCTGATCGAACTCGCGCCGGGCGTCACGCAGGACGAAGTCCGCGGCAAGACCGAAGCGGCTTACAGCGTCGCGAGCGGCCTGAACTAACCTGTGACGTCTTCACATTTTCGTGCGCGGCCCTGACAAGGCCGCGCTTTTTTTGTGTCGACGTCCCGAATCGAACGCCTGCTCCGAAAGGCGCAGCTCGGACGCCCCGTCGTGGGGCCCCTGCAAGCTCCGCGGTCCTAGCTTCGCAGCGCTCACGTTTGGCTCAATAAGCAACTGAATTTACTATTGATCTAACGATCATGCCCGGCGCGGAAAGCTCTTGGCGGAGCCGATGGACCGGCAATTATCGCACTGTCCCAGCGCGAACGACGCACCTCCGCAACATGCGTGAACTTTGTCACAATCACGGCCGAGTGCGACTTTCGTTCAACTTCTTGCTGTGATTATATCCCAGCCAACAGAAGGGGAATGGCTCTGGCCAAATCCCCCGGTTGGAGGGAACGGAAAGACGAACGGCCGCAAAGCGCGCCGGTCGGGCGCACCACACGGGCGCGCTCTTCCAGACCTCGATCCTGACTTTGACTGCGCCGGCCAAGGCCCCGAGCGGCTGGCCCCGACAAATGTTGTGAATTCGAGAGGTTAATCAATATGGACGTCTCCATGCTCGACAGCGCCGCAAAGGCGTTCGTCATGCTGCTAGATCCGTTCCGGATGATGCTGCTCTTCCTGGGCGTGATCATGGGCCTTGTGCTCGGCATCCTGCCCGGCATCGGCGGTCTGGCAGGCACCGCGCTGCTCCTGCCCTTCACCTTCAACATGGACCCCTATGCCGCCATGGCGCTGCTGCTCGGCCTCGGGGCGACCACGGCGACGGGCGATCCCATCCCCGCCATTCTGTTTGGCGTGCCCGGCGGCGCAGGCTCCGCAGCCACCGTGCTCGACGGCCTGCCCATGGCCAAGCGCGGCGAGGCGTCCCGCGCCCTGTCGGCGGCCTACATGTCGTCGATGATGGGCGGCATTTTCGGCGCTGCGCTCATGGCCGTGCTGCTGCCGGTGCTGCGTCCGATGATGCTGTTTATCGGCTCTCCAGAGCTATTAGCCTTCGCGGTGCTGGGCATATCCATGGTGGCCGTGCTCTCGGGCAGCGCGCCGCTCCGTGGCCTTGCTGCGGGCTGTATCGGCCTCATGATCTCCATGGTCGGCTCCGACCCCCAGACCGGCACCCTGCGCTGGACGCTGGACAGCCTGTACCTGTGGGAAGGCGCGCCGCTCGTGCCGATCGTGCTCGGCCTCTTCGCCTTGCCGGAACTGGCTGACCTCGCCATTTCCCGCCAGTCGATCGCGCCCGGCTCGAAACAGCTCGCTACCTCCGCGTCCGGCATGATTCAGGGCGCGCGCGATTGCTTCACTCATTGGTGGCTCGTCCTGCGCTGCTCTTGGCTGGGGGCGACGCTCGGCGCGATCCCCGGACTCTCCGGCGCCATCGTCGACTGGCTCGCCTACGGCCATGCGCTCAAGACGGAGAAGGGCGCCGCCCTCACCTTCGGCAAGGGCGACGTGCGCGGCGTCATCGCGTCGGAAAGCGCCAACAATGCGAAGGAGGGCGGCGCGCTCGTCCCGACTGTCGCGTTCGGCGTGCCCGGCTCGGCCGGCATGGCGATCCTGCTCGGCGCCTTCCTGATCCATGGCCTGGTTCCCGGACCGGACATGCTCACCAAGAACCTCGACGTGACCTATGCGATGGTCTGGTCGGTGGCGCTCGCCAACGTCCTTGGCGCGGGCCTCTGCTACCTGTTCAGCGCCCAGTTCGCCCGTCTGGCGACCTTGCGCTACACGCTGATCCTGCCGGCGACGCTGTCGATCATCTACATCGGCGCCTTCCAGGGTTCGCGTAACTGGGGCGACCTCTACACGCTTCTCGCCTTCGGCGTTCTGGGCTGGGTGATGAAGATGCTGAAGTGGCCGCGTCCGCCGCTCCTGCTCGGCTGCGTGCTGGGCGAAGTGGTCGAGCGTTACCTGTTCATCTCGATCCAGCGTTACGGCGTGGAATGGTTCTCGCGTCCGATCGTGATCCTCATCTTCGCCTTCGCGTTCTTCGGTCTGATGCGCCCGCTTCTGCAGGACATCAAGATCCATGGCGGCCTTCGCCAGATGCTGACCGGCTTCCACATGAAGCCCAACTTCAAGGCCGATCAGCTGTTCTACGTGTTCCTGTTCTGCATCCTCGGCTACATGCTGACGGAAGCTTCGACCTGGAACATGCACGCCAAGATCGTGCCGATGATTGTCGGTTCGGTGGCGGGCGTCGTCCTGTCGATCTCGCTCTTCAACTATCTCTTCCGCAAGCCTGAGGACGCAACTGACGTCGGAATGGCCGGGGTGGTGACGGAGAAGATCGAGCAGAAGATCCACATGGATCTCGAGGCCACAACCGATCATCTCGACACGTGGACGATTCTGCGCCGCGCGGCGATGTTCTTCGGCTGGCTCATCGGGTTCATGGCCTCCATGGCGACCATAGGTCTGATCCCGACGGTGCCGATCTTCGTGATCGCCTTCATGCGCCTCGAAGAAACCAAGGAGCGCTGGTCGTTGGTCATTCCGCAGGCGATTCTGCTGACGCTCTTCGTCTACGTCCTGTTTGATCAGCTGCTGACCATTCCGTGGCCGCAGACTTTGCTCGGCGGCTGGTTCCCGGCGCTGAAGGGTCTGATCCCGTCGGTGTAAGGCGAACAGCAAAAAGATCTGAAATGGCCGGGCTCAGTCCCGGCCATTTTTTATGGGCGCGGCCCGATGACGGGATGAATGTCGAGATCGACGACCAGCGGCAGATGGTCGGAGGCGACGCGCGTGATCGCGTTGCGGATGACTTCCACACGCCGGACGCTGATGTCGCCGCGCGTGAACACATGGTCGATGCGCAGCACCGGGAAGGCTGCGGGAAATGTCGGGCGCGGACGTCCCATGCCGGGCGCGCGTTGCACATCGAGCATGCGCTTGGCCAGCCGGTGATAGAGTCGCGAGCGCGGCACGAGGTTGAAGTCGCCGACCAGCGCGACGGGGCCGGTGCAATCGTCGCCGCCCATCCAGTCCTCGCCGAGCAGGTAATCGGTTTGCGTGCGCCGCTCGCGCGCGATCAGCGACAGATGCGTGTTGACGACATGCAGATGCGCGCCGCCGACGTCGATCGTCGCCCAGAGCGCGCCGCGCGGCTCGATCGTGCGCAGCCCGGGGCGGCCAGGCAGGCGCCCGGAGCGTTTCAATTCGGACGGAAGCGTCGTCAGAATCGCGTCGCCATATTGTTCTTCGAGCACGCGGACGTTGGCGTGGAAATGCGAATCCATGCCGAGCGCGCGCGCGATTTCTTCCGCCTGGTCGATGCGTCCCGTGCGCCGGCGCAACACGTCGACTTCCTGCAGCGCGACCACGTCCGGCGCCGCGGCGGCGATCACCTCCGCGATGCGACCAGGCGAAATGCGGCCATCGACGCCAAGACAACGATGGACATTCCAGGTGAGGAGACGAATGGCCGGCACGCGTACCTTCGTGTCTGAGGAGTCGAAATCTTGTCAGCGCGGAGCGGCGTCTCCGGCGCGCTTGCGACAACGCCAAGGATTCGCGGGTTGTTCAACAACAAGCAAGCACTGTTCCGGCGCAGGGCCGCAGGAACCCGCGGCGCGGGGCGGTGTTGCCCTCCACGATCCCGACCAATACGACGCAAAGGGGCCACGCATGCAGAACGTCCCGAAACCGCCCGACCCGGCGCCGGACCAGACGCCGCCGCCGCAGCCAGAGGTGCCCGTAACGCCGCCAGATGTGTACCCCGGCCTGCCGATCAACGATCCCGGAACGCCGGCGCCGATCGGCATCCCCCCGGTCGAGCCACCGAGCGTGCCGCCGGGACCCGAGGGGCCGGAGATTCCCGCCACCATTTGACGAGACCCCATCTGACGAGAAAAGGGCGCCATCCTCGCGGAAGGCGCCCTTTTTGGCTTTGAAAGCCCTTTTGGTCCTACTTCAGGTGCTGGGCGAGATGCTTGTTCATCTCGAACATCGTCACCTTCGGCTTGCCGAACACGGCCTCGAGGGGCTTGTCGGCAATAATCTCACGCTTGTTCTCGGGGTTCTGCAGGGAATGCTTCTTGATGTATTCCCAGACCTTGCTGACCACTTCCGAGCGCGGCAACGGATCGGAGCCCACAATGGCGGCCAGTTCCTTGGACGGCTGCAGGGGCTTCATGAAAGCCGAATTGGCCTTGGCCTCGGTCTTGCCTTCGGTGGTGGGATTCTTCGCCATGTATGCCTCCGTCGAATACGTGAAATGTCGCGCCATCCAGCCCGGGAACGGGCGGACGACAAAGCTCATTCCGCATCTGCACGTTTTCGAGACCCGATGCAACGCACATGAGAGATTCCGGCCATGCTGGCAGGGGAGAACTTGATGAACAAGCGCCTAAATGCGCCTTCCGCAGCGACAAAGGGAGAACAGGACCGGGCCAGCGACAGCTTGGCGGAATCAAGCGTCAATGAGGCGCCGGCCTCCCCGGGCGGCCTGCCGGCGCGAGACGAAGCCCATCACAAGATCCCGCAAACCGGAACCCCGCCAAGCCCTGACGCCCGCCCCAAGGGAACGCTGCATTAACGGGCATGGCGGATCATGCCCCCATGTTCTGGCACTCCAAATCACTGATCGACGCCATCGCCTCGGGCGCGTGGGCCACGCGCGAGCGGCTCTGCGTCTATGCCGCGCTGCTGATCGGCGCTTACGTGCTCGCCGCCGTGGCGCTGGTGCTGACGGGAGGGGGAATCACCGACCATTCGGGGCGGCTGATCGGCGCCGACTTCGGGATGATCTGGAGCGCGGGGCGGACCGCGCTCGCCGGCCGCGCCGAGGAGGTGTTTTCACTCGCGGCTCAGGAGATCGCCCAACGCGACATGTTCGGCGAGGCGGCGGGCTTCACGCCCTGGCACTACCCGCCAACCTTTCTGCTAATCGCCGCCCCGCTCGCCGCCCTGCCTTATATCGCCGCGCTCGCCATCTGGCAGGGCGTGACCTTCTCGGCCTACCTCGTCGCGGTCCGCGCCGGCGCGCCGCGTGAGGCTGGCGCGTGGGCCTTGTTGCTGGGCGCCAGCTTCCCGGCGGTTTTCATCAATGCTGCGCATGGCCAGAATGGCTTCCTGACGGCGGCGCTGATGACCGGCGGCGTGCTGCTGCTGACCACGCGCCCGGTTGCTGCGGGCGTGCTGTTCGCGTTGCTCTCCTACAAGCCGCAATTCTGCGTGCTGATTCCTGTCCTGCTGCTTGTGCAGCGCGACTGGCGCGCGATCGCCGCGACGATCGTGTCCGGCTGCGTGCCTCTGGCGACAACCTATGCGCTGTTTGGCATTGGCGTGTTTCAAGCGTTCCTCGCCTCGTTGCCCGATGCGAAGCGGCTGACGATGGAGACCGGCGCGACCGGCTGGGAAAAGATCCAGAGCGTGTTCGGCGGCGTTCGATTGATGGGCGGCGGTTACGAGCTCGCGATGCTGACGCAGGTCGTCGTCGCGCTACTCGTCATCGCCGCCATCGTGTTCGTGTGGCGTTCGCAGGCGGATGCGCGGCTGAAGCAGGCGCTCGTCTTTCCGGGCGTGCTGCTGACGACGCCCTATTGTCTCGACTACGACATGGTCTTGCTGGCGCCGGCGCTTGTCTTGCTGGCGCTGCACGCCGCGAACCGCGGCTTTGAGCGGTGGGAGATCAGCCTGCTCGCCGGCATCTTCGTCACGCCGATAATCGCGCGGCTTGTCGGCGCCGCCGTGCACTTGCCGCTCGGCGCGCTGGCGATGCTGGCGCTCTTTGCATGGACGCTGCGTCGCGCGCAAACGGATGCGCGCGAGGCGCGCATCCAGACTTCGAACCTCAGAACTTCGCCAGCTCGACCACCTCTTTCGGCGACGCCACCACTTTCGCCGTAATGCGCGCAAGTTCCTGATGCGACATCGGCTCGATCACGAGCCTCAGCCGCGCCGCGTCCGCCAGAAAAGCCTCGTCCTTCATGGTCTTTTCGAAAGCCGTGCGCATCATGTCGACGCGCTCGGCGGGGACGTTGGGCGGAAGGAAGACGCTGCGGCCGAAGTCCGATTCAGCTGACAGGAATTCAGCGACCTGGCGCTGCACGGGGTCCTTGATGAGTTCAGCCAGCGTCGGCACATCGGGCGCGCTCGGCTCGCGCGTGATCGAGGCGAAGACGATGGGCTTGATGCGCCCGTCAGCAATCGCGTCCGGCATGGCGAGCTGCACGCTCACCCATGACGCGCCGCGTCCCTCGATCTCGCCGCGCTGCATGGCGAGGTTGAGATCGGCCGCGCCTTTGTAGCCGGTGACGATCTTGAATTTGGTGCCGAGAAACTTGTTCATCAACGCGGGCACGATGTAGGTCGGCGAACTCGGGCCCGTCGCGCCGATGATGACTTCGTTGGTCTTGGCTTCTTCGATCGTCTTGGCTTTCGCCGTGTGCCAGATCGACAGCATGTTGCGCACCGGCGCCATATTGCCGAGCCACAACCATTCGCGCGCATCGTATTTCGCAAATTGCGGCTGCAGCAATTGATTGAGCACAATGGTCTGCTGCGTCATCGCCATGGTGAGGCCATCGGCAGGCATGTTGCCGCGCACCGAATTGGCAAGACCGAGCCCACCGGATTCGCCGCCAGTGTATTTGATGATGATCTTGGGCCGCTCGGGAATGTATTTTGGCATGTGCTCGGCAAGAACCTGCGCATAAGGCCCGAAGCTGCCGCCGGGATCCGACCCCACCAGAAAGGTGATGTTCTTGCCGCGATAGAAATCGGACAGGCTGTCGGCCTGCGCGGTCGCTTGCGCAAGAATGCCTGAAGCCATGACGCCGGCGGCGGCCAGCAGATGAAGTTTCAACATCGGCGTTTCCTCTTCTCTTTTTTCACGCCGTCTCGGGGACAGCGACATTGTATTTCGTGGCGAGCTCGACCAGCTCGGCCCAGGTCTTCGCCGACACCGGCACGCCGTCGCGCTGGCGTTGGCTTGCGAGCCGCGCGCCGCGTTCGCCTGGCAGGCGCAATTCCGGCGCGCCCTCGGCGCGCGGCAGCCGCTTGACGATGTCAGCCAGCATGTCGACGTCAGCGACAAAATCCTGCTGCGGACGCAGGCGCGCGATGTCGATCAGGATAATGGTCGCGTTCTGACCATGGCCTTTCTTGCCCTCGCCCAGCATGCGCGACAGGATCGGCATGCCTGCGAGCAGGCTGGTGAGGCACTCGACCATCAACGCGAAGCCCGCTCCCTTCGGGCCGCCCACCGGCAGCAGAACTTCGGCCTGCGCCGGATCACTCGTCTCGCGGCCCTGCGCATCCAGCGCCGAGCCCTCCGGCAGGGGCTTGCCGTCGCGCTTGGCGTGTTTCAGGGCGCCGTTGGAAATGCGGCTGGAGGCCATGTCGAGCAGGATCACGCCCTCGGGCCCGCCGGGCACGGCGATAGCGATGGGGGCCGTCGAGACGCTCGGAATGCGCGCGCCATGATAGGCCATGAGCGGCGGGCCGGCGGCGATGACGATCGCGGCGAAGCCCTCGCGCGCCGCCGCCTCGGCGTAGCAGCCCATCGCGCCCGCGTGGGTGGCGCCGCCGACCAGCGCCAGCCCGATTCCATGCGCGCGGGCGCGCGTTTGCGCCTCGCCCAGCGCCTTCAGCATGGCGACCGGCCCTGCGGCGCCCTCCGCGTCGAAAGCCGCCAGCGCGCCGAAATCGACCCGCAGGCGCGGCTCGGCCTGCGGCTTCATGGCGCCTTTGTCGATCATCCCGAAATAATGCGCGGTGCGGCTGACCCCATGCGTCTCGCCGCCGCGCGAGTCGGCCCAGACGAGGACACGGGCGACGGCCTCAGCCGAGGGCGCGCCCATGCCACGGGCCATGAACAGCCGCGCCACAAAGGCGCGGAGGAGCGATTCGGAAAAGATCGGCGATTCCCGCTTCAATGGGGCGTCCCTGCCTTGTTCGGGCGCCTTGAGCTGGTCGCCCAGCGTGACAGTGGCGTCCCTTTTGTTGCCGGCCAGGCCGGAATGAGCAGCCAACATAGCAATTCAGGCGCCCAAAAGCATCCGCTGCGCCGCGGCTCATGCGTCACAGCGAGGGTCGAAATTTAACCTTCCGGCGCAAGCGTCACAAAAGAGGTTGCAATTCCTTCTTAGACTGAGCAATTCTATCAGCAGTTTCAGATTCTTGCTGGAGTGCTAGCCATGTTTCCGGGTGTCGACGCCGAGAAACCCTGTTTTGGGCCCGCGGAGATCCACGTGATGCGCCGCGCTCTCGAGCTGGCCGAAGGCGCGCTGGTCACTCGCCGCCCCATGGCCCGGCGCGCGTTCCAGGAACATCGCCAGCAGCTCGCAAAGTCGATCATCCGGCTAGCGACGGCTGGCGAACTCGATCCGGTGGTGCTGAGCGCGGCCGCGCTCGGCTCCGCTCCGCTCGCGGCGTCTATCCCGACACCGCCCAGCGCCGCGCATCCCCGCCGCCGCACAGCCCGCCGCGGCTGACGCAACGTTAGGCTACCTTCTACTGAAGCTGTTGAAATACATCGTGTCTTCATGGTGAGCCGCGTCCAATTCGGCTATTCATGAGGTCATGTCTTCGAACTCTGATCCGACGCCCGCTCCCGATTATTCCGCCATGGCCGACGCGCTGCAGGCGACGGGCGAATATCGCGTGCTGCGCAAGCTGCGACCGCCGGCGCGCTACGAGGCCGAGGGCGACACGGGCCTGCGCCGCGCGATCTTTCTCGACGTCGAGACCACCGGGCTCGACTCAGCCCGTCACGAAATCATCGAACTCGCGATGGCGCCGTTCACCTATGCGCAAGACGGACGCATCTTTGACGTCGGCGAGCCTTTTCAGGCGCTGCGCGAACCTTCGCACCCGATCCCGCCGGAGGTGACGGCGATCACCGGGATCGATGATTCGATGGTCGCGGGCCGCAGCATCGATCCGGCCGACGTCGCCCGCTTTGTCGAGGGCGCGGATCTCGTGATCGCGCATAATGCGGCCTTCGACCGTCGCTTCATGGAAATGTTCTGCGAGAGCTTCGCGCATCTGCCGTGGGCCTGCTCGATGTCGCAGGTCGAATGGCAGGCGGAAGGACATGAGGGCGTGAAGCTGGCGTGGCTGGCGGCCGGCGCCGGCTTCTTCTACGACAAGCACCGCGCCGTGAACGATTGCCACGCCGGCATCGAACTGCTGGCGCGTGCGCTGCCCAGGAGCGGCAAGCGCGCCATGGCGCAATTGCTGGAGCGGGCGCGCACCCCGAGCTGGCGCATCTGGGCGTCGGGCGCCCCGTACGATCTCAAGGACAATCTGAAAGCGCGCGGCTACCGCTGGAACGCCGACGGCGCTGGCGCGCAGCGCGCCTGGTTCATCGACGTGCCGGACCACGCGCGTGAGGACGAATTCCGCTTTCTGCACGAAGAGATTTATGGGCGCGTCGTCGACATCAATTGCCGCAAGATCGACGCTTACGACCGGTTCTCGAACCGCGTTTAGTTGCGATTCACCAGCACGATGCCAACGAGCACGCACAACGCGCCCGCGATCTGCGCCACGCCGATGATCTCGCCGAGAAACAACGTCGCCAAGACCGCGCCGAACACCGGCATCAGATGGATGAATTGCCCGGCCTTGCCCGGCCCGATCGCGCCCACGCCATAGGACCACAGCATGAACGCGAAGAGTGACGCGAACAGCCCGACGTAAAGCAGCGCCGCCACGATCATGGGTGTGAAAGCGGGCCACGCGCCGGTGTCGACGATGGACAGCGGAATGAGGATCAGCAACGCGGCGACGATGCTTCCTGCAAGCGATACGTCGGATGGCAAATCCGCAGGCCGCTTCGTCAGCAGCAGCGAATAAATCGACCAGAACAGCACAGCGGCCATCATCCAGAGATCGCCGCGCTCGAAGGACAGAGTCGCAAGCACCCGCCAGTCGCCGCGCGTCACCAGCACGCCGACGCCGAGCAGCGAGACCAGCGTGCCCACCCATTGCACGGGCCGTGGCCGCGCCGCGCCCGTCACTGCGGTCCCGATGAGAATGGCGGCGGGCGTGAAGGCCAGAAGCAGCAGCGCATTGATGGCCGTCGTGGTCTCCAGCGCGAGATAGACGACCGTCTGAAAACCCGCGACGCCGGTGACGCCCAGCGCGAGCAGATATTTCCACTCGCGCCGCAACACGCCCGCATGCGCGCGCGCCTCGCGCCCGACCATCGGCAGAAACACGAGAAGGCAAATGATCCAGCGCAGCGTGGACAAATGCACGGGATCGATCTGACCGCGCAACGCGCGACCAACGACAAAATTGCCCGACCAAAACAACGCGGCGAGCGACAGGGCGATAATGGGAAGAGCGGCCTGTGTCCGTCGATCGGTGAGTTTCACTGATGAAGCCTGCGCTCGCTCATGCGCGCCACAAGAAGCGCGTCTTGATGGCCGGAATTCAGATCGTCTGGGAGAGGAAATGGCTTGGTGGAGCTGAGCGGGGGATCAATCTCAGCTACGCGACTTCATTGATTTCAGTGGGATATATTCCACAGCGTCAAACACGTGTAGCACGGATGTGTATCACTGAAAAGTGGTGTTCCAACCTCTCGCGCGGTGCGTTGGCCGTCGCCCAAAGGCATGCTCGCGCGCGTCCTAGTCGGGCGGCGAGACCACGACGAACTCGCTCCGAGGCCGACGAGTTGCTACGCAGCGTCTTTCAGTGCTCACGCTGCTACGACGTTAAGCCTTCATTAATCAGAGGGATCGCCTATGCAGTCTAGGCTGGTCAAGGATCGGTCCACTGTGACAATGGAGCGATGAGACATGGGTCTCACAGATGACGTCGTGAAGCTGGGAGAAGCGCGAACCAAGAAGCTGGGCTACGCCTCCCCTGTCGCTCTACAAGGAGTGACCAAGAAGCGGATTGTCGAAGTGCTCCGTCGGTTAGACCTCGCGCAGAACGCCGATCTGATCGACGCCGTGTTTGCTCTCCTCGACAATGAAACGGACAGCTGGTTCGCAAGGGCTCCCCGCGGTGCTCGGTTCTGCGATGGGGCTACCACCGCTCACGTCGGTTGCCATGTCGGTATCTTGCAGCGCAATGGCACGAAGCTCGATCGAGAGGGCAGGGATTATTGGATTAAGCCTCTCCGAGAGCTTGGAGGCATTGAGGCAATCACGCTTCATGAAGGCGAGTTCATTGCCGGGCACGTCAAGGCCAAGTCGCCAAACTCTTGCTACCGACTTGATGAGGGCTTGAAAGCTGTCTTGACTGGTCGAGATGCAGAATGGCCGAAATTGCTGACTGAATGGGCGAGCCGAGACGCAGCGCGGACGCGCCGTGAATTTCAAGCGCAAGCCGCCGACGCGGCAAGATTGCTGGTAGATAGCGGCCATAGCGACCTGATCGCTGCCTCGATCGAGGTATACGCTAAGCGGTTCCTCCCCGAATACCAAGTCATCTACGTGGATGATGGGGACGGTGACCGGATCACTGTCGCGGATCGCAATCGGTTTAAGGACGCGGGAATTGAGATCACGCTCGATGATGGGATGCCAGACGTTCTATTGTGGGACCCCGGAACGGACATGCTTTGGGTTATCGAAGCTGTCACGAGCGATGGCGAAGTGGACCTTCACAAGGTGACACAGCTCAAGCGGCTGGCGGAACGATCCGGTAAAGCGGGTATCCAATTCACCACAACGTATCGAACATGGAAAGACGCCGCCGCGCGCCAGGGTGCTCACCAGAACATCGCAGTTGAAACTTACATCTGGATACAGGCGGACCCAGCAAAGCACCTACTCGTTCAGTCGTTCAACTAAAGTACGAGTTGATGATCCTGTCCAACTCCACTTGGTCCGGCATCTGCATGCGCACCTGCTCACCGATCGTACAGAGCTGTTGCCGCGTCGGGTAATGCAGGCCGCGCAGGTCAGTCGCATTCACCTGTGTGTGCCCGCTGAACTGTCGGAAATACTCGTCCACTGCGGTTGAGTTCAGGAACATTGCAAGTCCTCTGGCAAGATCGCCAGGCAGCCCACGGCCTTGCTCATGGAAGTAGTTCAGATGGTTTTCGAACCCAACCCAGCTACCGGGAACGGTCGCAGGGTCGAAGATCACGGCTACAAGCCGCCTCTTCTCCTCTTTTGACGTGAACCGCTTCGTCAGCACGTAGGTCCCGCTTGGCACCACGAGGTCAATAGTGGATTGCGAGAACGCCAATGCATTGTGCTTTCGTCCATTCGGCTTCGGCCATACAACGAAGCCCTCCTCAAAATGCATTGGGTAGATGAGCGGCACCGCGCCGGGTTGCGCCTCACGTCTCAGATGATCCCGTGCGCGAAAATCAACGACGCGCCCCGTTGACACTTTGATCCCGAGATCGGTCAGCTTGCACGGGAGCGCCTGGACACGTTCTGCCAGCGCGCCATCGGCGTCCGATAGAACCAGGTGAATGTAATTATGAGGATCACCCGGGTGAACGACTTCCGCGAAGGGGACCTGCCGCCGTGTCACTTCCTCGTCGTCGGGGTTTGCGCTCGAAGTGATCGTCACTTCTGGGGGCTGAGGCTCTCCCTTCACAAGCCGATAAATGATGTTCTCTTGCAAAACGGCGTCGTCGGCAAACGCCTTCCGGCGAGAACTGTAAACATGGATTTCGCGGAATGCCGAACTGTCGAGCAATATGCGTCGGAACGGCGTGAAGTATGCGCCGTTGCAAAAGCTGCGCGGCGTGATCGCCACGAGCTGGCCACCCTTACGTAACTGGCCGAGCGCGACAGCCACAAACGCGGTGTAGAGATTGCTCGTCTCGATCCCGAGCCGCCTTAATGCAGCTCGAGCTTTCGATCCTGAATTGATTTTCGCATAAGGCGGATTGAGGATTGCGCAATCGTATGTCGGCTCTTCCCGAAGGAGCGGCTCGCACGAGTGCAGGACGAAATCATCGTGAACAATGCTGAACTGAAAGTCGATTTCATGGGCCGCGCACTCTGCTGCACAGGCCAACATGGTGATCTCAAGGTGTTTTGCGAGCACGGGATCGATCTCGAATGCTGTAACATCGATCGCCCGAGGTCGGGGACTACGCTTGGTCGCCTCCTGCACAAATGCTGCGGTCAACCCGCCAACGCCCGCGCCCGCATCTAAAAGGCGGATTTTGTCAGGAAGTGGGTCAAACATTGCAGCCATGAACGACGCCACGAGGGCTGGCGTCATATACTGGCCAAGTGAGCTTCGTGTTTTTGGGTCCAACTGCGGCGACACATTCAGTCGCGACCGATCCGCATGCTTCAGGGCTGTTGTCATTTATGAAAGTTCGCCTTGATCAGGAAGGGGCGCAAGCGCCGGAATATGGTCGAATTCGCGGGTTTAAAGGAGGCAAGAGGCGGCGTTTTCCACAAATAGGTTTGCGTCTCTAACGTATCGCGCCACCATCGTGTCGCTGCTGTGTCCAGTCTGCTGCCTGATCTTCCATGTCGAGACGCCCGCTTGCGCAGCTGAAGTCACAAGCCCAGCCCTTAAGCTGTGACCGGAAAAACCTGATGGATCGAGGCCAGCTTCAGAGAGGCGCTGTCGTACAATGATGGAAACAGCTTCTCTTGATAATCTGGCTTCACGAACGTGGCCATGACGATCAACGGGACGGAAAATCGAACCTTGTTTGATTTCCGCTTGCGCCAGCCAACCGTCAAGTGCCGTGACCGGGCAATGGCGTGTGCGTCCGAGCGGAATACCAATTCTGCGTCCCACGCCTTCCTGATCGGTCTTTGACCGGCGGAGCGCAACGACCATGCCCTGCCGGACGCGCTCAATATCGGAGCAGTTGAGTGAGACGAGTTCGGAGCGCCTAAATCCACCCGCGAAGCCAAGCAGTAGCAGGGCACGATCCCGAACGTCTCTGCGCGAATTGCCCATTGCCCCGAGGACAGCGAACAGGTTCTCGCGAAGCAGGGGCTTCGCCTGCGTCTGCGCCGTCCCATGTTCGCGGCGAATGCCGCGCAGCGTCGCGCGGACCAGAAGGGACCTCGTCGGGCTCGCCAACCCACATGCTCCATGAGCGACAGAGATCGCCGCAAGCCTCCGCGTCAGGGTCGCAACTGCGAGGGTCCCGGCATGCGCGGAAAGATAAGAAGAAACTTCCGTGGCGCTGGCGGGGACCGTCCCTCCCCAAGCCTCAAAGTGCGCAAGGTCAGCTCGATAAGCGACGCGGGTAGCGGGCGCGATCCCCGCCCGGACATAGTCCTCAACGCCCTTTGGGCAATTAATTGCACAACCCTCGATGCCGAGTTGGCGTGGCGCATGAGTTCCGATCCTGTCCGCCAGCAAGTTTGTGGCCTCCGATAAGTGAAGGTTATCGCGGGTTAGACGATCATCTGTCATCGCGCTTTCCTCGCCAGCCGGAGCGCCTGTGCCCGGTAGGCCATCGCTAGACGCTGTTCGCGCGAGGCTAGGAGATCGGCGTCGGTCTGTCTGGTCATGGCGAGCAGTCGATCTTCGGTTTCGCACTGCCGTTCAAGCGAGCCGTCGCGCCGGATGTGGCGAACAGGAAACAGCTGGTCATCGAGGTAGCGGGCGAGGAGCAGGAAGCGGTGACACTCGCAAGGCTCGCCCTCGGAGCACATCAGCGCCACACGCGAATGATCAGCCATGTCCTGGCATTGTTCCAAGGCCCGCTGAAACGCGGGACGGGCGACTGCTTGTTCGTAGTCGTGAGCCTCCCCGGAACTTGAAAGCCCGCCGAGGTCGTCGCCCATCCAGAGATAGGAAATGCCCGCCGCGTTAAGGGCGGTCCGCAACGCCGGTCGGCTGAAGTGTGGCCACCGGGATCGAGGTCGGGATCGGACGTCGGCGATGACCCCAATTTTATGTTGCTGCAAGAGCTTCAGGAAGTCGCTCCAGGCCATCGAGGAGTGGCCTACGCTGAATAGAGGATACATTTGCTTGTCCCGGTTTCGATCCCGAGATTATAGTTCAGTTAAAGCTCCGGAAACAGCCGAAACCGTTACGACGCAGCGGTTTTCTGTAAGAGCTGATCCCGAGCCGCAAGCTAGGCTCCTCACACGCAAAACCTTGCGTGCACGCCTAGGGCGTTTCGTTCAGCAGGTTTGAAAGGGCGGTGATCAACTGCGCGATTGCAAACGGCTTTGAAAGCATGACGCTCTTTGGAACACCATTGGCCTTCCATTGCTCCGCGCTATCCCCGCTCATATAGACCACGGCAATGTCAGGCGACAGCTCCCGCGCCTTATGGCCGAGATCGAAGCCGTTCGGACCATCAATCGGCAACCTAATGTCCGTCAGGAGGGCACTATATGAGGCGCATGCCACATCCAATGCGGCAGCCGCCTCGGCACCCGTGTGAACGACCTCCACTTCGAAGCCTGCCTCGCCAAGCCCCTCTTGCAGGCCAAGCGCGATCAGAACCTCGTCTTCTACCAGCAGAATTTTGCCAGTGCTCATCAGGCTGCCATGTTGAGGGGCAGCCGTAGAGCTGACTGCGTCACGGTGCGGGAACTTAGGTTCTGTCGTCAAGAACACACAGGAGCTGCCAAAGTTCCAGCTTGCGTATTCACCCACGCTGACCAGCACCCGGCGCGCCCGTTGTCCTTCCCCGAGCCCGGGGCCTAGTGATTGTATTGCGAAGCTCGCTTGCAAACTCCAGTGCGCCTAGAGACTAGGTCAGTGGAAGAGGAAGCATCATGGTCGTTGATCCAGCAATCATCCCGCACAACGAGGCCCAGCGCATTGCCGCTGTGAGGCGCTATGACATTCTCGACACCCCGCCGGATGGCATGTTCGACCGCATAACGGCCCTGGCGGCTCGGCGCTTTGACGTGCCGATCTCAATCATCAGTGTCGTCGATAAGGACCGGATATGGTTCAAGTCTCATCACGGCCTTTCGGCCCAGCAGATTGGCCGGGATGCGGGCCTATGCGCCTCAGCGATTTTGTCTGACGCGCCGCACGTCTTGAGAAATGCCAAAGTGGACCCGCGCGCGCTGGCCAACCCACTGGTGGCGGGAGACTTCGGGCTTCGGTTTTACGCGGGCGTGCCTCTTCGGACGGGAGACGGCTTCAACCTTGGAACCATGTGTATCATCGACAAGAAGGCTCGTCCGATCAGCCAGGGCCAGATCGACGACCTCCACGACCTCGCCTCTATCGTGATGGATCAGCTGGAGCTGCGTCTTTCGGCTCGGCAGGCAGTTTCACGAGCAGAGATCATGGCGCGCGAGATTGACCATCGGGTGATGAACAGTCTTCAGTTCGTTGCCGGTCTGTTGACGATGCAGAGCAGATCGCCTGGTTTGCTTGATCCTGCGAGCCAGCTTGAAATGGCAGCTCTGCGCGTTCAGGCGGTAGCGCGCGTCCACCGCCATTTCTATCTTGAGGATACGGGCGAGAATGTTTCATGCCTGACATATCTTCAGCGGTTATGTGCGGACCTGTCAGGCATCCTCGAACGTCCCATCGAGGTCAGAGGCGACCAAGGAACGATCCCGACAACGCTAATCCAGCCGGTCGGGCTTCTCGTGAACGAACTGGTCACCAATGCCGCCAAGCATGGCGATGGGCTCATCAACGTCTCTTACCGGGTGAATGCCAACAAGCGCGTGCTGACAATCTGCGACCGTGGTGAAGGGCTGCCGCATGGCTTCGACGTTGAGACAGCGCGCACGGGACTGGGAATGCGGGTGATCAGCGCACTGACAAAGCAGCTCAATGGGCAACTCACCGCTACGGTAAATCCTGAGGGCCAGGGAGCCTGTTTCGTGATCGCCTTTCCGGGTTGACAACGGGCAGGACTAAACGGTTCGTCCTTTGGACTGACTGTAATGAGACCACGGAGCAGGTTAAAGTGGGCTCAATTCCGCCAACTCTGGGGTCACCTATGCGACGCGAACTACAACCTTTGGTCTGGGACACGCGACACTTTCGTCTAGCCATCGACGCTGCTGGGGTCGCGCTTTGGTCCTGGAACGTCGAAAACGATCTGCTGACGATGGATGCGCGTGGTTGCGAACTCTGGGACGTTGCGCACGCAGAGGTCACTTTTGAAGAACTTTCGTCCCGTATTCACCCAGCGGACCGCGACAGAGTGCGAGCGGGTTTTGCAGCCACACGCGCCATCGTCGGACCCTATGAAATCGACTTCAGAGTCATGGTTCAAGACGAAGTCAGGTGGATTTCTGCACGCGGTCGCGGAAGCGACGAGGACATTGTTGACCGGGTCATGTTCGGCATCTTCCTCGACGTGACGGGGCGGAAGCAAGCCGAGGAGAGCCACGAGCTGCTTGCTGGTGAGATGAGCCATCGGGTCAAAAACGTGCTTGCCATAGCCTCAGGGCTGACAACTATGACTTCGCGAGGAGCGGCGACGGCGGCGGACATGGCGCGCGAACTCACGGGTCGGCTGAGTGCGCTAGGTAGGGCGCACGATCTCGTACGTCCCTTGCCGGGGAGCGAAGGCAGAGGAACACTCCTTGGCGATTTGATCTCGATCCTCCTCGCCCCCTATGACGACGTAGGTCCGTTCAGCGGTCGTGTTCGTGTCGCCGTCCCCCGAATGGGCGTGGGCGAAGATGCCGCGACGACCCTAGCTCTGATCATCCACGAGTTAGCGACTAATTCAGTAAAGTATGGCGCGCTCTCCGTAGAAGCTGGACTACTCGACGTCGCGTGCGCTGCGGAGGACAGCCAGGTGACCCTCATCTGGACAGAGCGCAATGGGCCTCTTGTTACGCCACCGCAAAGCAAAGGTTTCGGAGGACGGCTGCTCGAACGCAGTATTCAGTCCAAGTTTAATGGGTCCATAGACTACAACTGGTCACCTGAGGGATTGATCGTCACGTTGCGACTTCAGAAAGACTGCCTCACTCGATGAGGCGGCGATCAACAAAGCAGACCACCTAGCACTCGCGCGATTGCCCTTACGGTGAAAGGCTTGTGGATCAGCTGTGCGCCGGGAACGGGTCGCGCGTTGTCGCCAAAAAATCCAGTGATGTAGACGACTGGGAGGTCGGGACGGCTCTCCCGGACCTTCTCTGATAATGTCCACCCGTCTAAGCCCGGCATCAGTATGTCGGTGATCAGCACATCGAGGTCGTGCAGCCCCGGCAAGTAGTCCAACGCATCCGCCGCGCTCTGCGCCTCAATGACCTCGAACCCAAGATCGCCCAGTGCCTCGGCGAGCGCCAATCGCACCAGAGCATCATCATCGACGAGCAGTACGGTGCGCCGAACCGGCATTTGCGTCTCCCCGAACGGTGCACCGATTATTCATAAGGTATGGCAAGGTCAAGCGCGGCCACAATACAGAAGAATTGCGGCCAAACGAAAAAGGAAACGAAACTATGGCTGAAGCAGTCCACGAACTCGCGCACGAGGCGACCCACAACGCGGCTCACGGTCCAAGCGGGCATTCCAAGCTCATCGGGTTGCTCATCTCTGTCTTGGCGCTGTTCCTCGCTGTGTCCGAGCTGCTAGGCAATTCCTCCCAGACGGCGGGGCTGGCAATGAACATTGAGGCGAGTAACACCTGGAATTTCTTCCAGGCAAAGACGGTTCGTCAAACCGCCGTACGGACCGCGATTGAGAACGCCAAGATAAGTGGTGTGCCTACCTCACCCGAACGCGAAAAGCAGCTCGCGGCCTGGCAAGCGAACGTCGATCGTTGGGAAAGCGAGCCGAGTACGAATGAGGGGCGCAAAGAGCTAATGGTACGAGCGAAGAAGCTCGAGATAGAACGCGATGCAATGCTCGGCCAGTACCACGCTTATGAAATCATCTCGTTGATCTTCCAACTCGGAATTGTGCTGGCGTCAGTGTCGCTGCTCTCGTCGATCATGGGTTTTGCGCTCGCCTCCCTCGGGCTCGGGGTTCTCGGACTGCTGACGCTCGCTGGAACCTATCTGAACTGGCATGTGGTGACGGCGATGCTGCACTAGATGACCGCAGGTGAGAGCCTTTCCCCGCACGTAACTAGGTCGGCTCGGAGCAGCCCGCCTGTACTTTGTTGTGAAGCAGTTTGAGGCTGATGATGCCACGTCCTGACGGCCAACCGCGCGGTCTGGCGAGGGTGCTGATCAGCATCGTCGTAATCCCGATCCTAATTGTCGATGAGGTCATACGCCCCCTGTATGGGCCGGTGATCAGGGCGATAGCACGCTTGCGGCTCCTCGACGCGATCTCTGCACAAATTGCACGCCTACCGCCCTACGGCATCTTATGCGTTCTGGCCGTCCCCTTCATCATCGCCGAGCCACTAAAAGTCGTCGCTCTTTACTGGACGGGCACCGGGCACCTGATCAGAGGAGCCGTGACCCTGGCTTTCGCTTACGGCATGAGCTTTATTATCGTCGAGCGCATTTATGACGCCGGTCGCGACAAGCTGATGCAGATCGCATGGCTGTCTCGCCTCGTTGGGTGGGTCGGCGATTATCGAGACGCTTTCTTAAGTTGGCTTCGGGCGACCGGGGCATGGCAGCGCGCCCGATCTGTTCTGGCGCTCACACGCGAGCACCTGGGCAAACTAATTCGACGAGGAAAAACACCCCGTTGAGCCGACCGAAGGCTCACCCAGTCCACGGAGCGCGAGCATCTCACTGCGAGAGGAAGACGAGATGTTGATGCAAAAGCTGAAGGCCGCTCGCGACTTTCATCAGCAGGGGCCTATCGGAAGCCCATTGGGACCGTGATCGGTGACTTCCCGTCTACGACGTCGCAGAGGTACGAATAAACAGCATCAAAGGTGGCGGCTTTCACTGCTATTTCGACAGTCATTGCCTTTGGTCCAAGACTACCCATTCCGCTCGGCGAAGCCTTGAAATTTACGGACGCGATTTGAAGCCCCGGTATCGCGGGCAATTTCGTTGCGCTTAGCAGTCCACAAGCCTTTTGCTCGGCTTGCTGCGCATATCCACTCACCGGGGCCAAGATCGCAACAGCCATCAGGCAAGCACGAAGTGTTTTGATCATCTGTTTTCCTTAGCATTCTATTTCTTCTGCACGAGCGTCATACAAGCAGAAGGTTATCATCCCGTAGGTGGATCGTCAGCTGACTTACGCTTCCACGAGCACTATTCATCACCATCACGTGAATAAGTTTCTCCACAGGTCCGTCCTGCTCGAAGCATATATCCTAGGCGCATCCCTGATCGCAGCTCGACAATCATTCAAATTCCAGAGAAGCGGCGACACTCTCGGCACGTTCTGCCAAAGCACGACGCTCCAATTCGGTGAGGCGCTCTGCATTCGTCTGCAGGCCCCGACAATTAGAAGAGACACTGGAAAGCTCGACTAGAAACTCTATCGTCTCCCGCTCAAAGCTGGAAGTCCTGCGCGCGAACATATGAGTTCGGCTAATCCCCTCAAGACGCGCCTTCAGCTCAATGTTTTGGGCCTTTTCCTCCTGCAGCAGCTGGTGCCAAAACGCGCGCGCTTCTTCTTCGCGCCGAAGTTGTTCTTCTGCACTCTCACGGGCTATCGCATGGTCCTGCGCTTCTCCACGCGCTTTCGCAGCTGCGGCTTCAGCCTCTTGTACTCGAACCCGAAGGGCTTCTATCTCGTCCTGCAAGATTTGCCCCGCATCCGTTGGCGGGGGCGGGGGAACAAACGGGCCAGGCGCAAACCTGCTATCGAAGTAGGTCTTGTAAAACCAAACCCCGAGCTGCCTGGCCATTCTTAGGGAATACAGTGCTTCGCGGTGTGTCCCGTGATGATCGTGAACTGCGGCGTTGCCCAACTTCCTGAGCCGGTGTAGGACGTCCGCGATCTGTCGAGGAATGACACGTTTCTCGCACAATCGGCAGAGCGTATCTTGAAACCCTTCACCCTGACCAACGTATAGCGCGTGGCGTGCAGCAACCAGTTTTGTCAAGTGCTCGGCGTACTGCCGAACCTTGATCAGGCAGGTGCTCGCATCTTCCAAGAAGTAGCGTTCTGCTGATGCACAGAGCTGGCTTAACTTCACGTCTGCTTCAATCAGAAATTCGAAATTCGTGCTGTGCAACATCAAAGCACCATCCAACTGGCTAGGTTCAGTGAACGGAGAGCAGTGCCTCGCATAGGAGCAAGTCTACGTCGCGCTCCAAGAACCATGAAACGTTCATCACGACCTCTGCTCAAGGCCACGGCATCTTATTGAAAGACGCTCTAACGGTCGCGCAGTCATCAGGCGAGTTCCCCGCCCGCTGCTGGTGAGCATGGTGCTGCATCCCAAGCCCGAAGACGGCGTTCATTCTTTCGCTCTCAGTGCCGAAGGTCGATGCGATCCAGGCAATGACCCTTAGCAACGTCGGCTCATAAGCCACCCCGCAACCGAGCCCGCGACCCATGATCACAGAGTAGGAGGTCAGCCGGTCTATTTCGCTTGCGCCTACGTTCTTGCGGCCTGCGAAATTAAGAGGCGGGCTGCTCGCCTGTTTTGGCGGCGCACTCTCAGGAGCGTCCCACCGCGTCACGCCACTGCCGGAGGTGCCGCCTGAAAGCCGTTCGCTGACGTTATCTTCGACTTGGGAACGCCACTCCGAGGCAGGCAAGCCCCCGCTGTTGGCGTGATCTTCAATCCTGGTCAGCTGGGAATTGCATTCGTCCTGCTGAAAAAGGGAGCCTCCGGCTGCCTCTCGGCAACCTTCGTAAACGCCCGCCAAAACGGAAACATCAACCGGAGCCGCCCCGGACGGGACCTTGTACTCCGTAAGATAACGGGCGCTCGACCAGCCCTCCCAAATTCCAAAACGGACCCGGCACCAGACATATCCATCCGAGGTGCACCCGAGGTTCTGGACGCCCGTAGTCAGTGGAGGAATTTCTCCCACTTTTTCGTACCGCACGTCCGGCCCGGATCGGATGTTAAGTGCGTCGGGACCGCGAACGGCGAAATAGCTTGTCTCCGCGGCCAGGCACTGGGAACCGAGGATCGCCGGAATGATACAGCCGATAATTTTTGCGTGTTGGCGCACGAAACCCCCAAGGTGAACGAACTCACCTTGTTGATCTCCTCCTAAGAACGCATGAACCAGCAGAGTAAACATTTTTCCGGTCCCGCGCCGGATCGAGGATTAGTTACCAATTCGTTTCGCGGGTGAGAGGTGCGGAGGGTAAGCGCCGATTTGATCGGCCGCCTCGAAGCAATTAATTGCACAACCTTTCTCCAGGCATCCTTGCAGAGTGGAGTACGTCCGAGGTCGTCGGGAGGCCTCACAATATCCCTTCAAAAGCGCATTCTCTGTTTCGTGGCTACTGAAGATGTAACCTGAATATCAGCCAATCGGCATGCCGACGCACCCGACTGCTCGGCAACTCCTTAGCCGCAATTATTTGCACGAACTTAGTTCGACATGGAACGGTGGACGAGCCATATTCCTTCCGCTCTTCTTTCTCAGACGGCCTGAAGCAGGCGTCAGGCTAATCGGCTCGGGAAGTTAATTGCTCAAAGCGGGGCTACCCCTTGAACACCTGAAGAATGCCAGTTTCGTCAATTGACGACGGCCAATTACACCAAATCGCATCTACGTCCCACCACGGCTTCATATGCGCTTCCAGGTGCTTGCGATACCGGCTGCGTCGGGCTTGCGGTAGGTGACCAAGCGCAGCCTGCACGCCGACTTGTTGCGCAGACAGTGCGAAGAGCGCCCAAATGTACGGCTTGTCTTCGCCCGGTGGCGCATCGGGAATGTTTTCAACCATTTTCATAGCTGCGAACGGGTTCGGCAGCAGCTTTAAATCAGAAAGGAGTTTGACGCTGGGCTGGCGGAGGCGACGCTCGATCCTCACCACCGACTTGCCATGCCACTCTTGGTGCTTCGCGATGCGCTTAGCTTTTTGGGAATAGATGACGGTTTGATTGCCGTCCTTCTTTCCTGACGTGTACGTCTCCAAAGTCCCATTGGTGCGCCACTGCTTGGTCGTCGCAAGCTGCTTAGGCAGCAAGAAAAATTCCTCCATGCGTACGCCCGGAACATCGACCGCAACGTCCAAGCGAGTTATGCGGCCCCTTTCGACGAAAGCATTCCAGCCGCCCTCAACTAAGAGCGACAACGATGCGTGAAGCTCCTCGATGCCCTTTGAGCCGAGGTCAATAGGAACGAATTCGAGCCGCAGATCGACCCACTTCTTGTGGTGATGACTGTATTGGAGCAGCGGGTAACGCTTTGCATCGGCCACGCTCTTCAGCATGATCCGCTTGGCAATTTTGTATTGGCCCCACTTCGACTTCGCATAGGCATTCGGAAAGAACTCGTCGCTCTTCAGCTGCGTCCAGATATTCCCATGCAGAGCGAAGGCGTCGTCAGTCAGGGACGGGCTAAGGATGAGGCTGATCTTGTCGAGGAAGGGTAAGTAGGGAGACGTGTTCTTCGGTCCGGTGGTTGCGCTAGGATCGCTCTGGTGGGCGTCCATATGGGGGATGGTTTTGTTCTTGTTAGAAGCGCCACCCTTTTTGGGAATTTTGATCAGCATCCGTCCGCCCGCAACTCCCAGCTCACTGCTTCACGTGTAAGTGGTTCAGGTCGAGTGCTTCATATTGCACGCCGCTGACGTCTTTCTCATAGAGATCGGGGTGCAGCTTTGACCCGTAGTGGTCACTGGTCGTTGTTCCCTCAGACCAACCGCCCAGGGACTTAACGGCGTCCTCCGAGGCCCCCGAACGCCGAAGAGCATCACGCCACGTGTGGCGAAAGCTATAGACCGCTTGTCGCGGCTTCATCTGGATCGCCTGGGGAAGATACACATCTCGAAACTGCTTCAGCGCATACGACGCCGGATCGCCGTATTGGTTCGTCGCCAGCTTGGGGAAGAGCCGCTGGTCATCCTTCATGCTTCGTCGATCTTCAACGAAGAGAACGAAGCCAGCTCGCTGCACCTCAGGGTGCAATGGGACCTGTCGGCGGCTTGCCTTGGTCTTCAAGGACTTCTTCGGCAGATTGTCGAGATCGTCTTCATCCGAGGTGGTGGCAATGTCGATGAACCACACGCCCTTCTTCGTCTTCTGAAGGTCTCGCACCTGCAGCTGACAAATTTCACGCGGGCGCAGGCCCATGAACAGCATCAGGTGCGGCAACCAAAACCGCCAAGACTTTTCGGCATTTCGATAGGGCGGCCCACCTAAAGTCGAACACGTCCGGTAGAAGTCCGACTGAAAAAAAGTGATCAGCTGTTCCGAGGTGAAGGGCAACCGCTTCTCCTGCGCGCTGAGAACATCGCGGACCAGCGGCTTTAGGCGCTCCGCCGGATTGGACGGCAGCAAGCGTTTGTCCACAGCGAGCCCGAGCAGCTCCTTTAGTGTCGCCAGGTACTGCTGCTGGCTAAGGAACGAGAGCGTCTTCTTGCCCTCCTGATGGCCCCGAAGGACAGCTGCTTCAAGACTGAGCTTCGGATAGTGCTTAGTGCGGTTGGACGGGACACGCGCCAGCAAACTGCACGCGGCGCGGCACTGGTCGAAACCGAGGTCCCGAACGAGCGTCCCGCCCCCAATAATTTCGCAAACGAGCTTTACACTCGCTTTCTGCCTATCGAGGCTCTTCTCGGCGTGGCCGAACGCTTTCCCCTCCTCGGTTTTGTAACGCATGAACTCTTCGGCTAACGCGGCAAACGTCAGTGGCGGCGGAATTTGCGGGTCGAACAGCGTGTCAAAGAACGTCCGGTCATTTTCGCCAGCGATCACAGCGAGCCGTCGCCGGTCGATCTCCATTAGGGTCCGCCGCAGGAGGGAGCCCGCTTCCTGATCGGTCAGCCCCACGCTGGCAGGTCCCGCCTCACCCAACAACTGCCGTTCAAGGCGGAGGATGCGTTCGTCGGCGCGAACGTCTCCAGGTTCTCGCAAGGATTGAAGGCCGATCTCTACGTCCTTCAGCATTTCGGCGCGTTCGCCGCCAGTCTCGGGCTGATCGTTTTCAAGGCGCTTAACCATGCGCCCGGTCACCTCTTCGACATAGCGCCGGACGAGTTCGACCGGGTTGGAAAGGACAATCTCGCTTGATCCGTGAGCAATTAATTGCTCAAGACCGTGACGCAAATGATCGAATTTGGCGTCCCATTCCACGTCGGCCACATTCAGACGCGCTTTGGCTTCCTTGAGGCTGCTGGTCTTGAGCGAGTATTTGACCACGGCTTTGCCAAACGCGGTGCGCACGTCGCCGGGCACGCGGCGGTTGTAGTAGTACACTCCAGCGCGTCGGAGTAGATGTTCGGGCATCTTGGCCATCCCTCATGTGTACCAGTCAGGTACGCCACCGGGGAATGTAAGCCGCTGATTTCTTAGAAGTCTTGGTTTCCAGCGAGTTAAGCTGGGCTTGGTGGAGCTGAGCGGGATCGAACCGCTGACCTCGTCATTGCGAACGACGCGCTCTCCCAACTGAGCTACAGCCCCAAGCCGCGGTTTGTTTACGCGCAGGCATTTGGCATGTCAACGCGCGAGCGCCGGCAAATGTCTCAAAACGCGCGAAAGAACGCGGGCCTCGGCTTCGCTTGCCCCGGCGCCCGCAGCAAGCTAAACCGGAAGCGAATTCGACCGGAGCCAGTGATGCGCGCGATCCTCGATCTCATCCTTCTTGTGCTGCAACTCTACACCTGGGTCATCATCGCGATGGCGATCCTGTCCTGGCTGGTCGCGTTCGGCGTCATCAACATCCGCAACGATTTTGTGCGTTCCGTCTGGAACACGCTGCTGGCGGTGACGGAGCCGATCCTGATGCCGATCCGCAGGCGCCTGCCCAACCTTGGCGGCCTCGACCTGTCGCCGGTCGTCCTGCTGCTCGCCATTTTCCTGCTCGAGCGCATCATCGTCTATTACATTTACCCTGCCGCCATGGGATTCTGAGTGGCCAACGTTCCCTGGACGGTGCGCCCGGAAGGGCTGCTCGTCGAGGTGCGGCTGACGCCACGTGCGGCCATGGACCGGATCGACGGCGTCGAGACGCTCTCGGACGGAACGCCGGTCCTCAAAGCCCGCGTCCGCGCCGTGCCCGAAAAGGGCAAGGCGAACGCAGCCGTGCTGAAGCTTCTCGCCAAGACCGCTGGCCTTCCCGCCTCGCGGGCGCGCCTGCTCTCGGGCGATACGGCGCGGCGCAAGACAATCCTGCTCGATGGCGATGGCGCGGCTCTTGCGAGGGCCTTTGCGGAGCTTTTTGCGGCGAAGGGCTAGGATGAAAATCGCTCCGCCCTCGCCTATGCAGGAAGCCTTGAGCGGACGTGCGAGGAGTTTGCGGACATGACGGCGCCGAAAACCAATTCAGGCCATTACTTCGAGGATTTCCGGCCCGGCCAGATCCTGCGCCACGCCACGCCGCGCACGGTGACGACGGGCGACGTCGCGCTCTACACCGCGCTGACAGGCTCGCGATTCGCCGTGCAATCCTCGGACGTCTTCGCGCAGGCCTTGGGCTATCCGCGCAGCCCAATCGACGACCTGCTCACCTTTCACATCGTTTTCGGCAAGACCGTGCCGGACGTGTCGCTGAACGCCGTCGCCAATCTTGGCTATGCGCAATGCCGCTTTCTTGCGCCGGTCTATCCGGGCGACACCTTGTCATCGTCATCGGAAGTCATCGGCCTGAAGGAAAATTCCAACAAGCAGACCGGCGTCGTCTATGTGCGCTCGACCGGCGTCAACCAGCATGGCGTGACCGTGCTCGACTATGTGCGCTGGGTGATGGTGCGCAAGCGCGACGTGAATGCGCCGGCGCCCGACGAGCTTGTGCCGAAACTCGCAAAAGCGCTGTCGCCCAGCGAGATCGGCACGGCCTGCCCGCCGATCGACAAAGAGAAGTTCGACCTCGCGCTTGCGGGCGCTCCGCACCGCTTCGGCGATTACGCCAAGGGTGAGCGCATCGACCATGTCGATGGCATGACGATCGAAGAAGCCGAGCACATGATTGCGACGCGGCTTTATCAAAATACCGCAAAGGTGCACTTCAACCAGTTTACTGAAGGGCAGGGCCGCTTCGGGCGCCGTCTGATCTACGGCGGGCATGTGATCTCGCTCGCGCGCGCGCTGAGTTTCAACGGGCTCGGAAATGCGTTTCACATCGCGGCGATCAACGCCGGGCGGCATGTCGCGCCGATGTTTGCAGGGTTGACGGTGTTTGCCTGGAGCGAGATTCTCGATTGCGCCGAATTGCCCGGGCGCGATGATGTCGGCGCCTTGCGCATCCGCACCATCGCGACGAAAGACAAGCCCTGCGCGGACTTCTCGCTGATGGAGGGCGAGGGCTATGACCCGTCGGTCATCCTCGACCTCGATTACTGGGCGCTGATGCCGCGGTAATTATTGCGGGGCGCGCTTCAGCAGGAAGTCCCACATCAGGCGCGCGCCATCGATGTCGTTGTTCTGCGCGCCCACTGGCACGCCGCGCGAGCCGCTCAAACGGCGACCGGGAATCGTATGCCCGCCGCCCTCGATCCTGACGAGTTCGACAGGCGCCTTGCAGCCCACGCCATGCTCGATCACTACGCGCGAACCATCATTCTTGTCGCGATCGAGGATCGTCTGGTTGCGCTGACCACTGCATTGCGCGGCCTTGCTGAAAATCGCGAAGGTCGCCTCCGAGGACAGCACTTCGCGCGGCCCTTCCGGCATGTTGGCGACGCCGCCATTGAACGGCGTCATCGGGTCGGCCGTGCCATTCATCAGCATGAAGGCGATCGGCTGCTTGGGATTGCAGGAGGCGGCCCAATCAACCGGCATGTTGGCGACGAAGGCGCCGGCCCCGGCGAAGAGATCGGAATTATCGCAGGCGAGTTTCATCGCCAGCATGCCGCCGCCTGAAATTCCGGCGACGAAAATTCGCCGGCGGCTAGCGACGCCCTGATCGACCAGTTTCGTCGTCAACGCCTTGATAAACGCCTCGTCATCGGGCGGCGGCAGGCCGGGCTTGGAGCGTCCCCAGAAGCCATCGACGGCGTCCGGATAGACCACCACGGCGCCGATGTTGCGCGCGAAGGCGTCGAGCCCGAGATTGCGCCGCGCGCGCAGGCCCGCGCCGCTGCCGCCAGAGCCGCCATGCAAGACGATGATCACCGGGCGCTTGCGCTTCTTCAGTCGCTCGAACTCGACCAGCGTCGCCGTGCGCTTGACGCCGTCGACCGTGATGGTGACGCGACCGTAGGCCGCTTCCGCCGGACGCGGGGCCGCCATCAGGCAGAGGGCGAGCGTCGCGGCGGCGGCCGCAACGGAAATCAGGCGTGGGTGCATTGCAAACATTCTTTGATCTTGCGGGAAGCTGCTCCGCTGCGCAAGAAGGCGGCAGGAACTTTGACGCTGAGGCGGCTGGCGCGTCAGAATGAAGCAAATAAACGTGAGGGATTCGACATGCAGAGCGGCACGCAGGCAGCGCCCAAGGTCTGGCGCGATTACGATCAGGCCGCTCTCGACGCCGCCTATGATCAATCGGTCTATGCGCCGAATCAGGAGGCGATCAAGGATCGCCGCATGATGATGTCGGGCGTCGCGCTCGAGCGCCTCGGCGCGCCACAGGTGATCGCCTACGGCGCGGGCGCGAACGAGACCTTCGATCTCTACCGCACGGCTGGCGAGAACCGTCCGCTGGCGATCTACGTCCATGGCGGCGCATGGCGCGCCGGACGCGCGCGCGATTTCGCCGTTCTTGCCGAACCTTTCATCAGGGCCGGCGCGCATTTCGCCATCCTCGATTTCGATCTCATCCAGGATTGCGACGGCGATCTTTCAAAGATGATCGACCAGGCCAGACGCGCCACGGCGCAGATCTGCGTGAAGGCGAAGGAATATGGCGCGGACCCGTCACGCATCCATCTCATCGGCCATTCGTCCGGCGGGCATATGGCTGGTTGCGTGGTGACGACCGACTGGCGGCGTGACTTCGGGCTATCGCCGGATCTCTTGCGCGGGGCCATGCTGTTTTCAGGCATGTATGAGCTGGAGCCGGTGCGCCTGTCGGCGCGCTCGCGCTATGTCGCCTTCACCGACAAGATCGTCGAGGAGCTCAGCGCCATCCGCCGCCTCGACCACATCCACTGCCCGTTGCTGCTCGCCCATGGCACGCTGGAGACGCCAGAATTCCAGCGCCAGACGCGCGACTTCCACGACGCGGTCGTGAAAGCAGGAAAGCCGGCCCGACTGCTCATCGGGACCGGCTATAATCATTTCGAGATTCTGGAAACGCTCGCCAACCCCTACGGCCTGCTCGGCCATGCCGCGCTGGAGCAGATGGGGCTGGCGCCGTGATCAGCGCAGTTTGATCAGCCTTTGGCGGGCTGCTGGCAGACGATGCCGTTCTCGCTGAGATGCGTGGCGAGTTCGCCGGCCTGGAACATCTCGCGGATGATGTCGCAGCCGCCGACGAATTCACCCTTCACGTAGAGCTGCGGGATCGTCGGCCAGTTGGCGTAATCCTTGATGCCCTGGCGGATGCCGTCGTCCTCGAGCACATTCACGCCCTTGAAGGGCACGCCGAGGTAATCGAGAATCTGCACGACCTGTCCGGAAAACCCGCACTGCGGGAATTGCGGCGTGCCCTTCATGAAGAGCACGACATCGTTGCCGGTGACTTCCTGTTTGATCTGTTCCTGAACGTCGGCCATGGCTGTCTTCCTTTGAGCGGAGGTCAAGGTTCCGCCTTCATGTGGATAATATAAGCGGTTCGCGGCTCTGCGCCAGTCAGGCGGGCGCGCTTGTGGTCAATGCGAGCGCATGCAGCGCGCCGCCCATGTGTCCTTTCAGCGCGGCGTACACGATCTGGTGCTGCTGCACGCGCGTCTTGCCCTTGAAGGCGGTGGAGACGACGGTCGCGGCGTAATGATCGCCGTCGCCCGCCAGATCGGTGATCTGGACGACCGCGTCTGGCAGCGCCGCCTTGATCATCTCTTCGATTTCGTGAGCCTGCATGGCCATGGAGTTCGATCCTCAGACTGAAACGAGAGCGTCGGGGCCGGCCATGTAGACCGGCAGCCATTCTTCGTGTGCGCGGGCAAGCCGCTCGATTGCGACCGGCGCTTCGCCGGGAAGCTCAATAGAGTCGCCGCCCGTGACGCCCACAATGGCGGCCGGAACGCCAGCGGCCTTCGCCTCCGTGACGATCTTGGTCGCCTCATCGGCGGACGCCGTCATCAGATAGCGTCCCTGATCTTCGCCGAACAGGACGCCATGCGGCGCGGCGCCGAGATCCATGACGAGTTTCGCGCCGATGCGCGACGCCATCGCCATTTCAGCCAGCGCGACCGCAAGGCCGCCGTCGGAGAGATCATGCACGGCATCGACGCGCGAAGCCTCGATCAGCTTGCGCACGAAGTCGCCATTGCGGCGCTCGGCGACAAGATCGACCGGCGGCGGCGCGCCTTCTTCGCGGCCGCAGACATCGCGCAGGTAGACCGACTGGCCGAGCCAGCCCTGCGTCGCGCCGATCAGCACGATGCTTTGCCCGGCCTTCTTGAAGGCCACCGACGCTGACTTCGACACATCGGCGATCACGCCGACGCCGCCAATTGACGGGGTCGGCAGAATGCCGCGTCCCTGCGTCTCGTTGTAGAGCGACACGTTGCCGGACACGATCGGGAAATCGAGCGCGCGCGCGGCCTCGCCGATGCCCTGGATGCAGCCAACCAGCTGGCCCATGCATTCGGGCTTTTCCGGATTGCCGAAATTCAGATTGTCGGTGAGCGCCAGCGGCAATGCGCCCGTGGCGGTGATGTTGCGCCAGGCTTCCGCCACCGCCTGCTTGCCGCCCTCGACAGGATCGGCCTCGCAATAGCGCTGCGTCACGTCGGTGGTCATGGCGAGACCCTTGGGGCCGTCGCCGATGCGCACCACGCCGGCGTCGCCGCCGGGCTGCTGCACGCTGTTGCCGAGGATCAGGTGATCGTACTGCTCCCAGACCCAGCGCTTCGAGCACAGGTCCGGCGTGCCAAGCAGATGCACGAGCGCATCCGCATTCGACATCGGCGGCGTGATGGAAGCCGCATCGATCACCGGCTGTTTGGGCGTCGGCACATGCGGACGGTCGTAGAGCGGCGCTTCGTCGCCGAGCTCCATGATCGGCAGGTCCGCTTCGATCTGGCCCTTGTGCTTGATGACGAAACGCTTGGTGTCCGTGGTCTTGCCGATGACCGCGAAATCGAGGCCCCATTTGACGAAGATGGCTTCGGCTTCGGCTTCTTTCGCGGGATCCAGGACCATGAGCATGCGCTCCTGGCTTTCCGACAGCATCATCTCGTAAGCGCTCATGCCGACTTCGCGGCACGGCACCTTGTCGAGATCGAGCTCGATGCCGAGCCCGCCCTTGGCGCCCATTTCAACCGCCGAGGACGTGAGGCCGGCCGCGCCCATGTCCTGAATGGCGATGACGCAGCCCTTGGCCATGATTTCGAGACAGGCCTCAAGCAACAGCTTTTCGGAGAAGGGATCGCCGACTTGCACGGTGGGGCGCTTCTCTTCGGCATTCGCCTCGAATGACGCCGACGCCATGGTCGCGCCATGGATGCCGTCACGGCCGGTCTTGGAGCCGAGATAGACGATGGGACGGCCGACGCCCGTCGCCTTGGCGTAGAAGATCTCGTCGGTCTTGGCGAGGCCGACCGCCATGGCGTTGACGAGGATATTGCCATCGTAGCGCGTGTGGAAATTCACCGAGCCGCCAACCGTCGGCACGCCGAAGGAATTGCCGTAGCCGCCCACGCCCGCCACGACGCCGGCCACAAGATGACGCGTCTTGGCGTGCTCCGGTGCGCCGAAGCGCAATAGGTTCAGGCAGGCGATGGGGCGCGCGCCCATGGTGAACACGTCGCGCAGGATGCCGCCCACGCCCGTCGCCGCGCCCTGGTAGGGCTCGATGAAGGACGGATGATTGTGGCTCTCCATCTTGAAGACGCAGGCCTGCCCGTCACCGATGTCGATGACGCCGGCGTTTTCGCCCGGCCCCTGGATCACCCACGGCGCTTTCGTCGGCAGCTTGCGCAAATGCAGGCGCGACGACTTGTAGGAACAATGCTCGTTCCACATCGCCGAAAAGATGCCGAGCTCGGTGAGCGTCGGCGCGCGCCCGATCAGCTTGAGAATGCGATCGTATTCATCGGGCTTGAGGCCGTGTTCGGCGACAAGTTGCGGTGTGATCTCGATGGTTTGGCTTGCCAAGTGACGGCCCTCTGGCGACGGGCCTGTCGTGGCCCGGGGAGCAGGGTTTTCGATTAGCCGCCGCGGCGCTGGAAGGCAATCGAATCAAACGTGGCAATAAGGCAACAAGCCCTGAGAACCGGTCCCGAAAGCTTTGCATATTGATTTAACGCAATTCCCTTACGGCACAGCTGGGAGCCAATGGTGACGCTAGGGTCTGAAGATCCACACGAATCACCTCTGCCAAGGATCCAATTATGAAAACGTCCTCCCGCGCCGCTCTCGCCCTGCTGCTGGGCTCGGTTGCGCTTCCTGCTTTCGCCGCCGACCTTCCCAGTCGGGGGCCCGCTCCCCTGCTGATCCAGGAATCAAGCCCGTGGATGATTCGTGTCCGCGCCCTCGCCGTCCTCCCGCAGTCCTCCGCTTCCGTGAGCATCAATGGCGGGCCGGACATCTCCGGGCTAAAGGCCTCGAACGCGGTCGTGCCTGAACTCGACATTTCGTACTTCTTCAGCAAAAACATCGCCGCCGAACTCGTTCTCGGCGTCACGCCGCATGACGTGAAGGGCACGGGCGTGCTGGCGCCCCTCGGCAATATCGGCTCGACCTGGCTGCTGCCGCCGACCCTGATGCTGCAATATCACTTCACCGATTTCGGCGCGTTCAAACCCTACGTCGGCGCCGGCGTGAATTACACGTTCACGTTCTCGAACAAGGAAGCCGGCGTGATGACCGCCTTCAAGGTCAAGAACGCGCCGGGCGTCGCCCTGCAGGCCGGCTTCGACTACATGTTCGACAAGCATTGGGGCCTGAACGTCGACGTGAAGAAGCTCTGGCTGCGCCCCGACGCCACGGCTGCGGTCGGCCTCATTCCGGTGACGGCGAAAGTGAAGCTCGACCCGTGGTTGGTCGGCGCCGGCGTCACCTACCGCTTCTGATCGTCCATCGCAGAATCGAAAGAGCCGGCTCGCGCCGGCTCTTTTTTATTTGCTGGACTGTCGGCCGCTCAGGCGGCGACAAGGCTCTTGAAGAGACCCGCGCCGTCGATGCCGCCGACCAGCGGATCGATCAGGTTTTCCGGATGCGGCATCATGCCGAGCACGTTGCGCTTTTCCGAATAGATGCCGGCAATGTCGTTGGTCGAGCCGTTCGGATTCGCGACGCCGCCCACGACGCCATTCGCGTCGCAATAACGGAAGGCGACGAGGCCTTCGCCTTCGATTCGCGCAATGGTCGCTTCATCGGCTTCGTAATTGCCTTCGCCATGCGCGATCGCGACCTTGATCACCTCGCCCTTCGTGTAGGCGCGCGTGAAGATCGTGTCGGCGCGCTCGACGCGCAGGTGCTGCATCTTGCAGACGAAGCGCAGGTCCTTGTTGCGCATCAGCACGCCGGGCAGCAGCCCGCCCTCGCAGAGAATCTGGAAACCGTTGCAGATGCCGAGCACGAGGCCGCCACGCGCCGCATGCGCACGCACGGCGTCCATGATAGCGGCGCGACCCGCAATGGCGCCGCAGCGCAGATAATCGCCGTAGCTGAAGCCGCCGGGAAGCACGACGAGGTCTGTTCCAGCAGGCAATTCGGTTTCCGCGTGCCAGACGATCTGCGGCTTGCGGCCGGTCGCCATTTCAATCGCGCGAACGGCGTCGCCTTCGCGGTTCGAACCGGGAAAAAGAACGACGGCGGCTTTCATGGACGCGATACCTTCTTGGGATCAGATCAAACGATCTCGACGCGATAATTCTCGACGACGGTGTTGGCGAGGAGCTTTTCGCAAGCGGCCTTGAGCAAGGTCTCGGCCTGCGCGCGATCGTCGGTGGACAATTCGATGTCGAACACCTTGCCCTGCCGGACGCTGCCGACGCCATCGATGCCGAAGGACTTCAGCGCGCCTTCGATGGCTTTGCCCTGAGGGTCGAGAACGCCGTTTTTCAAGGTGACGGTGACGCGGGCCTTCATGCTCATGCCTTCATACTTGACGGTCGAAACGATCCGGGGGCGCGAAGCCCCCGGGAGAATTGATTACTGCACCAGCTTCGGACCGGCCGAACGCGGCGGCTCGTTTTCCTGCATGATGCCGAGACGGCGCGCGACTTCGCTATAGGCTTCGACGAGGCCGCCCATGTCGCGGCGGAAACGATCCTTGTCGAGCTTGTCGTTCGACTTCATGTCCCAGAGGCGGCATGAGTCGGGCGAAATCTCGTCAGCGACGACGATGCGCATCATGTCGCCTTCCCAGAGGCGGCCGCATTCCATCTTGAAATCGACGAGACGGATGCCGACGCCGAGGAACAGGCCGGAGAGGAAATCATTGACGCGAATGGCGAGCGCCATGATGTCGTCGATCTCCTGCGGGCTTGCCCAACCGAACGCCGTGATGTGCTCTTCCGACACCATCGGGTCGTTGAGCGCGTCGTTCTTGTAGTAGAATTCGATGATCGAGCGCGGCAGCTGCGTGCCTTCCTCAATGCCGAGGCGTTGCGACAGCGAACCGGCGGCGACATTGCGCACGACGACTTCGAGCGGCACGATCTCGACTTCGCGGATCAGCTGCTCGCGCATGTTGAGGCGGCGAATGAAATGCGTCGGCACGCCGATGTCATTCAGGTGCTGGAACACGAATTCGGAAATCCGGTTGTTCAGCACGCCCTTGCCGTCGATCACATCATGCTTCTTGGCGTTGAACGCGGTGGCGTCATCCTTGAAGTGCTGGATCAGCGTACCCGGCTCCGGGCCCTCATAGAGGACCTTGGCCTTGCCTTCGTAAATGCGACGGCGGCGGTTCATGGGGATCAACCGTGGCTTGAGAAAATCCATGGGCGGGCCGAGGCTCCTGTTCTCAAGACTTCGGGGCGCGAAGCTTCGGGCCGGATTGCCCGAATGAAGCGCGAGCCAAAGTCAAACGACGCATAGCCGCAGTACCGTTGGGGTCCTAGACCGTTCTGGCCCGTGAGACAACCCACGCGGAAAAACTATCCCCTTTACCGACCATGTACAATCATTGGACTTCGCGGCGACGTGGCGCGGTGACGCGCCTGTGATCGTCTCAAGGCTGAAATTCGTGGTCCTACGCGGCCGCGCGCCTGTGAATGGCGCAGGTCAGTGCCCAGATTCCGTTTCTGGCCGCCTTGCGGTGGTCACGCAAAAAGAGCGCAACGGGAGAATTCATGTCGACATTCAATCAGCGTAGCGACGGTTTCGAGAAGAAATTCGCGCACGACGAGGAATTGCGGTTCAAGGCGATGGCGCGGCGCAACAAGCTGCTCGGCCTCTGGGCGGCTGAAAAGCTCGGCAAGTCCGGCGCGGACGCCGAAGCCTATTCTGGCGATGTGGTCAGCGCCGATTTCGAGGAAGCCGGCGACGAGGACGTTTTCCGCAAGATCCGCAAGGACTTCGACGCCGCGGGCGTGGACCAGTCCGACCACCGGATCCGCCGGACCATGGATGAACTGCTGGCGACCGCCATCGAGGCGATCCGCACCGGGCGCTAGCAAAACTCTGTTCAGCAAGACTTTGTTCAGCATGAGGCCCGAGGATGCGCCCCATGGATGCTTCCCCGGAGCCTCACCTCATCTTTCCGCAGGCCGCGCCCGATCTCGCAGCCGAAGCCCGCGTCTGGCTGAACAGGCTGACGGCGCAACGGCAGGCCTCGCCCCTCACCGGCGAGGCCTATGCGCGCGACCTGCGGCAATTCATTTCCTTCCTCACCGGGCATCTGGGCCAGAAACCCGATCTCGCCGCCTTCGCGCAGCTGAAACCGGCGGACCTGCGCGCTTTCATGGCGATGCGGCGGGCTGGCGGCATCGAAAGCCGCTCGCTGATGCGCGCGTTGGCGGCGCTGCGCTCCTTCGCCCGTCATTTGGAGCGCGAGGGCAAGGGCAAGGCCGGGCCCTTTGCGGCTGTCCGCACACCCAAAGTCGCCAGAAGCCTCCCCAAACCCTTGAGCGCCGGCGCGGCGATCGAGGTCACGGGCGTCGAGGCGCGGACCGGCGAGACGCGCGCGCCATGGATTCTCGCCCGCGACGCCGCCGTGCTCGGCCTGCTCTATGGGGCTGGCCTGCGCATTTCCGAGGCTTTGAACATCCAGCGCCGGGATGCGCCCGTGTCGGGCCGCGAATCGCTGACGGTGCTGGGCAAGGGATCGAAGCTGCGCAGCGTGCCGGTCATCGCGCCGGTCTCGAAGGCGATCGAAACCTACCTCGATCTCTGTCCCTACAAGGTAGCGCCCGAGGGCCCGTTGTTTGTGGGAGCAAAAGGCGGCCAGCTCTCGCCCCGCATCATCCAGCTCACCGTGGAGCGCCTGCGCGGCGCGCTGGGGCTGCCTGACACCGCCACGCCGCATGCGCTGCGCCATTCTTTCGCAACCCACCTGCTGGCGCGCGGCGGCGACCTGCGATCGATTCAGGAATTGCTCGGCCACGCATCGCTTTCCACGACACAGGTTTACACCGCCGTCGATGGCGCGCGGCTGCTGGAAGCCTGGCGCGGCGCGCACCCCCGCGCCCGGTAGGCTTCGTCGTCATTGCATGGTCGCGTGGCTCGATTTAGATGGCTGAGAGGGGCGAATCGATTCGCACGCCATCTGCGGGGGGATGCATGTCGGAACACGGACCTGAGATTCATACGAACAACAAGGGCGTCGCGCTGCTGATCGCGATCCTCGCGCTGTTTCTGGCCTTTTCGGAAATGGGCGGCAACAATGCCGAACGCCAGGCGCAGGCCTATAATCTCGAGGCCTCGAACCTCTGGGCCTTCTTCCAGGCGAAGACCATCCGCCGCACCAGCGTGCAGGTCGCGTCCGAACAGGTGGAAGCGCAGCTCGTCACCATCACGGATCCGGCGCAGCGCGACGTGATGCAGAAGCGCATCGCCGACTGGAAGAAAACCGCGGACCGCTACGAAACAGAGCCGGAAACCGGCGAAGGCCGGCGCGAACTGATGGCGCGCGCGAAGGACGCGGAAGAAAAGCGCGACACCAACAAGGCGCGCAACGAGATCTTCGAATTGTCATCGGCGCTGTTGCAGATCGCGATCGTGCTCTGCTCGGCGATGATCATCACGGGGATCGGCGCATTGGTCTGGGCGGCCGGCGGTCTGGGACTCGCCTCGATCGCCCTGATGGTGCTGGCGATCTTCTCGCCCGGCGTCATCCATCATTTCATCTAGATACAAAAAGGGCCGGAGCATTGCTCCGGCCCTTGTCAGATTACATGTGGATCTGGCGTTTCTCGACCGCCATGGCGGCTTCCTTCACGGCTTCCGAAATCGTCGGATGCGCATGGCAGGTGCGGGCGAGATCTTCCGACGAGCCGCCGAATTCCATCAGCACCGCGCATTCGGCAATCAATTCGCCAGCGCTGACGCCAATGATGTGCACGCCGAGCACGCGATCGGTCGTCGCATCGGCCAGCACTTTCACGAAACCCTCCGTGTGACGCATCGCGCGCGCGCGGCCATTCGCCGTGAACGGGAACTTGCCCACCTTGTAGGCGATGCCCGCAGCCTTGAGTTCTTCTTCCGTCTTACCGATCGCGGCGATTTCCGGCATCGTGTAAACGACGCCCGGGATCACATCGTAATTCACGTGGCCGTGCTGGCCCGCGATGATTTCCGCCACCGCGACGCCTTCATCCTCCGCCTTGTGGGCGAGCATGGGCCCACGCACCACATCGCCGATGGCGTAGACGCCCGGCACGTTGCTGGCGAAATGATCGTCGATCACGACGCGGCCGCGCTCCATCGCGACGCCTGATTCTTCGAGGCCCAGGCCATCCGTGTAGGGACGGCGGCCGGTCGCGACCAGCACAACATCACCGCTAAGCGTAACGGCGTCGCCGCCGGCGACAGGCGAGAATGTGACGCTGCCGCCCTTGGCGGTCTTCTCGACCTTGGTGACCTTGGACGAGAGGTGGAACGCGAAGCCCTGCTTCTCCAGGATGCGCTGGAACTGCTTGGCGACTTCATTGTCCATGCCCGGCAGGATGCGGTCGAGATATTCAACCACCACCACTTCGGCGCCGAGACGCTTCCACACAGAACCGAGTTCGAGGCCGATGACGCCGGCGCCGATGACGATGAGTTTCGCCGGGACTTTTTCGAGCGTGAGCGCGCCGGTCGATGACACAATGGTGGTCTCGTCGAAGGGCACATCGACGCCGGGCGGCGTGGCGATGTCGGAACCCGTGGCGATGACGATGTTCTTCGTCTCGAGCGTCGTGACCTTGCCGTCTTCGGCTTTCACATCGACCTTGCCGGCGCCCTTGATCGAGCCATGGCCGAAGAAGCTCTCAACCTTGTTCTTCTTGAGCAGGAAGCCGACGCCGTTGACGTTGGCGTCAACCGTATCGGCCTTGTGCTTCATCATCGCGGGAAGATCGAGCGACGGCTTGTTCACAACGATGCCGAGCGGCGCAAAATCATGGCCCGCGAGATCGAACATTTCAGAGGCGTGCAGCAGCGCCTTCGAGGGAATGCAGCCGATGTTGAGGCAGGTGCCGCCATGCGTCTTGCGCTTCTCGACGACGGCCACTTTCATGCCGAGCTGGGCGGCGCGGATCGCGCACACATAGCCGCCGGGGCCAGTGCCGATGACAACAAGATCGTAGGACATTCATTTGCTCCGCAGCTTTTCAGCTCGGCAGATGGCAGAGCCGTGGGAATTCAGGAGAGAGCCGCCATCATTCGCGGCGTCATTGCGAGGCGAAAGCGACGAAGCAATCCAGAAGCAGCACGCGCGCTCTGGATTGCTTCGCTTCGCTCGCAAAGACGATCAGAGATCGAGAACCATGCGGGCCGGATCTTCCAGCGCTTCCTTCACGCGGACGAGGAAGGTGACTGCTTCCTTGCCGTCGACGATGCGGTGATCGTAGGAGAGCGCGAGATACATCATCGGGCGGATTTCGATCTTGCCGCCAACGACCATCGGACGTTCCTGGATCTTGTGCATGCCCAGAATGCCCGACTGCGGGGCGTTCAGGATCGGCGTCGACATCAGCGAACCGTAGATACCGCCGTTCGTGATCGTGAACGTGCCACCCTGCATTTCGTCGATCTTGAGCTGGCCGTCACGGGCGCGCTTGCCGAAATCCGCGATCTTCTTTTCGACGCCGGAAATCGACAGCTGGTCGGCGTCGCGAACGACGGGAACGACAAGGCCCTTCTCGGTGCCGACGGCGATGCCGACATGGTAGTAATTCTTGTAAACGAGATCCGTGCCGTCGATCTCGGCGTTGACCGCCGGCAGATCCTTCAGCGCCTGCACGCAGGCCTTCACGAAGAAGCCCATGAAGCCGAGCTTGTTGCCGTGCTTCTTCTCGAAGACGTCCTTGTAGCGGGCGCGCAACGCCATCACCTCGGTCATGTCGACCTCGTTGAAGGTCGTCAGCATCGCGGCGGAGTTCTGCGCTTCCTTGAGGCGGCGCGCGATCGTCTGGCGCAGCTTCGTCATCTTGACGCGCTCTTCGCGCGAAGCGTCGTCGGCGGGCGAGGGCGCACGGAACGCGATCGGCGCGGCGGCGGGAGCGGCGGGGTTCGCCAGAGCGGCGAGCACATCACCCTTCAACACCTGACCGCGCTTGCCGGAACCGGCGACCGCGTCCGTGTCGATGCTGTTTTCAGCGGCGATCTTCGCGGCCGAGGGAGCCGCCGGCATGGACGAACCGGCGACGGGCGCCGGCGCGGTCTTGGCGGGCGCGGGCGCGGCGGCGGGAGCCGAAGCGGCGGCAGCCGGGGCGGGAGCGGCGCCAGCGCCGCCAGCCGTGATCTGGCCCAGCAAGGCGCCAGGCGCGACGGTCTCGCCGTCCTTCGCGGTGATTTCCGCCAACACGCCAGCCGAGGGTGCGTTCACTTCGAGAGTGACCTTGTCGGTTTCGAGTTCGAGCAAGGGCTCGTCAGCCTTCACGACATCGCCGGGCTTCTTGAACCAGCGACCGATGGTGGCTTCCGAGACGGACTCGCCGAGAGTGGGAACGCGAATTTCTGCCATTTTCGTCACGCCCGCGCTGATGCGCGGCCCTTCATTGAATGAATCGTGGGTCAGGCCGCGAAGGCCTCGTCGAGGAATGCTTTGAGCTGTGCGAGATGCTTGGACATCAGGCCCGTCGCGGTGGCGGCGGAAGCCGGACGACCGACGTAGCGCGCGCGCTTCGTCTTGCCGCTCGTCTGTCCGAGCACCCATTCGAGATACGGCTCGACGAAGGTCCATGACCCCATGTTCTTGGGCTCTTCCTGGCACCAGACGATGTCGGCTTTCTTGAAGCGCGACAGCTCGCCCACGAGCGCCTTGAGCGGGAACGGATAGAGCTGCTCGACGCGCAGGAGATAAACGTCGTCGATGCCGCGCTTCTCGCGCTCTTCGTAGAGATCGTAATAAACCTTGCCGGTGCACAGCACGACGCGGCGGATCTTGTCGTCCTTGACGAGCTTGGTCTTCTCGTCACGGCCCTGCTCCGCATCATCCCAAAGCAGACGATGGAAGGATGTGCCGGTGGCGAGCTCGTCGAGGCGCGACACGGCGCGCTTGTGACGAAGCAGCGACTTCGGCGTCATCAGGATCAGCGGCTTGCGGATATCGCGCTTGAGCTGGCGGCGCAGGGCGTGGAAGTAATTCGCCGGCGTCGTGCAGTTGGCGACCTGCATGTTGTCTTCCGCGCACATCTGCAGGAAGCGCTCAAGGCGCGCCGAGGAATGCTCCGGACCCTGCCCTTCATAGCCATGCGGCAGAAGGCAGACGAGGCCCGACATGCGCAGCCACTTGCGTTCTCCCGACGAGATGAACTGGTCGAACAGAACCTGCGCGCCGTTGGCGAAGTCGCCGAACTGGGCTTCCCACAACGTCAGCGCATTCGGCTCGGTGAGCGAATAGCCGTATTCGAAGCCGAGCACGGCCTCTTCCGAGAGCATCGAATTGATGACCTCGTAACGGGCCTGGCCTTCGCGGATGTTGTTGAGCGGCACGTAACGCGCTTCGGTCTCCTGGTCGATCAGCACCGAATGGCGCTGCGAGAAGGTGCCGCGCTCGCAATCCTGACCGGAAAGCCGCACGCGATTGCCCTCGTCGACGAGCGTGCCGAAAGCCAGCGCCTCGCCCATCGCCCAATCGATATCCTGCCCCGTCTCGATCATCTTGCGACGACCTTCGAGGAAGCGGCCGATGGTCTTGTGGACGTTGAAGTCGGCGGGAACGGACGAGATCTTCTCGCCGAGTTCCTTCAGCTTCGCGAGATCGACGCCAGTCTGGCCGCGACGCGCGTCATCGCTCGTGTCGCCCGCCGGGCGCATGCCCGACCAGCGGCCGTCGAGCCAATCCGCCTTGTTGGGCTTGTAGCTCTGGCCGGCTTCGAATTCGGCGTCGAGGCGCGCGCGCCAATCGGCCTGCACCTTGTCGATTTCGCCCTGCGTCATCACGCCCTGCTCGACGAGCTTCTTCGAGTAGATCTCGAGCGTCGATTCGTGGCCGCGAATCTTCTTGTACATCAGCGGCTGGGTGAAGCCCGGCTCGTCGCCTTCGTTATGGCCGAAGCGGCGATAGCAGAACATGTCGATGACGACAGGCTTGTGGAACTTCTGCCGGAACTCGATCGCAATCTTTGCGGCGTAAACCACCGCTTCCGGATCGTCGCCATTCACGTGGAAGATCGGCGCCTCGATCATCTTCGCCACATCGGACGGATAGGGCGAGGAGCGCGAGTAGCGCAGATAGGTGGTGAAGCCGATCTGGTTGTTCACGATGAAGTGGATCGAACCGCCGGTGCGATGGCCTTTCAGGCCCGACAGGCCGAAGCATTCCGCGATGACGCCCTGGCCCGCGAAAGCCGCGTCGCCATGGATCAGCAGCGGCAGCACCTTGGCGCGCTCGACCACGTCGCCCATCTGGTCCTGCTTCGCGCGCACCTTGCCGAGCACCACGGGATCGGCGATCTCGAGATGCGAGGGGTTGGCGGTGAGCGACAGATGCACCTTGTTGCCGTCGAACTCGCGGTCCGACGAGGCGCCGAGATGATACTTCACGTCGCCCGAGCCTTCGACTTCATCAGGCGTGAACGAACCGCCCTTGAACTCGTGGAAGATGGCGCGATGCGGCTTGCCCATCACCTGCGCGAGCACGTTCAGGCGGCCGCGATGCGCCATGCCGAGCACGATGTCGCGCACGCCGAGCGCGCCGCCGCGCTTGATGATCTGCTCCAGCGCCGGAACCATCGCTTCGCCGCCATCAAGGCCGAAGCGCTTGGTGCCACGGAAGCGCAGGTCGCAGAACTTCTCGAAGCCTTCAGCCTCGACGAGCTTCGTGAGAATCGCGCGCTTGCCTTCGCGCGTGAAGGTGATCTCCTTATCCGGACCTTCGATGCGTTCCTGCATCCAGGCCTTTTCGGCCGGATCGGACATGTGCATGAATTCGAAGCCGATCGTGTCGCAATAGGTGCGGCGCAGGATCGCCATCATTTCCGGGATTGTCGCGAAGTCGAGGCCGAGCACGCGATCGATGAAGATCTTGCGGTCGTAATCGGCTTCCGTGAAACCGTAGCTCGAGGGATGCAGCTCTTCGTGATCCTTCGGCGGTTCGAGGCCGAGCGGGTCGAGATTGGCGTGCAAATGGCCGCGCATGCGATAGGCGCGGATCATCATCAGCGCGCGAACGGAATCGCGCGTGGCGCGCAGTACGTCGGCCTGCGAGACTTCGACGCCCTTGGTTGCGGCCGTCTTCTGGATCTTGTCGCCGATCTTCTTTTCGACGACGCCCCAGTCGCCATCGAGCGCGGAGACAAGTTCGCCATTGGCGTGGATCGGCCAGTTGGCTTTCTGCCATGAGGCGCCCTTGGCGCTCTTCTCGACAGCGGCCGGATCGTCTTTCAACGCGCCAAAGAATGTCTGCCATTCGGCGTCTACGCTGGCCGGGTCCTTCTCATACTTCGCGTAGAGATCCTCGATATAGGCCGCATTGGCGCCATAGAGGAAAGAGGTCGAGAGCAGAGCGTCGTTGATGTCCTGACGTGCCATATCGGTTCACCTGGTCAGATTGCGCCGAATCGCCGTGTGCGAATCGCGCGTCCCGTTTCCGCGTGGAAGATTGCGAAATTGCGGCGGGTGGAAAATCCCGCCGCCCGTAATCGGGCGGCGGGAGGATTTCAGTTCAGCCCTTGAGGACTTCGATCAGCGTCGTGCCAAGACGCGCGGGCGACGGCGAGACGCGGATGCCCGCGGCTTCCATCGCGGCGATCTTGTCTTCCGCGCCGCCCTTGCCACCGGAAATGATGGCGCCGGCATGGCCCATGCGGCGACCGGGAGGAGCCGTGCGGCCGGCGATGAAGCCAACCATCGGCTTCTTGCGGCCGCGCTTCGCCTCGTCGATGAGGAACTGCGCCGCTTCTTCTTCCGCCGAGCCGCCGATTTCGCCGATCATGATGATCGACGTCGTCTTGGGATCCGCGAGGAACATCTCGAGCACGTCGATGAACTCGGTGCCCTTGACCGGGTCGCCGCCGATGCCGACAGCCGTCGTCTGGCCGAGGCCGACCTGCGTGGTCTGGAACACGGCTTCATAGGTCAGCGTGCCGGAGCGCGAGACGACGCCGACATTGCCGGGCTTGAAGATGTTGCCCGGCATGATGCCGATCTTGCATTCGCCGGCGGTCATCACGCCCGGGCAGTTCGGGCCGATGAGGCGCGACTTGGAACCGGAAAGCGAACGCTTCACGCGGATCATGTCGGCGACCGGAATGCCTTCCGTGATGCAGACGATGAGCGGGATTTCAGCCTGGATGGCTTCGCAGATCGCGTCAGCGGCGCCCGGCGGCGGAACGTAGATCACCGACGCGTCGGCGCCGGTGGCGTCGCGCGCTTCGCCGACCGTGTCGAATACGGGGAGACCCAGATGAATAGCGCCGCCTTTGCCGGGCGACGTGCCGCCGACCATCTTCGTCCCGTAAGCGATGGCCTGCTCCGAATGGAACGTGCCGTTCTTGCCGGTGAAGCCCTGGCAGATGACCTTGGTGTTACGATCGATAAGAACCGACATTACTTGGTCTCCCGAACGGCCTTGACGATCCTCTGGGCGGCGTCGTCCAGGTCGTCGGCGGAAATGACATTGAGGCCGGAGCCGGAGATGATCTTCTTGCCGAGCTCGACATTCGTGCCTTCAAGGCGAACGACGAGCGGCACTTTCAGGCCGACGTCCTTCACGGCTGCAATCACGCCTTCAGCGATGACATCGCACTTCATGATGCCGCCGAAGATGTTGACGAGAATGCCCTTCACGTTCGGATCGGCGGTGATGATCTTGAAGGCCGCCGTGACCTTCTCCTTCGTGGCGCCGCCGCCGACGTCGAGGAAGTTCGCCGGGAATTCGCCGTACAGCTTGATGATGTCCATCGTCGCCATGGCGAGGCCGGCGCCGTTGACCATGCAGCCGATCGTGCCGTCGAGCGCGATATAGGCGAGGTCGTGCTTGGACGCTTCGATTTCCTTGGCGTCTTCTTCCGTCTCGTCACGCAGGGCGAAGATGTCCGGATGGCGATAGAGCGCGTTGGAATCGAAGGAGACCTTCGCGTCAAGGCACTTCAGCTTCGCATCCTTGGTGATGATGAGAGGATTGATCTCCAGCATCTCCATGTCGGTTTCGACGAAGGCCTTGTAGAGCTGGCCGACGAGCACGCCCGCCTGCTTGGCGAGGTCGCCGGTGAGGCCAAGCGCCTTGGCGACGGTGCGGCCGTGGTGGGGCATGATGCCGGTCGCGGGATCGACCGAGAAGCTGATGATCTTCTCCGGCGTCGAATGCGCGACTTCCTCAATGTCCATGCCGCCTTCGGTCGAGACGACGAAGGAGACGCGCGAGGTGGCGCGGTCGACGAGCGCGGAGAGATAGAACTCCTTCTCGATGTCGGAGCCGTCTTCGATGTAAAGGCGGTTCACCTGCTTGCCGGCGGGGCCGGTCTGGATGGTGACCAGCGTGGCGCCGAGCATCTGCTCGACGAAGGTCTTGACCTCATCGACCGACTTGGCGAGGCGCACGCCGCCCTTGTCGCCCGCGGAGGCTTCCTTGAATTTGCCCTTGCCGCGTCCACCAGCATGGATCTGCGACTTGACGACCCAGAGCGGCCCGCCGAGTTCCTTCGCGGCGGCTTCGGCTTCGCTCGCATTCATCACGGCGACGCCGCGCGACACGGGCACGCCGAAGGTCTTCAGAATGGCCTTGGCCTGATATTCATGAATGTTCATCGGAAGGGCTCACATTCCCCTGAAGATGTGGGAATTGCCGGCGGCTTGCCGCCGCCGGCAAAGGCGGAAGTCCGCTTACTTGGCGAAAGCGGGGTTGATGGTCTTGCACGCGTCGACGAGGCCCTTCACGGCTTTGACCGACTTCGCGAACATGTCCTTCTCGGCGTCGTTGAATTCGATCTCGACGATCTTCTCGACGCCGTTGGCGCCAATCATGACCGGCACGCCGACATACATGTCCTTCACGCCATACTGGCCATTCAGATAGGCCGCGCAGGGCAGGATGCGCTTCATGTCCTTGAGATAGGATTCAGCCATCGAAATGGCGGAGGACGCGGGCGCGTAGAAGGCCGAGCCAGTCTTCAGCAGGGCGACGATTTCGCCGCCGCCGCCGCGCGTGCGCTTGACGATCGCGTCCAGCTTCTCCTGCGAGAGCCAGCCCATCTTCACGAGTTCCGGAAGCGGCACGCCGCCGACGGTCGAGTGACGGATGAGCGGCACCATGTCATCGCCATGACCGCCGAGCGTCATCGCATGAACGTCCTTCACCGAAACGCCGAGCTCTTCGGCGAGGAAAAAGCGGAAGCGGGCCGAGTCGAGCACGCCGGCCATGCCGACGACCTTGTTGGCCGGGAGGCCCGACGACTTCTGCAGCGCCCAGACCATCGCGTCGAGCGGGTTGGTGATGCAGATGACGAAAGCGTTCGGGGCATGCTTGGCGATGCCGGCGCCGACCGATTCCATGACCTTCAGGTTGATGCCCAGAAGATCGTCGCGGCTCATGCCAGGCTTGCGCGGCACGCCGGCGGTGACGATGACGACGTCAGCGCCCGCGATGGCTGTGTAATCGTTTGCGCCGGTCAGCTTGGCGTCGAAACCATCGACCGGGGCCGATTCAGCGAGATCGAGCGCCTTGCCCTGCGGGGTGCCCTCGGAGATGTCGAAGAGGACAATGTCGCCGAGCTCTTTCAGGCCGGCGAGATGAGCGAGGGTGCCGCCGATCTGGCCGGCTCCAATCAATGCAATCTTGTTACGCGCCATAGCTGGGTCCTTATCAGGCTGGCGAGGCACGCCCGTTGGCGTCCCGCTCGTGAACCGGCGCCTCTTTGACTCAGGGGTGTGTCACTGACAAGTCGGACGGAAGGCTAAGATTCCGGCGTTCCAGCCTTCATATGGTGGGGTGAATGTTGTTCAACATCATAAAAGCGCAGGGCAGTCAGATAGTTACGTAGAAAAAAGTCTCTTAACATCCACGCGAGAGACGGCTGGGAGAAAGACGTAACAAATTACATTTTTTGTCACTTGTCAGTAAGATTCTCAGATTTTGCCGCTTGCCAGAATGCGGAGGATCAACCTGACGCAACGGTCGCAACGCCCGTCCATCTGTGCGCGCGGGACGTCCTTGTCGAGCCTGATCGCGATGGGACTCATGAACCGATAGACCGCATCAAACACGAGCGCGAGCGCCCGGCGCTGGTCGGCGACGTCGAACCTGCCGCCGCTGGTTCCCACATCCA
>JANXTB010000213.1 GCA_025356415.1 Hyphomicrobiales bacterium
GCGAAGCGATTGCGCAATTACCTAAGGGCACGTGGTCGCATCAGGCGCGCATAGATGGTTTCGCCGATCCGGTGGATCTCTGTGCGACACTGACCATCGACGATGAAACGATCCGCATCGACTTTGCGGGCACGTCGCCGGTGTCAAAATACGGCATCAATTGCCCGATCTGCTACACCGACGCCTACACGAGCTTCGGCGTGAAATGCCTTGTCGCGCCGCGCCTCGCCAACAACGCGGCGGTGCTGGCGCGCATTGTTGTGACGGCGCCCGAAGGAACGATCGTCAACGCGCCCTTCCCCTCCCCTGTCACGGCGCGCGCGCTGATCGGCCAGATGCTGCCCGATGTCGCTTTCGGCTGTTTCGAAAAAGCCATGCCGGGCCGCGCGCCTGCGGAAGGCACGGGCGCCAGCTGGAGCTTGCGCTTTGGCGCTGGTCCCGGCGTGACCGGAGCCGACGCGAAGGGCGCGCGTTTCCTGTCGCAGAATTTTCAGAGCGGCGGCATGGGCGCGCATTGGCGCCATGACGGCATTGCGGCGACGCCCTATCCGTCCGGCGTGAAAGCCATCGCGATTGAGATTACGGAAGCGATGACACCGCTGGTTTTCTGGCGAAAGGAATTGCGCCAGGATTCAGGAGGCGCGGGGCTCTATCGCGGCGGCCTCGGCCAGACGATTGAAGTCGGCAGCCGCGAAGACGAGCCCTTCGCGATCTTCGCGCGTTTCCAGCGCGTCAAATATCCCGCGGCCGGACGCGGCGGCGGCGCGCCAGGCGCGGCGGGCACGCTGCATCTCGCGTCAGGGGCCGCCGTCACGCCGCGCGGCACGCAGATCATCCCTAAGGGCGAGCGGCTTGTGGTGGAGATGCCGGGCGGCGGTGGCCTCGGCGATCCGCTGCAGCGAGATCCGGCTGCCGTGCAGCGAGATGTCGCGATGGGCTATGTCTCGAAGCAAGCCGCGCGCGACCTCTATAAAGTCGTGTTCGATGCGCAGGGCGGCGTCGATCAAGCGGCTACCAAGGCGGAGCGCGCGTGATGCTGAAAGGACAGGTCGCTATCGTCACCGGCGCCAGCGTCGGCCTTGGCCGCGCCATGGCGTTTGCGCTCGCCGATGCAGGCGCCTGCGTCACGCTGGCCTCGCCACAAACCGCCTTGCTGGAAGAAGCCGCAGCGCAGATCAACGCGCGCTGCGGCGAACAGCGCGCGATTGCAGTGACGACCGACATCACCAAGCGCGGGGATTGCGAACGCGCGCGCGACGCGACGCTCGAGGCGTTCGGAGACCTGTCGATCCTCGTCAACAATGCGCGGCGCGAACAGCGCGGGCCGGGCCTGCCAGTCGAGGGCAACAATTTCGCTTTCTGGGAATCCGATCCCGACATCTGGGTGCAATCGCTGAATGTGAATGTCGCGGGCACATTCCTGATGTCGCGCAGCATCGCGCCGCATCTCATTGCACGCGGCTGGGGCCGCATCATCAACATCTCGACGTCGCTCGACACCATGCAGCGCAGGCACAATTCGCCTTATGGCGTGACGAAAGCGGCGCTCGACGCGGCCTCGCTCATCTGGGCCGCCGATCTCGAAAACACGGGCGTAACCGTCAACATCCTGCTGCCGGGCGGCATGGTCGACACCGACGGCACGCGTCCCTCGACGCCGACGCGCAAGACGCTGCACGTCGATGTCATGAATGAAGCGATGCTCTGGCTCGCCTCGCCGCAATCGGATGGCCACAGCGGCGAGCGCTATAATGCAAGCCGCTGGCGCGCCGATCTGCCCAGCGCGGCGCTGGAAGCGCCGGTGCTGCGCAAGCCGGAGCCGCGCTGACGTCACCCGGCGCTGGCGTATCTGGCGAGCGTCGAGCGAAACACGCCGCCGCGCAGCAGGAGCTCGCGCTCTGCCGGCGTGCGCGCATCGATGCGCATCGTGAAGTCCTGCGTCGAGCCGAGTTTAGTCGCGCGCACCCGCAACAATCCATCGCCTTCCAGCGCAGCGAAAAACGAGCCGAAGTCGAACGTCTCGGAACCATCGAGGCCAAGACTCTCCGTGTTCTCGCCATTGACGAAAACGAGCGGCGCGATGCCGAGCCCAATCAGGTTCGAGCGATGGATGCGCTCGAAATTCTCCGCAAGCACAGCGCCGACGCCCAGTAGCGCTGGACCTTTGGCAGCCCAATCCCGGCTCGAGCCCGAACCGAAATCACGCCCGCCCAGCACGATCAACGGCACGCCCGCAGCGCGATAGCGTTCAGCTGCATCGAAGAACGACACGATTTCGCCGGAAGGAAATACCCTCGTCCACCAGCCGTCGCGATCAGGCGTGAAACGATTGCGGATGCGCACATTGGCATACGTCCCGCGCACCATCACTTCATGGTTGCCGCGTCGCCCGACATAGGAGTTGAAACTCGCAGGCGCTATGCCCTGCGCTTGCAGATACTGGCCAGCGGGCGATTCCGCCGGAATTTCTCCGCCGGGCGAAACATGATCGGTAGTGAGTCCGTCTTCGAAAAAGCCCAGCGCGCGTGCGCCCTTTACGCTTTCAAGCCGTCCGAAACCCGTGGCGGCAGCTTCGAAAAAAGGCGGCTCGACAATATAGGTCGAAGCCGGATCCCAATCGAAGATCGGCCCCTCGCCCCCCGATACGCTGGACCAGAGTCGCACCGCCTCGGCGTCGAGCCCGCGCGTTTTGGCGAACACGTCCGGTTTCACGAATTGAGCGACGATTGCATCCACCTCGTCACGGGCGGGCCAGAGATCTGCGAGATAGACGTCTTTCCCCTGCGCATCGCGACCGAGCGGTTCCACATCAATGTCGCGCGCGACCGAACCTGCCAACGCAGCTGCGACCACCAGCGCGGGCGAGGTGAGGAAGCTCGCGCTGACGAGGCGATGAATGCGGCCGTCGAAATTGCGGTTGCCGGACAGCACGGCGACAAGCTTGCGCCCCTGCGCATGCAGATCCTGCGCGGCCGGCTTCAGCGGGCCCGATTTGCCGCCGCATGTCGTGCAGCCGTAGCCGATGACATGGAAGCCAAGCGCCTCGAGCGGCGCCAGCAGGCCCGAGTTTTCAAGATAGGCGGTGACAGCGCGCGAGCCCGGCGCGAGCGATGTCTTGACGTGATCGGGCACGCGCATGCCGCGCGCGATGGCGTTGCGCGCCAGCAGACCAGCGGTGACCATCGAAACAGGATTGGCGGTGTTGGTGCAGGACGCGATCGCCGCGATGGCTATGGCGCCATCCTTGTCGTCGGCCGCGACGCCGGCCTTGCTTTCGAAAGCGCCGCGCAGATCTTCCGTCGCCAGCAGATTGTGCGGCTTGCTCGGGCCCGCAAAGGCGCGGCGCACGCTCGCGAGGTCCAGCGTCACGACGCGCGTATAGTCCGGCGTTGGCGCATCCGCGCCACGGAACAGACCGGCGCTCATGGCGTGATCGTGCACAAGTGCGATCCGCGCTTCATCGCGCCCGGTCGCGCGCAAATACTCCAGCGTGCGGTCGTCGATGGGCCAAAAGCCGGTCGTCGCGCCATATTCCGGCGCCATATTCGCCAGCGTCGCGCGATCGGGCACGCTCATGGAGGAGACCGCCGGGCCGAAGAATTCCACGAAGGCGCCGACCACGCCCGCGTCGCGCAACCGCCGCGTCAGCGTCAAGGCGAGATCGGTGATGCTGACGCCGTCACGCAACGCGCCGGTGAGTTCCACGCCGACGAATTCCGGATTGGGCAAGGGATAGGGTTCGCCCAGCGCGACCATCTCGGCCTCGAGACCGCCGACGCCCCAAGCGATGATGCCCATCGCATTGACCATCGGCGTGTGCGAGTCCCCGCCCACCACCATGTCGGGATAGACAAGATCGCCATCTTCGCACACGACGCGCGCGACCTGTTCTAGATGCACCTGATGAATGATGCCGCTGCCGGGCGGGAATATTTCCAAACCAGGAAACGCCTGCTGCGCCCATTTGAGGAAGCGGTAGCGCTCCTCGTTGCGCACGAATTCCTTGGCGAGATTTTGCGAGGGCGCATCCTTCACGCCCGACACATCGACTTGCAACGAATGATCGACAACGAGCGTGACCGGAACTTGCGCGCGCACGCCCGAAACCGCTACGCCGCGCCGATGCAGCGCCGAACGCAAGGCGGCGAGATCCATCAGCACAGGCACGCCGGATGAATCCGGAAGGATGACGCGCGGGAAGACGAGCGGTAGCTCGAGCGTGCCGGGCGCTGCATCAGAATTGAGAAGCGCAACATCGGCGCCATTGCGGAGAAGGTTTTCAGCGAGGATGCGCGCGGCATAAGGCATGCGCGCATAGCGCGGGCCGATCACGCTGGCGACATCAACATGCCGCCAGCTTTTCCCGCCGCTTTGGAAAGACGTCTCCGCAATCGCGCGCATCAGTTGAACTTCATGTTGAAGTCGTTGGTCAGCAAGTCCTGAAGCCATTTGACGGTCGCCGGATCGGTCTTGCCAACCGCTGACACGCCATCGCGCAGCTTCTGCCCCGTCGTGAAAGTATAACCTTCGAGCTGCGTCTCGGAGGCCTTCAGAAATTCGGGATCCTGCGACATGCTTGTGACTGCGTCACGCAAGGCCTGCATCGCAGGCGCAGGAATGTCGGGGTGCGACATAAGGATCTTGCCGCCATTGCCGAACGCGCGCACCGAGGCCTTGTAGGCCTCCCAAGCCGGACCGGACGGATCCTTGCCGTACATCGTGCGGTAGACATCGAAAACAGTCGGAATGTTGGGCGCGGCCGGATCGGCGACCAGCTTATCGCCTTCCATCAGTCCCTGCGCAAAGAGCGGATGCGCGACGCCGTCGCGCACCATGGGCATGACGCTCGAATGGTAGACGGGCGTGGTCTGGCCATCGAGATTCACTTCGCCGCGCTCCAGCGCCATGCGGGTGTCGTTTTTACCCGGATATCCCATCACGGCGCGGAACTTCACGTCCAGCACTTTCAGCCCGAGCACCGTGTCGAGAGTCGCGATCACTTCCGGCACGCCGACGATCAGCGGCTCCGGCGGATTCAGCAACGCTTTCACATCGCTCAAGCCCGCGGTCTTGCGCGCGATGGCGATGCGGCCCATCGGGCTTGCGATGAGCGGTTCGAGATCATCCGCACGCGATTTCGCGCCATCAAGTCCGAGCACGATGCGCAGCAGCAGCTGGCCCGTGCCGATCAGCAGCGTCGTGCCGTCGCGCGGCGCGCGCTGGCTGAAATAGTTGGACGCGACCACGCTGCCGGCGCCGGGCATGTTCTGCACGATTACTGTGGGTTTGCCCGCAAGATGACGCGTCAGGCCGTCGGCCATGAGGCGGCCGAAGAGATCCGTTCCCCCACCCGGCGAAAACCCGACAAGCACCTTCACCTGCTTGCTCTGGTAAAAAGGCGCCTGAGCGGACGCGGGAACCGCCGATGCCCCAAACGCCGTCAACGCCGCCAGTGCGGTCAGCAAACGTCTCGCCATGAAATCCTCCCTGAATTCGCCCAGATGCTAGCACTGGAGAAAAAAGTGTCAACACTATCTGGCGTAATCGGCTTGGAAGCGCTAGCTTTGTGCCATGAGCGACGCACAAACCAGCAATCTGTCAACACTTGACGCCGAGCGCGACACGCTCGCCGACAGGGTGATGCAGGACGTTCTCGGGCGGATCCGCACGGGCGAATTGCAGCCGGGTTCGGTGTTAAACGAGGTCGAGCTGTCGCGCCGACACGCAGTGAGCCGCGGCCCGGTGCGAGAGGCGATCCGCAGGCTTGAGGGCCGCAAGCTCGTCGTCTGCGCGCCGTTCATGCGCACGCGCATCGTTGCGCTCGGCGCCGATGAAATCCGCGAAGTTTTTGAAACGCGCGAGGCGCTGGAAGGCATGGCGACGCGGCTGGCGTGCGAGCGCATGAGCGATGCCGACCTTGCTTTGCTCGTAAAGCGGACGCGCGAACCGGCGCAGGATTTCGACATTCACACGGAGATCGCGCGCGCCTGCGGCAACTCCCGCATTCGCGCCCTGCTCTGCGATGAACTCTACGATCTGCTGCGTCTCTATCGCCGGCAGTCTGGCCAGCAACCGGGGCGCCGCGCGGAAGCGGCGGAGGAACATTGGCAGATCGCGATAGCGATGGAACAGCGCAACAGCGCCTTGGCGGAATCGCTGATGCGTTCACACATTCGCCGCGCAACGGCGCGGCTGACCGACAACGGCTGAGGGACACATGCTAAACAACGGGCAGAAACTTCGCGACATCCTGAAAAGCGGCGAGCTCATCGTCGCGCCTGGCGTCTATGACGGCTACAGCGCGCGCCTCGTCGAAGCCGCCGGCTTTCAAACGATGGCGACCAGCGGCGCCGCCGTTTCGAACTCGCGGCTCGGCATCGACGATATCGGCGTGATGGATCTCACCGAGAATGTCGCGCATTGCCGGCACATCGTGAACTCAGTTTCGCTTCCCGTCACCGCCGACGCCGACACCGGGTACGGCAATCCGATGAACGTGCATTACACCGTGCGCCAATTCGAACAGGCGGGAGTCGCCGGCATCAATATCGAAGACCAGGTGCATCCCAAAAGATGCGGCCACATGCCCGGCAAGGAAGTCATTCCGCTGACCGAAATGGCGAAGAAGGTCGAGGCGGCGTGCCTGTCTCGACGCGACGACGGCTTCATGATCATCGCGCGCACAGATGCGCTCGCCATCGAGGGCATCGAGGGCACGTTGAAGCGCGTGCGCGCTTATGTCGAGGCAGGCGCAGACATGATTTTCCCCGACGCGGCGCGCAGCGAGGATGACATCAGCCGCATTGTGGAAGCCGCCGGAGATACGCCGGTCACGATCAACATGGGCTTTGGCATTCGCTCGCGTCCGACGACGCCACTCGTGCCGCTTCCTGTTCTGAAGAAGCTCGGCGTGCGCCGCGTCAGCCTGCCCCGCATGCTTCCCGCAGCCGCCATTCTGGGGATGCAGCGCGCGCTGGAGGCGATGAAGGAAAGCATTGCGACAGGCGTCCCGCAGGATCGTCCCGATCTCGTCGTCGGCATCGACGATATCATGCAGCTCATGGGCTATGACGAGATGCGCGAACTTGAGCGCCGGCTGCTTTCAACCGAAGCGCTGGAAGCCAAATACGGCGCGTGACTCATTCAGGACCGCCGCTGAACACTTCCTCCCAGGTCTCTGGCGTCATGCCTGACAAAAGAAGCTCGCGCTTTTCGTCGTCGAGATCTGGAAGGTAGTTTTGAATCGGCTCGCCGTGGCTGTTCAGCCATGCGCAATAGAGCGCGTATTCATCTGGGCCAAGTTCGACGCTGCCGCTGCGCACTTCCATTTGCGGCGGCGGATCGATGGTGACTTTGTAATTGCCGGAAGGCAGCTTCTCGGCATGTCTTTGTGTCACGGGCCGCTCCAGCTTTACGGGATAATTGCGTAGGTTTTTACCACGGCCTTGGCGCCTTGCAGGCTGCGTGAGTGGCGCTGGATTTCGTGATGCGCGTCGCTCGCGCGCCACGTTTCGATGGCCTGCTCGCTCTCCCATTCGGACCAGGAGATGTATTCGCCCGGCTCCTCACGACATTTCAGCAATTGCTCGGAAACGCAGCCCGGCGCCTGCTTCATCAGCGGCGCGCAATCCTCGCGCCAGACTTTTTCCGCCGCGGCGATTTGGTCGGTCGCGACTTTCACATGAATGAGCCGGATCACGGACATTTACGCCTCCTCACTTCAGGCGACGCTTACGCCTGCCACATCAGAAACGTCGTTTGGTGAAACTTGATTGGGACTGCGCGAGTTCCGCATCTGCTGCGCAGCCCGCGCTTACAGGCGCTCGCGCCCGTCGCTCGTCGCGAAATCATTCCGCCCGGTCAGCCGGTCCCATCCGCGCTGCGCATTGTCGCGCGCATCGCGAAAGGTGCGGTCCGCAACGGTCCAATTGACGAGCGCTTCGCCGGGCTCGCGCGCGCTGGAATCGTGGACATAAGCGCCCGCGACCGTGAGAAGAAAACCAAACACCATTCCGATTAGCAGTCGCATGCTTCAAATCTCCCGAAGCTTGACGCTCCAGCCAGTGAACGGATTTCAATGCAAGTCGGTTCCGACGGCACAAAGGTTCCACCATCGTCATCTGTCAGACGCGTCGTTTTCGCGCCATACTGGCCTGAGCAGAGATGGAGGCGTCCCCGCATGCCCGATCGCGAGACATCGGCCTTCGACGCGCCCTTCGCGAGTCCTGACGAGGAATTCGCGCGTGAAAATCTCGCGCGCCTGCGCTTTACGCCAGCTGAGGAAGCGGCCATCGCGCGCGAGGCCGCCGACGTCATCACGCATGTACGAAGTGCGCCGACGCGGCTCGGCAGCGTCGAACAATTGCTGCGCGAATTCGCGCTCACAACGAGCGAGGGTGTCGCCCTGATGGTGATCGCCGAAGCGCTGCTGCGCATTCCCGATCTTGAAACCATGGACCGGCTGATCGAGGATCGGCTCGGGTTGCCGGATTTCGCCGAGCATATCCCGCGCTCCGCCGATTTCTTCTCGCATGCATCCGTCTGGGCGCTCGGCGCAGCATCGTCGCTCCTGAACCAGGGCGCCGAGGCTGGGCTTCTCATGCAAATTGCGCGGCGCATTGGCCTGCCTGCGTTGCGCGCGGCGATGCGCAAGGCGATCGTGGTGATCGGCGACGCCTTCGTGTATGCGCCGACGATCGAGGCGGCATGCCAGCGCGCGCAAGCCAGCGGCGGGCTCTATTCGTTCGACATGCTGGGCGAAGCGGCGCGGACAATGGAGGACGCGCGACGCTATGCGCAATCCTACCAACATGCGATTCAAGCTGTTAGCCAGATGCAAAGCAGCGCGGGACGGCAGGGCGTCTCCGTCAAACTCTCCGCGCTGCATCCGCGTTATGAACCGCTTTCGCGGCGACAGGCGCTGGAAGAACTCACGCCCATTCTCTCGCGCCTCGCACATGCGGCGAAGGCGCGTGACATTCTCTTCACGGTAGATGCGGAGGAAGCCGACAGGCTTGAAATCTCGCTCGACATCATCGACCGCGTTCTTGCTGAACCCTCGCTCGCGGGCTGGACTGGGTTCGGCGTCGCTGTTCAAGCCTATCAAAAACGTGCGGCGGCGGTGATCGACCACATGGCGGCGCTGGCGCGGCGTCTAGACAGGCGTATCACGATCCGCCTCGTGAAAGGCGCCTATTGGGATCTCGAAATCAAACGCGCGCAGGAGCGTGGCCTCGCTGATTATCCAGTCTTCACGCGCAAGGCGATGACCGACCTTAATTACCTTGCCTGCGCGCAGCTTCTGCTGTCGCACACGCCGCACATCACCCCGCAATTCGCCACGCATAACGCGCTCACCATCGCAACGCTGCGCGCCATGGCGCCGGGCAGCCACGACGTCGAGTTGCAGCGCCTCTTCGGCATGGGCGAAGCCATCCATGCCGATTTTGAGAAGCGGGAGAACGCCCTGCCCGTCCGGATCTATGCGCCGGTCGGCCCCTCGCGCGATCTCCTCGCCTATCTGGTGCGCCGCCTGCTCGAGAACGGCGCGAGCGCATCGTTTCTCGCGCGCCTTGCACGAGGCGACATTCCCGCCGAGACGCTCGTGCGCCAGCCGATGAGCCTCGTCACGCCGGAGACCGCGCGCTCGAAGCGGATCGTCATGCCGGCGGATCTGTTCGGCGCCGAGCGGCGGAATTCGCCCGGTCTCGATTTCGGCGACAGCGCGACCCTGCGCGCCCTGCTGCAAGACATTGCCGCGCATTCACAGCCTGGCCGCGCAGCGCCTTTGATTGATGGCGTAATGCAACAGGGCCCGAGCCGCATTGCGCGGAGCCCGATCGATGGCGTGCTTCACGTCGGCGACGTGATTGACGCAAGCGCCGCGCAAGCGGATGCGGCGATGGATGCGGCTGCGCGCGGTTTCCGGCCATGGTCGCGCACGCCGCCCGTGCAGCGTGCGGCCTGTCTGCTGCGCGCCGCCGAATTGCTGGCACGCGAGCGCCCGCGCCTGATAGCGCTTCTGCAGACCGAAGGCGGCAAGACCATAGACGACGCCCTGTCCGAATGGCGCGAGGCTTTCGACTATTGCTCTTATTACGCAGCCGAGGCGATGCGTCTCTTGCAGCCCCGCGCCATGCCGGGCCCCGTGGGTGAGACGAACGAATGGACGCTGCAAGGCCGCGGAGTCTTCGTTGCTATTTCGCCCTGGAATTTTCCACTCGGGATCTTCATGGGCCAGATCGTCGCCGCGCTCGTCACCGGCAACAGCGTGGTGGCCAAACCTGCGGAACAGACGCCCATCATCGCTTTCGAGATCATACGCCTCCTGCATGAAGCCGATGTCCCGCAAAGCGCGCTTCAACTTGCGACAGGCGACGGCGCCATCGGCGCGCGCCTTGTTGCGCATCCTGCCGTGTCGGGCGTCGTCTTCACCGGCTCGACCGAAGTCGCGCGCTCGATCAATCGCACGCTTGCCGCGCGTGAGGGCGAGATCGTTCCTTTCATCGCCGAGACCGGCGGCCTCAATGCGATGATCGTGGACTCGACCGCCCTGCCCGAGCAGGTCACGGACGACGTGCTAGCATCCGCGTTCCGGTCGGCGGGCCAGCGCTGTTCGGCCTTGCGTAATCTCTACATTCAGGAAGACGCCGCCGGCCCCGTGCTCGACATGATCGCCGGCGCGCTAGCGACATGGCGCATCGGCGATCCGCGCGATCCCGAAACGCGCATCGGCCCGGTGATCGACGCGGACGCGCGCAAGGCCTTGGAAGATTATCTGTCGCAAGCGCGCGCGACGCATCGCATTCTTTATCAGGGCGTGGCGCCTGAACACGGCTGCTTCGTCGCGCCGCACATCATCGAACTCGCCGACCCCGCCGCGCTGACGCGCGAAATCTTCGGCCCGGTGCTTCACGTCACGCGCTACCGCCGCGAAGACCTGCCGTCCGTCATGTCGACGATTGCGCGCAGCGGTTACGGCCTCACCTTCGGCCTGCAATCGCGCATCGGCGCCATGACGGGCGCAATCCTCGATGCGATCCCTACGGGCAACATGTATGTGAATCGCAACATGATCGGCGCCGTCGTCGGCTCGCAGCCTTTTGGCGGACGCGGCCTGTCGGGCACGGGACCAAAAGCCGGCGGCCCACATTACCTCGCGCGGTTTTGCACGGAGCGCACATTGACGATCAACACAGCCGCGCTCGGCGGCGACCCGACTGTGCTCGACACGCCCGACTGAACCGCATTTGCATCGACGCCGGGGCTCGCATAGCCTCATTGAACAGACACGCTGGCGCGAAAGCTGGCGGCTGACGGGAGGAGATGACATGCGCCAGCACATTCTAGCCAGTGGTTTCGTCGCGGCTACTGTTCTGGCCGGCGCGTTTCCGGCGGCTGCGCAGGCGCCCGCCAAACCGCCGTTGTCGATCGCCGATCAAGGCTATCTCTATGTCGGCGGTCATTATCAGACGACGAAGGACGGGCAGATCAAGACCGGCCAGATGTTCGTGCAATACCAGATCCCCGCCGAGAAGAAGCACACCTACCCCATCGTCATGATTCATGGCGGCGGGCAGACCGGGACAAACTTCCTTCAGACGCCGGACGGGCGCGAAGGCTGGGCGACTTACTTCCTGCGCAAGGGCTACAGCGTCTACGTCATCGACCAATCGGCGCGTGGACGCTCGGGCTATTTCACCGATGTCTATGGGGCGACGCGCCGGCCCTCGACGAAAGCCATGTCGGACCGCTTCACAAACCCGAAGGAGTCCGCGCTCTATCCGCAGGCGAAACTCCACACGCAATGGCCGGGCTCCGGCAAGGCTGGCGATCCGATCTTCGATGAGTTCTTCGCCTCGCAAGTTGAGGACATAGCCGACGTCTCGGCCATCGAACGCCTGAACCGCGAGGCCGGCGCGGCGCTGCTCGACCGGATCGGACCGGCGATCCTGCTGACGCATTCGCAAGGCGGTCCGCTCGGCTGGACCATCGCCAACGATCGTCCCGACAAGGTGCAGGCCATCGTCGCCATCGAACCCAACGGCCCGACCTTCTACGACAACCAGATTATCGGCGCGCCAGACTGGTTCAAGGATGGAGGCGTCGCCCGCGCGCATGGCATTGCGCGCACCGAACTCGCCTTCGATCCGCCGCTGCAATCTCCGGACGATCTGAAGCCCGTGCGGCAGGAGAAGGCCGACAAGCCCGACCTCGTGCGCTGCTGGCAACAGGCGGAGCCCGCGCGCAAGCTTTCGAAACTAGCGGGGATCCCCATTTTGATCCTGACCAGCGAGGCCTCCTATCATGCGCCTTACGACCACTGCACCGCGAAATTCCTGACGCAGGCGGGCGTGCGCAATGATTTCGTTCGAATTCCCGATCTCGGCATCCATGGCAATGGGCACATGATGATGCTCGAGAAAAATAATCTGGAAATTGCCGGGGTGCTGGAAAACTGGATCGACAAGACGGTCAAGTAATGGACCAAACTCACTTCATTCGCGCTGGTTGCGGCGGGCGCTGGCGCGAATGATGGAGCCAAAAGAAGCGTGAAGGGTGCAATAGTAATTCCGACAACGCGCCAAACTGAAATAAGACTTCTTTATTCTACAAATAAATAAAAACATGAGCTCAGCTTGCGTTCTCCTGGCATGATAACCACATTCAAGATGTTCGATCTTTAAAAAGCCGTCCTATTTGGCGCGCGAATTTTTTGATGTTCCCGGCATATGTTGCCCGCGAACGAGGCTTCGTCGTCGCTCGTCCGTCTTGCGCTTGGGCCGCTTGGCGGTGGCCTCAGAAGGGACGCATCCCTCGGCCTGCTCCACTTGAATAACATCCTGCTGCACAGCGCCTCTGCGAGGCGCGCGTTTTCAGTCGGCTGACACACGTTGGAAAGCAGGACTCGATGGCCGAACGCGCCGCCATGAAGCTCGTCCCCAAGCCGTGGGGACGTGTGGATCTTGGCCCCTGGATTCAGAACAAGGCTCGCGCGGCTATCGGTGAAATCTGGTACGAACGTCCGCACGCTGATGCGCCAGCCTCGCTACTGCTGAAACTTCTCTTCACGACGCAGGCGCTCTCGATCCAGGTTCATCCCGACGACGCGTTCGCGCAATCTCTCGGCTTGCCCCGCGGCAAGACCGAGGCTTGGTACATCCTTTCCGCCGACGCGCATGCACAGGTCGGCGTCGGGCTGACGCGACCCGTCAGCGCGGCTGAATTGCGCGCTGCGATTGAAGACGGCTCCATCGAGAAACTTGTGAACTGGCTGCCGGTGAAGGCCGGGGACGTGATTTCTGTTCCCGCCGGAACCATTCATGCAATCGGCGCGGGCGTCGTTCTCGCCGAAGTGCAGCAGGCGAGCGATGCCACGTTCCGGCTGTTCGACTACGGACGCGGCCGCGAGCTGCACATTGATCTCGCCATGGCCATGCTCAATCCCACCGCCACTCCGCGCGGGCTTGAGCCAGAACAGAAACGCCTCTGCGATGCGCGGCGCCCGCTTCTGTCCTGCCCTTACTTCACGCTTGAGATTCTGCGCTTGCCGCCGTTTTCGCGCACCCAACTGCAAGCCAGGCCGGAAACGTGGATCCTCGCGCTTGAGGGCGACGCCTCCTTCCAGGGCGTCGAGACCGTCACCGGCGAGGCGGTATTTCTCGAACACGAAACAACCGAGATCGCTACCGGCGCGCATGGCCTGAAAGCGCTGGTCGCCTATGCCTCTCCCCATGTCGCTGTCGATCTGCTCGACGGAGTTCGCAGTTCAGCGGCGCAAGGCGGATTTTCGCCGCCGCTGAAAACCGGCGAAGCCATTTCCGGCGCATGGGTTCTCACAACGGAGACGCACGCATGACCGTCAAGCGCCTTGCCTTCATCGGCAATTCTCTTCCGCGACGCTGCGGCATCGCAACTTTCACGACCGACCTTCAGCAGGCGGTCGCACAGGCGTGCCCGAGCATCGCCACATCCATCGTCGCGATGACCGACCACGGTTCTACTTATGAATACCCGCCGGAGGTCTGTTTTCAGATCCATGATGACAAGCCGGAAGATTACCTGCGCGCAGCGCAGTTTCTGAATGCAGGCGGCTACGACGCCGTGAGCCTGCAGCACGAGTTCGGCATTTTCGGCGGCGCAAACGGCAGTGCGTTGCTGCCGCTTCTCGGCAAGTTGAAAATGCCCGTCGTGACCACATTGCACACGGTTCTTTCGCAGCCGTCCGAGGGCCAGCGTCAGGTCATGGCGCGCATCACGGACGCATCAGCGCGCGTTGTCGTCATGGCGCAAAAGGCCCGGCAGTTGCTGACGGATATATACGATGTGCCGGATGACATGATCGACGTTGTCCCGCACGGGATTCCTGATTTCCCGTTTGTCGAACCCGCGCAAGCCAAGGAGACTTTCGGTTTTGCAGGACGCTCGGTCATCCTGACCTTCGGCCTTCTGTCCCCCAACAAGGGGATCGAGGTGATGATCGACGCCATGCCCGCCGTGCTCAAGCGTCAGCCTGACGCTGTTTATGTCGTGCTGGGGGCCACGCACCCCAATCTCGTTCGCGACCAAGGGGAGGCTTATCGTGAAAGCCTTATGGCGCGCGTGCGCAGCCTTGGCATCGAAGGACATGTCGTTTTTCTCGATCGCTTCGTCGACAAGGCGACGTTGCTCGGCTTCATCTCGATGTGCGACGTCTATGTGACGCCCTACCTCAATGAAGCGCAGATGACGTCGGGCACGCTGGCCTATAGTTTCGGCCTCGGCAAGGCGGTCGTCTCGACGCCCTATTGGCACGCACGCGAATTGCTGGCCGATGGCCGCGGCGTTCTCGTGCCCTTCTCCGATCCAAATGCGCTCGGCCTCGCCGTCGCCGATCTGTTGACAAACGACGCGCGCCGTCTCGCGCTTCGCAAGAACGCTTATGTTGAGAGCCGCTCCATGACCTGGCAGAGGACGGCGCAGCGCTATGTGGAGATCTTGCGGGGCGTGACCCAACCCGGCCCGGTGCGGATCGACCCGCAAGCTGTTCACGGCTCCGCAAAATCGCCCGCCGTCCTGCCCGCGATGCGCACCACCTACCTGCAAACCATGTGCGACGACACCGGCCTGTTCCAGCATGCCATTCACAGCGTGCCGGATCGTCACCATGGCTATTGCGTCGATGACAATGCGCGCGCCCTGCTTGTGTCCTGCGCGCTGAACGCGCCCGGAGAAAAGCCGCTGCTCGACGGTTTGACGAGCTGCTTCGCGTCCTTCGTGCAGCACGCGTGGAATCCGGACAAAGGGCGCTTTCGCAATTTCATGAGTTTCGATCGGCGCTGGCTCGAAGAGGTCGGCTCCGAGGACAGCCACGGCCGCACCTTGTGGGCGCTTGGACATGGCGCGCGTGACGACAGCTCGTCTTCGCGTAAATCCTGGGCCGCCGCCTTGTTCGAACAGGCGTTGCCTGCTGTCGTCAACTTCACCTCGCCCCGCGCCTGGGCCTTCACGTTGCTGGGCTTGGATGCCTATTGCGCCGCCCGGCCGCGCGACTTCATGGCGGCGCGCACGCGCACAATTCTCGCCGATCGGCTGGTTTCGCTCCTCGCGCAGGTCGAGACTATGGACTGGGTCTGGTTCGAGGAGGGGCTGGGCTATGACAATGCCCGCCTGTCGCAAGCCCTGATTGCTACGGGCCTCTCGGCTGGCGTCCAGAAGTATGTGGATGCGGGCTTGCGTTCGCTTCGCTGGCTGACGCGCCGGCAAACGAGCGCCGAGGGCCTGTTCCGGCCGGTCGGCACGAAGAACTTTGGCGCTTTGCGCAAACTGCCGTATGTCTTTGACCAGCAACCTGTGGAAGCGGCTGCGACGATTGCGGCGTGCCTCACGGCAGCGCGCGCTGAAACCACGGATGAATGGCCGAAAGAAGCGAAGCGCGCCTTCGCCTGGTTCCTCGGCAGAAACGACCTTGCAACACCGCTCGTGGACCTGGCGACTGGAAGCTGCCGCGATGGCCTGCATCCGGACCGGGCGAACGAGAACAGGGGCGGCGAATCTGTCGTCTCCTACCTTCTCGCGCTGGCCGACATGCGCCAGCTTACCCGCAATCTGGATGAGCGACCCAATCCTGCCACGCGTCCCGTGTCACAAGACAGGCATCGCCTCCATCCCATGATCGAACAGAGACCCCTGTGACCGAAGCCTCCTTTCTGAACCGACAGGCGCTGCATTTGCGGCCTGATCCCGCGCGCATCGTTGTGCGCCCGTTCAGGCCCGCGGTGGAGCCGCGCGACCTCAACCCGACGGACAAGTCGCGGGCCAACCACATCGTCGAACGCGTGCTCTCGGTCGATGTCGACACTGCGGCGGTCCTGCTGGCCGATGTCCTCGCCAATTTCGAGGGGCGGCATCGAAACCTGCTCGAAAAATTCGAGGCGCGCGCGCAGGAAATGGAAGATGCGTTCGCTCCACACGCCACTTTCAGCCGGCTGCAGAGACAACTCGTCGGCGCCTATTTCATGCACGAATATTCGTTCGAGGCGGCGGCGCTTTTCAATCCCAGCATCGTCGCGCATCCCGATCAGACGGGCGCGGGCCCGGGCGCCAAGCGCTTCATCATGAGCTTGCGCGCCGTCGGCGAGGGACATCTCTCGTCCCTCACCTTCCGCTCTGGCCTCATCAGCGCCGATGGCAGCGTCAGCGTAGATCCGACATCGCGGCTTGCCTCGATCCCTAAAATCCTCGAACGGAATGCGGGGCCGCTTGGAGACACGATCAGGGTCGCCTTCACGCCGGACGAAGACATCAGCGCGCGCGTGATCTTCCCGATCACTGAGTCGCAATCCAACGGCATCGAGGACGCCCGGTTCGTCGCCTTTGAAGACGAGGGCGAGAGAACTTTTTATGCGACCTACACTGCCTATAGCGGGCGCGCGATCCGGTCTGAACTCATCGAGACGAAGGACTTTATCTCGTTCACGATGACGCCGCTGACCGGCAGCGCCGCGCGCAACAAGGGCATGGCGCTGTTCCCCCGCAAGGTGGACGGCAAATACGCGATGATCGCCCGTCAGGACAACGAGAACCTCTACCTGATCTATTCTGACGACCTGCTGACATGGAACGGCGGTCAGGAAATCCTGAAGCCGGAATTCCCCTGGGAGTTCGTCCAGATCGGCAATTGCGGCTCGCCCATCGAGCTCGACGAGGGCTGGCTCCTGCTGACCCATGGCGTCGGCGCCGTGCGCAAATATTCCATCGGCGCTGCCCTGCTCGACAAGAAGGATCCGTCACGGGTTCTGGCGCGCGCGCGCGATCCGCTCGTGCATCCCGAAACCTCGCAGCGCGAAGGATATGTGCCCAACGTGGTCTACACCTGCGGCGCCATTCGCCACCGCGACCTGATCGTACTCCCCTATGCGGTCTCGGACACGTTCTCCAATTTCGCGACGATCAAGATCTCGGAGCTGCTGGCCAGCATGAGCTGACAGGGGCGGCCCCGCCCACGCAGCATCTGGCCAAGCGGTTTATTTTTGCCTATCCTCTCCCAGAACGCGCATCAGACGCGAACTTGGGAGGGGACCATGGCGCTCGATTGCCGCAACCCGCGCAGATGGATTTTCAGCGCCGTGGCCTTGAGCGCCCTCATGGCGTTTCCTCAAGCCTCGATGGCCGACAAGAGCCAGCCGCTCAGCGAGCGCAAGGCGCTTTACGCCCCCTGGAACCCGGCCGACATGGCGGCCCGGCGGAAGGAGCAAGGGCTCATCGGCCCGGGCACGGATGCGCCCTTCCCGCCGCCGGCCTTCCCGTCCTACCTCAAGAAGCCGGACTCGATCGACAAGCTGATGCCCTCGGCGCGCTCGGCCTCGCGCCAGACCGGCGGGCGCACGCCGCTGGGACTTGTCGAGAGCGGCAAGCAATTGCTGATCGTCGTCGGCGAGATCCGAGATTCCAAGCCCAACATGATGGTGCAGGAAGCCATCAAGCGCGCGATGGAAGAGCGCGGCGTCAAGACGACCATTCTGCCGATCTGGGATTTGATCGGCCTGTCCGAATCCGAATATCAGGCCTTTCGCGACGGCGTGCGCACCTACACGATCGCCGACGGGCAGCGCGAGCTTGAATATTTCTTCAACTACACGGGCTTTACGCCCGACCCCGACAAAGGCCGCGCGTGGGTGAAGGACCAGGACCCGGAGCTCTTCGCCGCCACTTGGCCCGCGACCACCTACTCCGATCCGCGCTTCGCGAAGATCGCGAAGGACTATAACGACCTCGTCCCGGCGCGGCTGAACGAATGGCTCGACAAGCACCCGGAGATCAGCTGGATCGTCTGGCGCAGCGGCAACCGGCCCAACACGCGCAAGATGCTGAAGCAGCATGGCGAGCGCTTTCTCGGTAATTACACTTACGTCGATCTGTTCGACCTGATGGGACAGGTGCCCGATTTCCCCGCCGATGTGTGGCGGCTTGTGGAATCGAAAACCATCGAGCCGCTCGGCTATGTCGACCGCGCGGAAGTCAGCGATCCGGAAGGCACGGCCTTCGGCTACGACATCAGCGACGAGGCCGCGAAGGGCTGGGCGCAGGGCGTCTATAATCAGGGACATCTTTACATGTTCCCGCCGCAGGCGACGGGACGCACGCCCTATTCCATGGTCGAATATCCGGTGATGAAGGGCAATTACATCCCGCCCGTGCAAGCCGAAGTGCAAGGCATCATCGCCTCGACATCGAGCCATGCGGCCACCTATCCGCGCATCGAGGTGAAGGTGAAGGATGGCCTCATCGCAGACGTGAAGGGCGGCGGCCTTTATGGCGAGGGGCTGAAGCTGTTTCAGGATTATCCCGGCACCAAGACGCTGACATGGCCGATGCAGAAAAAGCCCGGGTATTGGTGGCTTTATGAAGCCGGGATGGGCACCAACCCGAAATATTTCAAGCATCCGGGCGAGGTGATCGACGGCAACAATCTCTCCGAGCGCAATGTTGCGGGCGTCATCCATTGGGCCTTCGGCGCTGAAGTCGCGATGGGGCCGGACATCGTCGGCCCTTGGGCGAAGGACACCGAAGATTTCGCGACCAAAAATAATGTGCCGAAAGGCCATTCCATGCATCAGCACAATCTGCTGCCCACCATGCAGGTGCGCGTGCGCGATCTCGACCAGTGGATCACGCTTGTCGAACATGGCGGACTGACCGCGCTGAAGGACACTTATGCGCGCGCGCTCGCCTCGCGCTACGGCAATCCGGACCGTGTGCTTGGCCGCGATTATGTGCCCGAGATTCCAGGCGTGAATGCGCCGGGCAGTTACGACGCCTATGCGCGCGACCCCGGCGCCTATTGGACGAAATGGGCGAAGAGCATTGAGGACGGCTCCAACAAATTCTTCAAGCCCTGACACGCGCGCGAGGACGAGCGATGATGAACGCACCAACCCTGTCCGCCCTGCGCCTTGCGCTGGTTGTCGCCATGCTGGCGCCAATGAACGCCGCCATGGCCGACAAGTCGCAGCCCATGTCCGAACGCAAGGCCAATGTCGCGCCGTGGAACCCCGCCGACATGCCACAAAGGCGCAAGGAATATGGATTGATCGGCCCTGGCGCCTCGAAGCCCGTTCCGCCACCTGCGTTCCCGTCCTATCTCAAGAAGCCCGAAACAATCGACCAATTGATGCCCGCCGCGCGCGCCGCCTCGCGCCAGAGTCAGGGCCGCGCGCCGCTGGGGCTTGTAGACGCTGGCAAGCATCTGCTGATCGTGGTCGGCGAAATCCGCGACACGCGTCCCAACATGATGGTGCAGGAAGCGATCAAGCGCGCGATGGAAGAGCGCGGCGTGAAGACGACCGTGCTGACCATATGGGATCTGCTCGGCCTGACCGAAGCGCAATACGCGGATTTCCGCGTCGGCATTCGCACCTACACGATTTCCGACGGGCAGCGCGAGCTCGAATATTTCTTCAACTACACCGGCATCATGCCCGATCCTGAAAAGGGCCGCACCTGGGTGCGCGAGCAGGACCCCGAGCTCTACGCAGCCGCCTGGCCCACACCAAAGTACGACAACGAGACCTACGCCAAGATGGCGAAGGACTATGTCGTCGATGTGCCCAACCGTCTCGTCGCATGGCTCGACAAGCATCCCGAGATCGACTGGGTGGTCTGGCGCAGCGGCGGGCGCACCAACACGCGCAAGTTCATCCGCCATCACGGCGAGAAGCTGCTCGGCAATTATACTTATCTCGACCTTTACGACCTGATGAGTCAGGTGCCGGATTTTCCGTCCGACGTCTGGCGCACGATCGAGACGAAAACCATTGAGCCGATCGCCTTCGTCGATCGAGCCGAAGTCACCGATCCGGAAGGCACGGCCTTCGGCTACGATGTCAGCGAAAAGGAAGCAAAGGCCTGGGCCGCAGGCATTTACAATCAGGGCCATCTCTACATGTTCCCCGCGCAGGCGACGGGACGCTTCCCTTATTCGCTCGTCGAGTTTCCGGCGGTCATCGACAATTACCAGCCGTTGCTGATGCCCGAAGTGAATGGCGTCATCGCGTCTACGTCGAGCCATGCCGCCACGTACCCGCGCATCGAGGTGAATGTGCGCAAGGGCCAGATCGCCGACATCAAGGGTGGCGGGCTTTATGGCGAGGGCTTGCGGCTGTTCCAGAATTATCCCGGCACGAAGGACCTGCAATGGCCCTATGCGCCCAAGCCGGGCTACTGGTGGCTGTTCGAGGCCGGCATGGGCACCAACCCGAAATATTTCAAACATCCGGGCGAGGTGATGGAGGGCAACAATCTCTCCGAGCGCAATGCTGCAGGCGTCATTCACTGGGCGTTCGGCGCGGAAGCCGCGCAAGGGCCCAACGACACGCGCGAATGGTCGAAGGAGACGAATGAGTTCGCGATCAAGAACAATGTTCCGCGCGGCCATTCCATGCACCAGCATAATTTGCTGCCAACTTATCAGCTGCGCCTTCGCGAACTCGACCAATGGGTGACGCTTGTCGAACATGGCGGCCTGGCCGCGCTGAGCGACGTCGGCGTGCGCGCGCTCGCATCGCGCTACGGCAATCCCGACACGATCCTGCGTCGCGATTACATTCCCGCCCTGCCCGGCATCAACGCGCCGGGCTCCTACGCCGATTACGCCAAGGACCCGGGCGCCTATTGGACGAAATGGGCGCAGAGCATCGAGACGGGCAAATACGAATTCTTCAAGCCGTGAACGGGGCGACATGCTGACGAAAGTGACGCCACAGGCGAGCGCGAGACTCGATGGAGTTTCGAAATATTACGAGACCGCCGCGCAGCGCGTGACGGCGCTCGAAAACATGAGCTGGGAGGTTTCGCCCGGCGAGGCCGTCGCGCTGATGGGGCCATCGGGCTGCGGCAAGACGACGATCCTGAACCTGCTCGGCGGCATGGACCGGCCGACGAGCGGCGGCGTCTATGCGGGCGGCGAAAACATCGGCGCCATGAGCGAGCGCGAACTTGAAAACTACCGCCTGCGCAAGGTCGGCTTTGTCTTCCAGTTCTTCAACCTGATTCCGAGCCTTTCGGCGCTCGAAAATCTCGAACTGCCGATGCTCATGGCGGGCACGCGCGCCGACGAGCGCCGCGCCCGCGCGGAAAGCC
>JANXTB010000223.1 GCA_025356415.1 Hyphomicrobiales bacterium
CCACCGTGATGATCTCACCCGGCAAGCACGGCCGCATCATCATGCAGAAATATCATGATCGCGGCCTCCCCTGCCCGGTCGCCGTTGTCGTTGGCGTGCATCCCGCGATGTTCATGCTGTCGGGTCTCGAAATTCCCTACGGCAAGAGCGAGTTCGAGGCGTCGGGCGGCATTTTCGGCGAGGCCGTCGAAATCATGAACATGCCGAAGACCGGCCTGCCCGTGCCAGCCAACGCCGAGATCGCCTTCGAGGGTTACATCCACCCCAACGATGTCCTGCAGGAAGGCCCGCTTGGCGAATGGACCGGCTATTACGCCGGCGGCAGCCGCCCCGAACCCGCGATCCGCATCGAGACGATGATGCATCGCAACAACCCGATCCTGCTCGGCGCCATTCCCGCCGTGCCGCCCAACGACAACACGTTCTACCTCGGCTCGTATCGCTGCGGCGCCATCTGGAACCAGCTGGAAGCCGCAGGCATCCCCGAGGTAAAGGGCGTCTGGGCGCATGAGGCCGGCGGCAGCCGCTTCTGGACGACGATTTCCATCAAGCAGCTCTATGGCGGCCACGCAAAACAGGCCGGCATGGTCGCAGCGCATTGTCTCGCAGGCGCTTATTGCAACCGCTGGACGATCGTCGTCGACGATGACATCGACCCGACGAATATCGATGATGTGATCTGGGCGATGTCGACGCGAGTCGATACGCGCGAGGATATCGACATCATCGAGGGCGGCTGGTCCTCGGCGCTCGATCCCATGTGTTACGACGGCGACAGCGACCGCCGGAATGGACGCATCATCATCAACGCTTGCAAGCCTTTCAAGCGGAAGGATACATTCCCGATTGTAGCGCGCTCATCAAAAGAGCTCGACAAACGCATCAGGGAAAAGTGGTCGCATGTCCTCCCGGACGGCGTCTGACTTCTGGAAACGACCAAGAAAAAGGAATCTCGCAATGCCGAGTGATATCAAGCTGACGCTGGCCTGTGGCGATTATGAGATCGTGCGCCCGATCAAGGAGGGCATCGTCAAGCCCGACGGAATCGAGCTCACACTTCTCACCAAGATGGACTCCTCGACGCGTCACTGGCGCTTCCTGCGCAATGGCGAATTCGATGTGGCGGAGCTGTCGAGCTCCTCCTACCTGATCGCCAAGGATCAGGGCATGCCGATTGAATCGCTGCCGGTGTTCCTGCATCGCCGCTTCCGCCACGGCTTCGTGTTCATCAACACGAACAAGGGCATCAAGTCGGCCAAGGATCTCATCGGCAAGAAGATCGGCGTGAAGTCCTACCAGGTCAGCGCGATCCTATGGCTGCGCGGCATTCTCGAACATGAATATGGAGTGCCGCACACGTCCTGCGAATGGTTCTCGGAGATCGACGAGGATGTCGAATTCACGCCGCCCCCGGGCCTGAAGCTGACGCGGTTGCCCGACGACAAGTTCGTCGAGAAAATGCTGGTGTCGGGCGAACTCGACGCTGTGCTGCATCCCGATCTGATCGATCCGATCCTCGACAAGAACCCGAATGTTGCGCGGCTCTTCCCCGACTACAAGAATGACGAGATCGCCTATTATAAAAAGACGCAGATCTTCCCAATCATGCATGTGATGGGTCTGCGCAGCGAACTCGTGCAAAAGCATCCGTGGATTCCCGTCGAGCTTTACAAGGCCTTCGAGGCCTCGAAGGCCCTTGCGATGAAGCGCATGGAAAACCCGCGCATCGTGCCGCTCGCCTGGTATCGCGAAGCATGGGAAGAGCAGGAAGATGTGCTCGGTCCGGATCCGTGGGAATACGGAATGACCGACAAGAACAAGCACAATCTTGAAACGCTCGTCCAATATTCGCACGAGCAAGGCATGATGAAGAAAAAGATGTCGCTCGATGAATTGTTCCTGCCCGTCGAACAGGGACGCAAGCGCGGCAATTTCCGCGTCTGACGAATTGAAAAGAGCGCTGGAAACGGCGCTCTTTTTTGCTTGTTGCGGGTGAACTGGCACGCTCTGTGCGTCAGCAAAAGAATGGACGCCAGCGCACCGCGCTCGAGCTCCGCAACACCAGGACGAGGTGGGCGACATGAGGATAGGGCATATCAAATTCGCGGCGCTTTTGGGCGGCGCGATATTACTGGCGGGCAGCGCGCAAGCGCAGACAAACGCGACGGCGGACTTCTATCGCGGCAAGCAGATCAACATGCTGATCGGCTACAGCGCTGGCGGCGGATATGATCTCTATGCGCGCATGGTGTCGCGCTACATGGGCAAGCATGTCCCCGGCAATCCGGGTATCGTACCGCAGAACATGCCCGGCGCGGGCTCGCTGAAAGTTGTCAACTATCTCTTCCAGGTCGCCCCGCGCGATGGCACCGCCATCGGCACATTCGGGCGCTCGCTGCCGCTCTATCCGCTGCTCATCGCGCCCGCCGATTTCGACGGCACGAAGCTTGGCTATCTAGGCTCGGTCGCGACCGACGTCAGCCTCTGCATTTCCTGGCATCAATCGCCGATCCAGACTTGGAAAGACGTCATCGCGAAGGAATACCGCGCAGGCGGCGAAGGACGCGGCTCGGAGCCCGACGTCTTCGCAACCGTGTTGCAAAAGGTCTTTGATACGAAAACGAAACTCATCACCGGCTATCCGGGCACCGCGGAAATGACGCTTGCCATGCAGCGCGGCGAGATCGACGGTCTTTGCGGGATTTCCTATTCGACCCTGCAAAGCATTCACGCGGACTGGCTGCAAAGCGGACAGGTGAAAATCCTCGTGCAGTCGGCCCCGAAGAAACATTCGGCCATTCCCGACGTGCCGCTCATCACCGAACTCACGAAGGACCCGCGCAAGAGCGCCATTCTCGACCTCATCGTGGCGCCGCAGGAAATGGCGCGCCCCTTCGCAGCCCCGCCCGGCCTGCCGCCCGAACGCCTGCAGGCCCTGCGCGACGCATTCGATGCGACGATGAAGGACCCGGAATTCTTGGCCGACATGAAGAAGTCCAAGCTCGACGTCGATCCCGTCTCCGGCAAGACGATCCAGGAACTCGTGACGAAACTCTGGGCGTCGCCGAAGGATGTTATCGAGGCTGCGGCCGCGGCCTCGGGCGCAGAGCCGGCAAAAAAATAGCCTCGTCATTGCGAGGAGCGACGCGACGTGGCAATCCATCTTGCGACCGCCCGGAAGTTGGATGGCTTCGCTTCGCCCGCCATGACGACGTAAAATAAAGGACAGGAAACGCATGGCGTCGTTGATCGGACAAAGCATTCCGCGTGTTGAAGACGATGCGCTACTGCGTGGACGCGGGCGCTTCCTCGATGACATCCAGCTTCCCGGCATCCTCCATGTCGCATTTCTGCGCAGCGAACATGCGCATGCTTTGGTGACCCGCCTCGACGTCACGACAGCGCGCGCCCTGCCCGGCGTTCACGCGGTCATCACCATGTCCGACCTGATGAAAGTAACGGGCCAGGAACGCATGCCGCTCGGCGCCAGTCCGACCAAGGCGACCGGGCCGATCACACCCTACATGCTATCCGGCAAGGAAGTCGCCTTCGTGGGCGAAGCCATGGCGATGGTCGTTGCGCAAAGCCGAGCTATCGCGGAAGACGCTGTCGCGCTGATTGAGGTTGGATACGAGCCGTTGCAGGTTGTGGCCGATATCCGGAAGGCGGTCGCGGATTCTTCCATCACCGTGCGCTGCGAAGCCACGACCAATGTGCTCAACAAACTTAAAGTCAACTACGGCGATATCGGCGCGGCTTTTGCGAAAGCGAGCCATGTTTTCCGTGAAGACCTCTGGCAGCATCGCGGCTGCGCGCATCCGATGGAGACGCGCGGCGTCGTCGCGGAATGCCGTCCAGATGGCGGCGTCAATGTCTGGTCATCAACGCAGATGCCGAACGACCTGTTGACGACGATCGTGGAAGCTACAGGCCTGCCCGAAGATCAGGTGCGCGTCATCACGCCCGATGTCGGCGGCGGCTTCGGCCCGAAATATTGCATCTACCCGGAAGAGATCGCGCTCGCCGCTGGGGCGCTGCTCACGCGCCGCTCGCTGAAATGGGTCGAAGACCGCCGCGAACATGCGATGACCGCCGTGCAGGAGCGCGATCAATATTGGTCGCTCGAAATTGCCGTCGATGCGCAGGGCCTCATCCTCGGCATTCGCGGCAGCCTGATCCACGATCAAGGCGCCTATGCGCTGAAGGCCGTGAACCTGCCCTACAATTCCGCGACCGCCGTGCCCGGCCCCTACATGGTTCCGGCTTACGATGTCGACGTGACGATCGGCTTCACCAACAAGGTGCCGGCGTCCTCCGTGCGCGGCGCCGGTTATCCGCAGGCGGCTTTCGCGATGGAACGGCTGATGGACCGCGTCGCGCGCGAGCTTGGCGTCGACCGCGCGGAAATTCGCCGCCGCAATCTGATCCCGCCGGAGAAGATGCCCTATTCCAAGCCGCTGAAAGCCCGCTCTGGCGCAGCCATAACTTACGACAGCGGCGATTACATCGCATCGCATAACGAAGTTCTCGCAGCATCGGGCTGGCATGACTTCCCCGCCCGTCAGGCGAAGGCGCTGAGCGAGGGCCGCTATCTCGGCATCGGGCTTGCGCATGCGGTGAAGGG
>JANXTB010000243.1 GCA_025356415.1 Hyphomicrobiales bacterium
CAAGGCGAAGACCGACCTGCCCGTCGCGGTGGGCTTTGGTGTGAAGAATGCGCAATCGGCTGCGGAAATCGCCGCCCATGCCGACGGCGTTGTCGTCGGCACGGCGCTTGTGGATGCGTTGAAACATTCTCTCGACGGAACCGGCGCGGCGACCAAAGATACGATCTCCGCCGTGACTTCGCTGGTTTCCGCCATTGCCGACGGCGTGCGCTCCGCACGCAAGATCGCCGCAGAATAATCGAGGACTCGATGAACTGGATTTCCAACGTCGTCCCGCCGAAAATTCGCTCGTTCCTGAAGCGCGAAACGCCGGAAAATCTCTGGGTCAAATGCCCGGATTCCGGCCAGCTCGTGTTCCACAAGGATCTCGAAGCCAATCTCTATGTCGTGCCGGGCTCGGGCTTTCACATGCGCTGCCCGGTCAAGGCGCGCCTCGATGGCCTGTTCGATGAGTCTGCCTACGAGACCATCCCTACGCCGGAAGTCCCGGTCGATCCGCTGAAATTCCGCGACGTGAAGCGCTACACGGATCGCCTGAAGGAATATCGCGCCAAGACCGGCCAGCAGGACGCGGTGCAGCTCGCAGCCGGCACGATCGAAGGCGCGCCCGCTGTCGTCGCCGTGCAGGATTTCGACTTCATGGGCGGCTCGCTTGGCATGGCGGCTGGCGAGGCGATCATCACCGGCATGGAAGCCGCGATCGCGCGCAAGTCGCCGTTCATCATCTTCACGGCGTCGGGCGGCGCGCGCATGCAGGAAGGCATGTTCTCGCTGATGCAGATGCCGCGCACCACGGTCGCCGTGCAGCGCCTGCGCGCGGCGAAACTTCCCTATATCGTCGTGCTCACCAATCCGACAACGGGCGGCGTCACCGCCTCCTACGCGATGCTGGGCGACATCCACATCGCCGAGCCCGGCGCGGTGATCGGCTTCGCCGGCGCGCGCGTCATCGAGCAGACGATCCGCGAACGCCTGCCGGAAGGTTTCCAGCGCGCCGAATACCTCAAGAGCCACGGCATGGTCGATATGGTCGTGCCGCGCGGCGAAATGCGCGCGACCTTGGCGCGGCTCTGCAAGCTGCTGACCAAACAGCCAGGCTCGCACGCCGAAGCCGCCTGACGAGGCCATCGTGCAGGAGCGCGCGCAGCCATCATCATCCGGGGAAATGCTGGAGCGTTTTCTCGGGCTGCATCCGCGCAAGATCGATCTCTCGCTCGGCCGCACCTTCGATCTGCTGGCGAAGCTCGGGCATCCTGAAAAGCGTCTTCCGCCCGTCATTCATGTCGCCGGCACCAACGGCAAGGGATCGACCGTCGCGCTGATGCGCGCGATGATCGAGGCCGCCGGTCGCACCGCGCATGTCTACACGTCTCCGCATCTCGTGCGATTCCACGAGCGCATCAGGCTCGGCGCGCGGGGACGTGGACAGCTTGTCAGCGAGGCGATGCTGGTCGACGCGTTCCAGCGCTGCGAAGATGCGAACGCCGGCGCCGCCATCACCATGTTCGAGATCACGACAGTGGCGGCCTTGCTGCTGTTCAGCGAGCAACCTGCAGATTACCTGTTGCTGGAAGTGGGCCTCGGCGGGCGCTTCGATTCCACCAATGTCATGGACGCGCCGCTCGCCAGCGTGATCACGCCGGTGTCGTTCGATCATCCTGAGTTTCTGGGCCGCACGATCAGCGAGATCGCATCCGCGAAAGCCGGGATCATCAAGGCGAACACGCCCGCTTTCATCGGCAAGCAGACTGCCGAAGCGCTGCGCGAATTCGAGCGCGAGGCGCGCCTCGTGCAAACCACGCTTTGTCTTGCCGAACGCGAGTTCACCGCGCGCGAGGAGAACGGACGCCTGGTCTACGAAGACGAAAAGGGGTTGCTGGATCTGCCGCTGCCGCGCCTGCAGGGGCGCCATCAGATCGACAATGCCGCGCTCGCCATTGCGTGCCTGCGCCACGTCGCGCCGGAGATCGACGCCAGCGCCATGGAGCGTGGCCTGACCAAGGCGGAATGGCCGGCGCGGCTGCAGCGGCTGAAGCGCGGCGCGCTGGTCGCACGCGCGCCCGGCGGCGCCGAACTCTGGCTCGACGGCGCGCATAATGAAGCGGGCGGGCGCGTGCTCGCTGAAGCCATGGCCGAGTTCGAGGAAAAGGCGCCGCGTCCGCTGGTGCTCATCTGCGGATCGCTCGCCACCAAGGACACAGGCGCCTTTCTCGCGCATTTCTCCGGGCTGGCGCGCGAACTGCTGGCGCTGCCGATCCATGGCGAGCATGCGGGGCGTAGCGCGCAGGATATCGCAGCGCTGGCGCAAGCGGCCGACATTCCCGCCGCGAGCTGCGAGACCATCGAACAGGCGCTCGATCTTCTTGCCGCCAACGACTGGACGGTTGCGCCGCGCATCCTCATTTGCGGATCGCTTTATCTCGCGGGCGAGATTCTCGCCGCCAACGACACGCCGCCCGACTGAGCGCGCCGGTTTTGCGGGATGGCGACCATGGCCTAGGATGGCGGTCGACAAACGCGCACGAGAGCAGCATGAACGAGATCACCCGGCCTCCTCATCCCGGACGTGGCGGCGAGGGTCGCAAAGGCCCCAAGGGCCGTGCGCCGGACCCACGCGCCGAGGCCGAGATCGCCCTGCTGCTCGGCGCGCGTCCCCGCCAGCGCGACCTGCTGATCGAATATCTGCATCTCGTGCAGGATTCCTACGGCCAGATCTCCGCCGCGCATCTGGCGGCCCTCGCCGACGAGATGCGCATCGGCATGGCGGAGGCCTACGAGGTCGCGACCTTCTACGCGCATTTCGATGTGGTGAAGGAAGAGGACGCGCCCGTCCCGCCGCTCACCATCCGCGTTTGCGACAGCATCGCGTGCAAGCTTGCTGGCGCCGAAGAGCTGATCGCCGCGCTTGCAGCCGAACGTCTCCCCGACACGCGAATCCAGCGCGTCCCCTGCATCGGGCAATGCGCTTGCGCGCCCGCCGCAGTCGTCGGGCAGAACGTCATCGCGCCTGCAAACGTGCAGAGCGTGCTTGCGACGACATCCCGCACCGCGCAGGAAATCTGCGCGATCGAATGCGACGCCTATCGCGCGAATGGCGGCTACGCGCTGTTTGAAAAATTGCACGCGGGCGACACCTCGCCAGATGCGCTGCTCGACATCATCGACAAAGCCGGCCTTCGCGGCATGGGCGGCGCGGGGTTTCCTGCCGCGCGGAAATGGCGCGCGGTGCGCGGCATGAGCGGCGCCAAGGCGATGATCGTCAACGCTGACGAGGGCGAACCCGGCACGTTCAAGGATCGCTATCTTCTGGATCGTGATCCGCATCGCGTGCTGGAGGGCGCCCTGATCGCGGCAGCCATCATCGGCGCGGACGAAATCCATTTTTATCTTCGCGATGAATACGCAGGGCTGCGGGCGACGCTGGCGCACGAGATTGCGAAACTCCCATCGCACTGGCCGATCATTCATTTGCGGCGCGGCGCGGGGTCTTATGTTTGCGGCGAGGAATCCGCGCTGATCGAATCGCTGGAAGGCAAGCGCGGCTATCCGCGCCAGCGCCCGCCGTTGCCGTTCGAGGCCGGGCTGTTCGGACGACCGACTCTCACCAACAATGTCGAGACTTTGTTCTTCGTGCGCGAAATTGTCGATCACGGCGCCGAGTGGTGGCGCGCGCAGGGGCGCAACGGTGCCGTCGGCCTGCGGCATTATTCGGTGTCGGGCCACGTGAAAAATCCGCGTGTCGTGCTGGGGCCCGCGGGCCTGACTTTACGCGATCTCATCGAGGCCTGCGGCGGCATGCTGGACGGGCACAGACTGCAAGCCTACCTGCCGGGCGGCGCGTCCGGCGGAATCCTGCCCGCGTCGCTCGCCGACACGCCGCTCGATTTTGGCACGCTGGAGCCGCATGGATGTTTCATCGGTTCGGCGGCGATTGTAGTCCTGTCGCAAGCAGACGACCTGCAGGACGTGGCGCGCAATCTCATGCATTTCTTCGCCGATGAATCCTGCGGGCAATGCACGCCGTGCCGCGTCGGCACGGCGAAAGCCGTCCAGCTCATGCAAAGTGAAAGCTGGGATCTGCCGTTGCTTAGCGAGCTGGCCGACGTCATGCGCGACGCCTCGATCTGCGGCCTCGGGCAGGCGGCGCCAAACCCGGTGCTCTCACTCATGCGCCACTTCCCCCATCTTTTTGCGAGGGCGCGCGCATGAGCGAGACAATCGCCTTCATGCTCGACGGCCATGCCGTCGAAGCCCATCCCGGCGAGACGATCTGGCAAGTCGCCAAGCGCTTGGGCTCGCATATCCCGCATCTCTGCCATCGCGATGCGCATGGCTATCGGCCAGACGGCAATTGCCGCTCCTGCATGGTCGAGATCGCGGGCGAGCGCGTGCTGGCGCCCTCCTGCCGGCGCAAACCAACACCTGACTTGCAGGTGACGACCGACAGCGCGCGGGCGGAGAAAGCGCGGGCGCTGGTGATGGAGCTGCTTGTCGCAGACCAGCCGGCACGTGAGACGTCGCATGATCCCGACTCGCATTTCTGGGCGCAGGTCGATGCGTCAGGAGTGAGCCAGAACCGCTTCCCGCGCACCGCACACGCGTCCCCTCCCGACCCCAGCCATCCCGCCATGCGCGTCAATCTCGACGCCTGCATCCAGTGCGGCTTGTGCGTGCGCGCCTGCCGCGAAGTGCAGGTCAATGATGTGATCGGCATGGCCTACCGCCACGACGCGGCGAAGATCGTGTTTGATTTCGACGACCCGATGGGCGCCTCGACCTGCGTCGCCTGCGGGGAATGCGTGCAAGCCTGCCCGACCGGCGCGCTGATGCCGGCCGCCTATCTGGATGACGCGCAGCAACGCAATCTCTGGCCGGACCGCACGGTTGATTCGCTTTGCCCCTATTGTGGCGTCGGCTGTCAGACGACGTTTGAAATTGCGCAGGATCGCATCGTGCATGTGCAGGGCCGCGATGGACCCGCCAATCACAATCGGCTTTGCGTGAAGGGCCGTTTCGGGCTGGACTACGCCACCCATCCGCATCGGCTGACGAAGCCGCTGATCCGTTTGCCCGGCAGACGGAAGTTTGCCGACGATGTCGTCGATCCCGCCAATCCTTTCACGCATTTTCGTGAAGCGAGCTGGGAAGAAGCACTCGACGTCGCAGCCAATGGGCTCACACGCATTCGCGACACGCGCGGCCCGCAGGCGTTGGCAGGCTTTGGTTCAGCCAAGGGCTCCAACGAAGAAGCCTATCTGTTCCAGAAGCTCGTGCGCACGGGCTTTGGCACCAACAATGTCGATCATTGCACGCGGCTCTGCCACGCCTCGTCGGTCGCCGCACTCATGGAGGGGCTGAATTCCGGCGCCGTCTCGGCGCCGTTCGAGGCGGCGCGCGATGCGGAACTCATCATCGTCATCGGGGCTAATCCGGCGGTCAATCATCCGGTCGCCGCGACCTTCATCAAGAACGCCGTGCGCGAACGTGGCGCCAAGCTCGTCGTCATCGATCCACGCAAGCAAGCGCTGTCGCGTCACGCCTGGCGTCATCTCGCGTTCAAGCCGGGCAGCGATGTCGCCCTGCTCAATGCGATGCTCCATACGATCATCGAAGAGGGCCTGACCGACGCACGCTTCATCGCGCGCTTCACGCAGGATTACGAAAAGCTCGTCGCGCATGCGCGGGATTTCTCGCCCGAGGCGATGGCGGCTGTCTGCAACATCGAGGCCGATGTCATTCGCGATGTCGCGCGCGCTTACGCGAATGCGAGCACGTCGATCATCTTTTGGGGCATGGGCATCAGCCAGCATGTGCACGGCACCGACAATGCTCGCTGCCTGATCGCGCTCGCGCTCATCACCGGACAGATCGGCCGCCCCGGCACTGGCCTGCATCCGTTGCGCGGACAAAACAACGTGCAGGGCGCTTCCGACGCGGGGCTCATCCCGATGCTCTATCCCGATTACCGCAGTGTCGAGGCCACATCGGTGCGCGATATCTTCGAGACGTTCTGGGGCCGCAAGCTCGATCCGAAACGCGGGTTGACCGTCGTCGAGATCATGAACGCCATCAAGGCGGGCGACATCGGGGGCATGTATATCGAGGGCGAGAACCCGGCCATGTCCGATCCCGACCTGAACCACGCACGCGAGTCGCTTGCGGCGCTGGAGCATCTCGTCGTGCAGGATATTTTCCTGACTGAGACAGCGTTCCACGCGGACGTCATTCTTCCAGCGTCCGCCTTCCCCGAAAAATCCGGCACCTTCACCAATACGGACCGCCGCGTGCAGATGGCGCGCGCCGCCGTTCCCATGCCTGGCGACGCCCGGCAGGATTGGTGGATCATCCAGCAGATCGGCCTGCGTATGGGACTCGACTGGTCCTACGCCGGGCCGGCCGACGTGTTTGCCGAGATGGCGGCGATCATGCCTTCGCTGGAGCATATCACCTGGGAGCGGCTCGAGCGCGAAGGCGCCGTCACCTATCCGGCGCATGCCGATGATGGTCCCAGCGAAGAGATCCTGTTCAGCGACGGCTTCCCGACGATCAGCGGCCGCGCGCGCATCGTGCCGGCGGCGATCGCCCCGCCGGACGAATTGCCCGACGTCGAATTCCCGCTCGTGCTCTCGACCGGCCGCGTGCTGGAACATTGGCACACAGGCTCGATGACGCGGCGGGCCGAAGTGCTCGATCGGCTGGAACCCGAAGCCGTGGCGCTGATGAACCCGCGTGAGATTTCGCGGCAGGGCGCGGAGCCCGGCGCCATGATTTTGGTCGAGACGCGCCGCGGAC
>JANXTB010000274.1 GCA_025356415.1 Hyphomicrobiales bacterium
CGTTCGAGTTCGGTGAGCATCATCCGGGTCTCGATCACTTGCTCTCCGGTTGCAGTTGAATTTGCGCCCCGGACAGGAAACCGCGCAGCGCCTCCTCGTTCACGGGCTTGGCGATGAAATGGGCTTGCGCCGCTCGGGCGCGCTGGATGATTTCATCCTGAATATTTGCGGTCGCGATAGCGATTGGCATTTTGGGAAAACGGAATCGAAGTTCTTCAGCGAGAACGAGGCCATTCTTACCGGGCATGTTGAAGTCCAGAATTGCGATATCGGCTTCGAGCTTTTCGATCGCCGCGAGAGCGTCGTCGCCATTGGCGGCTTCCACGCAAGCCCAATCCGGCCGCAATGCTCCAATCGTGCGGGTCAGGACGATGCGCGCCAACTTGCTGTCATCTACAATGAGAACTCTGACGCCCATTCCCCAACTCCTATTACCTACTGTAAATCCATATAGCTGAACCATTTTTCGGCGTCATCAATCAATCGTACGGAGTGCTTGCGAAAATAGCAGGCGTATGGCTCCATCGTCAGGGACGCTTTGGAGCTTCGGCCTGAAAGCAATGAGCGCTTGCAACACCGCGCTGTGCAACGATGTACATGCGCTCGCGTCCACCGAGCGCGACCGTTGCTGGATGAGTAGCTCGACGAGCGTCTCCGCGTCCTGCGCCGGACACGCGCTGATCAGGGAAATCGTGTCCTGGTGCAATTCGATCGTCACCCGATGAGCTCCGTCATGTCGAGGACGATGAGAACTGAACCGTCGCCCATGAAAGTTGTTCCGGCAAAGCCTTGCATTCCTCTCAGCATTCCGCCCATGGGGCTCACCGCTGCTTCCATCCGGTAGACGAGGCGCTTGATGGAGACGCCGATCAACTCGTCGCCGCAGCGCATGACCAGAATGCGAAGGCTGTCGTCTTCCGGCCGTTCTTTACGGCCAAGCAATCGCTCCAGCGAAACGACGGGGATCGGACGATCGCGCAGGATAAGAGCTTTGCCGTGGCGGACTTCCGCGACCTCGCTTGCGGGCACATGCGCGAGTTCGACGATCTCTTCCATGGGAACGCCGTAGACTTCGCCATCGCAGTCGACGACGGCGATTTGCGTCAGCACCATGCTGAGAGGAAGCGTCAAGGTCACGCTCGTTCCTTCGCCCGGCTTACTTGCAATGTCGACGCTGCCGCCAAGCTTCATGACGGCTGTGCGCACGGCATCCATGCCGACGCCGCGTCCGGATACGTCCGACACTTCCGACGCGGTAGTGAAGCCAGGCCGGAAAATCAGATCAAGAGCCTGGCCGTCGTCGAGCGCATCGATCGCGTCGGCCGGAAGGAGCGCGCGCGTGCGAGCGACCTCGCGAATATGATCTGGGTCGATACCGCGTCCGTCGTCTGCAACGCGGATCAAGACAAGCTGTCCTTTTCGGCGCGCGGAAAGCGAGATGCGCGCGCGCTCCGGTTTGCCTGCGGCGCGGCGCTCGTCGGGCGATTCCACGCCGTGGTCGACTGCGTTGCGGAAGAGATGCAAAAGCGGCTCGGACAATCCGTCGACCACATCCTTGTCGGCTTCGATTTCTTCAAAGTCGAGAACAACGTCCACCGGTTTGCCAAGACGCGCGCCCAGGTCGCGTGCGATGCGTGGAAGGCGGCGCATGGCGGGGCCGATCGGCACGAGGCGCATGGCGGTGACGGCGGCGTGCATGCGCGCCGTGAGACGGCTGATCCCTGCCTGATGATCGCGAATTCTCTCGCCCATTTCCTCGCCGGAATGGCGCGCGCTTTCCAACGCGAGCTGCGAGAGCGCATTCTTGGCGACGACCATTTCATTGATCGTGTGCATGAGCGCATCGATCCTTGCGGAATCGACACGCATCGTGCGTCTCGCGCCGGCCCCGCTGGCGCCTTCATCCGTCTCCGCGTCGGTATCCTTCATCTGCGACAGGCGTGCAGTTGAAATCACGACACGGCCGGAGACGCCGGAAAACGCCGACTCGAGAGCCTCGCGAGGACCACTGGAAAGAATGTGAATCTTTAAATTACACGCAAAGGGATCGTAATCGTCGAGGCTGGCCCATGGCTCGCGTTCGGCGATTTCAAGTTCGATCAGTCCTGGCGCATGGCTTGCGATCGCCACGGGATCTTGACCTGCAAAGAAGCATTCGCGTCCTGGCGTATAGGTCACGAGGAAAACGGGCGGCTCAAGTGCGAGCCCGCGCTTGGCGGCGCGAGCGGCAAGGTCGTCCGCGACGCCGTCCGAACCCGACTCCTCAGCTTTGTCGGCGCCGCCGTCGAGGGCGCGTCGCAGAGCGTGTGTGACCGGCGCGGCGCGCGTTGCAATGTTGGACGGCAGCGCACGCTCCGTCTCCAAAGTAACGAGCCAAGATTCAGTTTGGTTGATGCAGGCGCCAAGCGCATCGATGCTGTTCGCATCCAGTGGTTTTGCGCCCGTGCGGACCGCGCTCAACAGGTCTTCGGCGGCGTGCAGCATCTGCGCAAACGAAGGCCAGTCGAACAGCGCCACCGAGCCTTTCAGCGTGTGAATCGCGCGAAAAAGGCTATCGAGCAGCGCCGCGTCTTTTAGATTTGTTTCGAGTTCGACCAGATCGTCCTGCGCCCTCGTGACGAGGTCGCGCGACTCTTCGAGGAAAATGTCGAGCAGATCCTCGTGCATCATCCGTCGTCGCCTGTGAGCAGAGGGCGCTGGAAGACAACGGCGTCTTCAAACCTGCGGCACAGGAATCCCGATAGGGTCCGAAGCATGAATTCCGTGTGTCCGAGGCACACGAAGCCGCCCGGCGTGAGGCTCGAGAAAAGATTGTCCGCCGCAAGCAGTCGAGACGCGTCATCAAAATAGATGAACAGGTTGCGGCAGAAGATGACGTCGAACGGTTCTTGCGCCGCCACACTCTCGGGATCGATCAGATTGACCTGCGTGAATGTGACCGATTCCTTGATGTCGCGGATGATGCGCCAACCGCTGCCCGGAGCGCCTTCGAAATAAAGCCGTCGTACGGCATCAGGCAGCCGCGACACTGCACGCTCGCTGTAGTCCCCGTCGAGCGCCGCTGCGATCACGCGCGTGTCGATATCCGAGCCGACGATCTCGATATTATAGGCGTCCACCATCGCCCAGTTTTCCAAGAGCCAGATCGCAATGGAATAGGGTTCTTCGCCGGTCGCGCAAGGCGCCGACCATATTCTCACCTTGTCGCCGGGTTGGCGCCGCGCCGTGATTTCCGGCAGCAAGGAACGGCTCAGCGCGCGCAGCTGGTTTTCTTCGCGATAGAAGTAGGTTTCGTTGACGGTGAAGCTGTTGATGAGATGTTCGGCTTCGAGAGAATCCTTGCGCAAGAACGCCAGATAGGCGCCGAACGAGCCCGCGCCCGTTTCTTCCATGCGATGCGCAACGCGCCTGTCGATGTAATAGCGCTTGCTTTCGCCAAACAGCATGCCGGTGCGGCGATACAGGAAGTCGCAGAGCGACTTGAGATCGGAGGGCGTCAAACCCTCAGGGGTGCTCATGAGCGGCTCGTCGGCGACGTGCGCCGCGCCGGCTGGCGCGCGTTGACGCGATCGAGTAAGCGTCTGGAGATCGCCTCAAGCGGCGCCACTTCGGAAGCGCCGCCCATCCGCACAAGCGCGCCTGGCATGCCCCAAACCACAGCTGTCTCCTCAGCTTCGGCAATCGTGTAGCCGCCACCTTTGTGCAGCAAACTCATGCTTCGCGCGCCGTCGTCGCCCATGCCGGTCATCAACACGCCGATGAGCTGTTCCGGAGGCATGTGCTTCAGCGCGCTTTCCACGAGGCGATCAACACTCGGATGCCAAGTGTATTCCGCTGCTGCCGGCGCGCAATTCGCAAACAGACCATCCGGCCGTGCACTGACGATGAGATCGGCGTTTCCGCGGCCGATGTAAACGCGTCCAGCGAGGATCGGCATGGCGCGGTCGACTTCGACGACGTTCATCGCGCAGAAGGAATCGAGCCGCCGCGCCAACGCCGCGGTGAAGCCTGATGGCATGTGCTGAGCAATCAGCACCGGGCAGCCGAAGTTTTCCGGCAAGGGCGCCAGCAGGGCGTCGAGCGCCGGCGGCCCGCCGGTCGATGCGCCGACGATAACGAGTGCGGGCGCGTCCTTGCTTGCCCTACCGCCGCGCGGAACAAATTCGCCGGCTTCGGACGCGGCTGCTTTTCCGGCTGGCGCGCGGCCGGCGCGGAGCCGAACACGCTCGGCAAGGCGGCGTGCGCTGGGCATGTGGGTTTGCGCCGCGTTGCGCACCACCTCAAGCAAGACGGGTGCGAAAGCATCCATCTCGAGCGACAAGGCGCCGGCAGGCTTCGGCACGAAATCAACCGCGCCGAGCGACAGCGCCGTCACGGTCTCGTCAGCGCCGTCGCGCGTCAGTGAGGAAAGCATGACGACCGGGCAGGGGTGTTCCAGCATGATCCGATCGAGACACGCGAGCCCATCCATTTTCGGCATGTGCACGTCGAGCGTCACGACGTCAGGGCGAAACTCTTTCAGGACCGCGAGCGCCTCGACGCCATCGCGCGCGACACGAAATTCGAAATCCGGCTCGCCACCGAAGATCTCGGACAGCAGCCGCCGCATGAGTGGAGAATCATCGACGATGAGCAGCCGGATCACGATTCCGCCAAGTCTTGAGCAGTCCAGTTTTCATGCGCGAGCACGTCTCGCTCCGCGCGGTTGAGTAGCTCCTGGGGATCGATGATCAGGATCATGCGGCTGTCCCCATCCAGCATCGCAACGCGGTCGAACGTCTGGGGATCCGTCGATCCGACCGATGGAGACACGCGCATCTGTGACGCAGGCACGATCAGGATTTCCCGGACCTCGTCGACGATAAAGCCCGCCAGCAGATCGGCGACGCGCGTAACGATGACGCGTTTTCGGGCGACGCTGTCGCCGTCGGTTGCAAGGCCGAAGCGCGCGCCTTGATCGATGAGCGGAACAATGCGGCCGCGCAGATTCATGACGCCTTTCACGAAGGAGGGCGCGCGTGGCACGCGCGTTGGTGCATCCGGCAGCCGCGCGATTTCGTCGACTGCCGATATCGGCAAACCGAATTCCTCGAGCCCGAGCCGAAACACGACAATTTGCTCTTGAGCGCCTGCTTGAGCCTCGGTCTGCATGGGCTCCAACTCCTGGTCGACGCCGTCGAGCTGCTGCGCGATCCTTGGATCGGCGAACAGGCGCTCGGGCGAAAGGATGGATGTCAGCCGGCCATCGTCGCCGCGAAAGATCGACGAGATGCGCGCCTCGCCGCCGCCACGATTCAGAATGGAAGGCACCGCCGAAATCGCATATTCCCGCGCGCGCTTGACCGATGTCAGCCGATCGACAGCGAGCCCGATGCGCGCGCGTCCGAGCCGCGCGACGATAACATGACGCGCATGCTCGTGGCTGGGCGCAGTCAGGCCGAGCAGCGCGCGTAACGAGATGAGCGGAAGCAGCGCCTCACGCAGGAGCACGACGCCGAGATCGCCAGCTTCGCTTTGCGGCAGTTGCGTGGCGCCTTCCGGCGTTGCGAGGACCTCGTCGACATGCTCGAGCGGCAGCGCATAATTCTGGCCCGCCAACTCAAAACCAAGCAGGGCTATTCCGTCCGCCAGGACCGCGCGCGCTTGCGGAGCGGCGCTGCCGGCGCGCGGTGGGCGGCTCGTCCCGATGACCGCTTGCAAATGATTTCGCGCCAGCATCTCGATGTCGAGTGGGTGGATGAGGTCTGTCTGTGTGTCGCCCTGCGTAAGCGTCGCGACCGCATCGACCCGCAAACCAATTTCGTGGGCCGCAAGAACGATCACGAGCGGTCTGGTATCCGCTGCCGCGTCGGGCAGATCGAGTAGGCGGGCAAGCGAAAAAACCGGCAGAACCGTTCCGCGCAGACTCGCGATTCCATCTAGCGCCGCAGGCGCATTCGGCACGCGTGTGATCTTGGGCGCGCGCAGGATTTCGCCTGCATCTTCGGCGCTAAGGCTAAAATGCGTGCTGCCCGCACGCACGGAGAGCGCAAGGCCCTGCGCTTTGGGGGCGCGACGTGAGGTCAAGCTGTTTCGGCCTGCAGGACGTCCGCGAGAGAGGCGACGTCCTCGATGGCGGCGGCGAGATCCTCGGCGCCTTGCGCCTGCTGGTCGGCGGCAATGGCCGCTTGTCCCACGGCGTTGCTGGTTTCCTGCGCGGCCGCGGCGACTTGGACGGTCCCGTCGAGAACCTTTGCGGCCTCATTCAGCGCGGCGCCGGCGAACTTGGAAGTCTCGATGATTTCTTCCATCACGCGCACCATCAGCGCGGCGATCTCGGCGAGCACCGAGTCGAGCGCTCGATTGCGATCGATCTCCGATTCTAGCGCGGACGCGATGGTTTCAACCTCGCGTCGGGACGCGCTGATCTGGCGACGTATTGCGCCAATGAGATCCTTCACGCGTTCGGCGTTGGCCGACGAGGTTCGGGCCAGCGCGCGAATGTCGGTGGAGACGACAGAGAAACCGCCGCCAGCTTCACCAGCCCTCGCGGCCTCAACCGATCCTGTGACCGCAAGCATCGTGGTCTGCATGGCGACCAGCGTGATCGCATCGATAATCCTGTCGATGCGACCGGCGGAATCTTCCAATGGGTCGAATTGCGCGATGATGTGCGTGGTTTGATCGAAGGCCGTGGCGACGCCGGCTTTCAGTTTCCCGACTGCGACACGATTGTGCTCGAAACGGGCTCTCGCGCTTTCGACTTCGGCAACTGCGGATTGAGCGTTGTTGCGGATGCGCTGCGAGATCGTCTCTATCTGCTTCATCGCCGCACTTGCCTGATGCGTCGCTGAGGCCTGCGCATCTGCGCCCCGGCTGATCTGACTGATGGCCGTACGAATTTCGCCCGACGCTGCCGAGAGCTCCTGGATCGTCGCCGACAGCTCCTCGGCCGCCGCGCTCATCTGTTCGATCGACGAATTCTCCCGTCGCCCCGCTCCGAGCGCCGCGGCGAGTTCCGCCAGCGTTTCGACTGCCTTGTGGCTTTGTTCGAGCGCGGTGCTTTGTTGCTGAACCGAACGTTGCGCTTGTGCTGCGGCCGCTGCCTGTTCTTCGGCCGCGCCTGCGATCGATTGAGCGCCGAGCTGCGCTTCTTTCGTGGCGCTCGAAACCTGTTCGGCGGATCTGAGAACTTCGTCGCTGGTCGTGAGAAGCGATGACAGCAGCCCGCGAATGTCAGCGAGGTCACGCGAGATCGCGGCGGCCGCCGCCGCTTCGTCCGCACCCAAGCTCGCGCTGACGCGGATCTTGTCGACGATCTGTTGCACGTCCGCGCCGATGCGCGCGGCCAATTCCTGCACACCGCGTGATCTTTGTTCGGAATCCTCGGCAAGCAATCGAACCTGGTCGGCGACAACCGCGAAGCCGCGGCCTCCTTCGCCGGCGCGCGCCGCCTCGATGGCGGCATTGAGCGCGAGCAGGGTGGTCTGGTCTGCGACGTCGGCCACGCCGCGGCTGATTTCGCCTACGTTGGTCGCCTGCTCGCGGAGTTTCGAAATGGTTTCTGTCGCGGCGATCTGGCGTTGTGAGTTCGCATTCACGCTGGCGATGGTCGACTCGATCGCGCGCGCTGCGTCGGTCAGCGCCGACTGGGTCGCCTCGGTTCGCGTCCGCGCGCCAATGGCGCGATCGCGCGCCTCGCCAAATGATCTTGAAAGCGAGTTGATGGCGCCGAGCGAAGCATCCGAACTGCGGGCGGCTTCTTCCGCCGCGGCTGCAATCTGGTCGAGCGACCTGCGCAATTCCTCGGCCGAGCCAGCCGCCTCGGCAACACCGCTGGCAAGCTCATGCGTCGCAGCGCCGATGCGCTCGGCGGCCGTCTGCGACATTGCTTTTTTGACGATCGGCGCCGCGCGCTGTTCGCCGGGCGCGTCCTTCACGAGTGGCTTGCCGGTGGCAGGCGACTTGCCTTTGCCCGCAGCGCCAGCCCTGTTTCCGATCGCGTTTTTTTTGACCAATGGCATAGCTTACTCGTGGCCGGCGCCGGGCGCGCGCCCCAGGGTTCGACAATTGCATCCGCTCTTGATCTGCGCGGCGCGAAAGGTACGGCGACGCTCGATAAGTCACAAGCACTGCAAGGGAAGAAAAGAGAAATTGTCGAGACGCGCGTGGGACTTACGGCGCGTGGGCGGCGGGAGCTTGGCTGACGAGACGGATTGTAATAGCTGCCGCGTCCAAGTTCGACTCATGCGTAAGCGCATTTGCGAAAACGGCGTACCGCAGGGCTAAGGCGACGTGACTGATGGCGTCTTAAGGGCGGCGTTCAGATTGGTCGTTTCGCTTGGGACATCCACGCGATGTTCTCGTGACGGCGAGACGGCTGGACGCGAAGCAATGAACTTCAGAAAGCGGGTGACTTCTGGGCTGGGGCTTGCCGGTTGGATCGCGAAAATTTCGGTGCGGATTGCAATCCGCCCGGAGGTTCGCGCATCGGCGACGCGCTCGCTTATCGTCGCGATCCGCTCGATGATCATTCCCTCCAATGCTGTGCGGAACTTTGACGACGGTTCGACCGCGAAGGCCACATCCACCATGCCGGTGGTGAGCGCTGTCACCAGGTCCTTGTCGTCGATCCCGCTCGAAAGCACGGTGATCAGGGAAGGATCAATCTCTCTGAAATCCGAGAGAAGCCTGCCAATGAAAAAGGATGCGCCCGGCGTTGTAGCGATGTCAAACGTAACCTGCGCCAAAGTTGGCCTAGTTGGCGGGAGAATGGGCGAGGCCATTAACAGAATCGCCAATGGCGCCGACCGACAGGCTGAGCAATGGCCGATCACGACCGGTCAGTCCCACGAACTGATTTGGGTTGCGTAACCGATCCAGTCAGGGGCGGGTTCGATTTGTGCGGCGTCGGAGCGCGTCCGCGCGAGATAAACGTCGTCTATGATTGGCCATGTCCCGAAGTAACCGGCCAGCATGCAGCATGCAATGATACGCATTGAGACCTCCTCTGCGATCGCATCATTCACTCATGCACCGTGGATCGACAGAATCCTTGCAGACAAATTTTTCTTGCGGATTCTGCTGCTCTTGTGCGCGAAGTTGTGTTCCGACGAGGGACATGATTGCGAGCGCGAGTGCAAAATAAACACGCATGACAATTTCTCCGGTGTTCGATGTGTGTCGTCCGATACGCCACTTCAAAAAGCGTCCGGGCTTCGGAAATTCAAATTGACGGAATTAACCTTCAATAAATTCGGAGAGAACTGACCGATGCGACGATCAGGGAGGTGAATTTGCGCATTGCGCCTTCCATAAAGGAGCGTCGCCCGCATCGATGGGGAGAGATGTTCCGCATTGCTATTTCAGGAATTCACGCGGGGATCTTGCTCCTGGCGAAGACGGCCTGCAAGTCCAAATAATGTACGAAAATAGCGCTTCCGATCGCTTTTTCTGCATGCAGCGAGAGAGCGCCGTGACTTCTTCAACGAAGGAAAAGCTCAGCTGGTCAAGGCGACTCGATTGCCGCTTTCGCCTTCGCGACCAACTCCGGCGCCATGTCGACGATCTCTCGCGCCAGCGTCGTCGCCTGAACGTGGTCGAGTGGGCGCACTTGCATCTCGACCTTTTTCGCATCCTCGATGAAAGCGCGGTCGCGCATCGTTTCGTCGAAGGCCTTGCGCAGCGCGGCGAGTCGATCGGGCGCCACGCCCGGCGTCGTAATGAACACGCGCCCGAGCGCGATTTCAGCCGAGAAAAGTTTGAAGATTTGGCGTTGCTCGTCGGTGGTGGCGAGGTCCGTCAGAAGCGGCACGTCCGGCCATTCGGGATCGCGCTTGGCGCCGATCTGCAGGAGGATGTCGATCTTCTTTTCCGCAAGCCAGTCCGGATTTTGCGATTTGAGGCTGGAGAAGAAATTGCCAGCGCGTCCATTGATTTCGCCGCGCTCCATGGCGAGGTGAATTTCGTTCGTGCTCTTGTAGCCTGAGATGATCTTGAATTTGTAGCCGAGCACATTGTTGAGAAGCGTCGGATACAGCATGGTGTAGGAGCCCGCGCCGGTTGCGCCCATCAACACCTGGCGCTCCTTGGCCTCTTCGATCCGCTTCATCGTCAGCGTGCGCCACGTGTAGAGGTTGGCGTTCTCGACATCGCTGGAGCCGAGAAAGTTGAAGTTGCGCACATCATATTGCGCGCCGCGGCCATCAAGCACCTGAAAGCCGACGAAGGCCGGCAGAATGGCGCCGATGTAAGTTCCGTCCTTCGGCGCCTGCCCATACAGGTAGTTGGTCGCCTGGAGATGTCCGGCGCCTGTGAGGTTTTTCGGGATGATCGACGGCGCGCCCGGAAGGTGGTTGGGCAGATGCCGCGCAACAAGCCGCGCGTTCGTGTCGACGCCGCCGCCGACGCCCGTCGAGATGATCAGCGTGATCGCCTTGCCAGTATAGAAATCGGACACGGCGTCGGCGCGCGCCAGCGCCGGCGCCAAAAGGCCGGCGATGAGCGCGCAGGCGATGGTGTTGCGCATGGCTCGGCCTCAGTGCTCGGAGACGTCGATGTAAACGCCTTCAATGTCGGTCAGGTGGAACTCGCCTTCCGGGCACTGCTTGAACAGATCGAACCGCGCCTTGCCTTCCTCGCCGATTCCGAGAGGCCGCGTCAGGAATTGCGGATTGAAGCCGATCAATTCCTCCATGTCGCGGCGCACGGCCTCGACGCTCTCGACCTTGAAGCCGAAATGTTCGAGTTGCGGCGGCATGGGATCGTGGCCGATAAAATTATCCATCGACCAGGGCAGCAGGACGAGTGACACGCGTCCATCGCTCACACGCCAGACGCCGTCTTTCTGCGAGGCTTTTAGCTCGAAGATGCGCTCATAGAACTCGGCGCTGCGCTCGGGGTGGCGCACGCGCAGCGTGACGTGATTGATGTAGCGGGGCTGATCCCAATTGTTCTCGGCGAAAATATCCTGCGCCTTGCCGGAGGATTTTTCAGCAAGATCGAAGATGATCATGTCGGGATCATGCGCGCTGACGGCTGCGTTGGGCCGGACAGAGGGGCGCTTCACCCATTGCAGCGAGGGATCGAAGGCGCGCATGCGTTCCAGCGTGAGAGCCATACTCTCGACTTCGAAGCCAAAATGGTCGAGGCCACTGCGCCGGCCTTCGCGGCGGGGGATATTGTTGAGCCCGATCTGGCCGTCGCCGACCGGCATGGCGCGGGCCGGCCGTGTGTTGCTGGACGCCTTCATCCCGAAAAGCGCCATGTAGAAACGCGCGTTCTCGGCATAGCGATCGCTGGCGATCGCCAGATGATTGATCTTGGCGAACATAATCCCTCCCTGTCGTTTTTTCGCATGCTAGACCGCCAGCCGCCGTCCGGCAACCGAGGCGCCGTGCTTGACGCGGCCTCTCCCGATGTGGCTCCCTTTGGCAAAACGGGAGGATCGCATGACCACAACAGCCGCGGAACTTGCGGACCATTTCGTCGATGTCGGCGGCATGCGCACGCGCTACGTGGAGCAGGGGCAGGGGCCCGCTGTTTTGTTCCTTCATGGCGGGTCGCTCGGGTCGTCAGCCGATGTGTTCCTGCGCAACCTGCCGGCTTTTGCGAGCGCAGGCTTTCGCGCCGTCGCTTACGATCAGCCTGGCTTCGGCCTCACCGATACCCCCACGGACCATTCGTTGCGTTCTCGCCGTGAGCATGTGCTCGCCTTCATGGACGCGCTCGGGCTCAAGCAAGCCGCGCTTGTCGCCCATTCGCAGGCGGGCGCCATGGGCGCCCAGCTCGCGCTTGCCGAGCCAAACCGCATCACCCATCTGGCCGTGCTCGGGACAGGCAGCCTGCTGCCGCCGCAGGAGGCCGCGCGCGACGGCGTCGAGGGCGTGGCGCAGCAACGGCTCGAACGGCGCATGGCGGATCATGAGCCGACAATCGATGACACGCGCAAGCTTCTTGAAGCCAATCTGTTTCATCATGAGCTGATCACGCCGGAGGAACTGCAGCTTCGCCACGCGCGCAGCGTCGGCCCTTGTTTCGAGGCCTTTGTCGCGCGTTCGTCGTCAAAGGACCCGGCGCCGAAAAATCCCGACGCCGTTCCGCTCTGGCGTCGGCTCACCGAGATTCGGCAACCGCTGCTGCTTATTTATGGGCGCAACGATCGTGGACATGCTTTGGAACGCGCGACGAAGCTGAAGGAGCAATTCCCGCAGCTTGACGTTCACCTCGTTGCCGATTGCAAGCACCTCGTTCCTTGGGATGCGCAGAAGCAGGTGGAAGAGCTGACGACGCATTTCCTCAAGCGCGCGTCGGCAACTGGCGCCTGATCATTTTCATCTGACGATAGTCAGACCCACGAAAGGTTTCGAGCATGATGACGGATCTGCAGCATTTCATCGGCGGGCAGCGCGTCGCGGGCGCCAGCACCCGCACGGCGGCTGTCTTCAATCCCGCGACGGGCGAGCAAGCCGCTCGCGTGCCACTCGCCTCGGCTTTAGAGGTGGATGCAGCCGTCAAGGCGGCCGCGGCGGCTTTTCCGGCCTGGGCGTCTTCGCCGCCGTTGCGCCGTGCGCGCATCCTGATGCGCTTTCTTCGGCTTCTGGAGGACAATGCGGACGCGATTGCAGCCGCCATCACCGCCGAGCATGGCAAGGTGCTGTCCGATGCGCGTGGCGAGGTGACGCGCGGGCTCGAGGTCGTCGAGTTTGCGACGGGCGCGCCGCAATTGCTGAAGGGCGAATATACCGAAAACGTCGGCACGAATGTCGACTCTTGGTCCGTGCGCCAACCGCTCGGCGTGGTCGCTGGCATTACGCCTTTCAACTTCCCGGCCATGGTGCCGCTCTGGATGTTTCCGGTCGCACTCGCCTGCGGCAATTGCTTTATCCTGAAGCCGTCTGAGCGTGTGCCCAGCGCGTCGTTGATGATGGCGGACCTGTTGAAGGAAGCTGGGCTTCCCGATGGCGTGTTCAGCGTGGTGCATGGTGACAAGGAAGCCGTCGACGCGCTCCTGCATCATCGCGGCATATCGGGCATCAGCTTCGTCGGCTCGACGCCGGTCGCCAAATACATTTACGAAACGGCTGCGGCTCAGGGCAAACGGTGCCAGGCGCTCGGCGGCGCCAAGAACCACATGATCGTCATGCCGGACGCCGATATGGACCAGGCCGTAGATGCGTTGATAGGCGCGGCCTATGGCTCGGCCGGCGAGCGCTGCTTGGCGGTCTCGGTCGCGGTGCCGGTTGGCGAGAAGACGGCGGATGAACTCGTGCGCCGCCTCGAGCCGCGCGT
>JANXTB010000305.1 GCA_025356415.1 Hyphomicrobiales bacterium
CAGGAAACGTTCGACGTCATCCGCGCGCGGTTCGGTGAATCGGTCGCCGCCATTGTTGCGGATTGCACCGATTCCTGGGTGTCGCCGAAGCCGGCATGGCGCCCTTGCAAGGAGGCGTATATCGCCAAACTTGCTGACAAGCCGGCGCGTTCACTGGCGGTGTCGCTCGCTGACAAGACGCACAACGCTGAATCGATTCTGTTCGATTACCGGGTCATCGGCGACGAGGTCTGGTCTCGCTTCACGGGCGGGGCGGCAGGAACGCGCTGGTATTACGCGTCCCTGTCGCAGGTGTTCGACAAGGTCATGCCCGGGCGTCTCGCCGACAGGCTCGCCCGCGCCGTCGATGGCTTCAAAGCTTGAAGCAACTTACAGCTTGAAAATAGCTTTCAAGCTGTCCCGCACGCTGGCGCGCGCGGCTTTCGAGGCTTCCGCATTGTAGCCGGTGTGCGGCCCGCGCAGCACGCAGGGGTCGGTGTAGGTGAAGGCCTCGCCGGTCTTTGTGTTGGTGATCTGGCCGAGGGGTTCTTCCTTCAACACGCAATTGCGCACGGTCATCGACTGCGCCGAGAGTGTGGGCTTGGGCGCGCCGAGCGGGCCGTCGAAGGAATGCGCGGCGTCCTTGTAGATCGTCATCTGCACGTCGCGTCCGGCGGCTTTCAGACGTTCGACATAGGCGGCGCATTGCGGAGCTGGATTGTAGTCGTCGATTTCGCCATGATGCAGGCGGATCGCAACCGGCTTCACCTTCGTGTCGTCCACGAAGGTCGTCATGCAATCCGCATAAAACGGGAAGTAGGCTGCAAAGTCGACGCCGGATTCATTCCACATCTTGTGGAAGCGTTCGAGGCTGGCGTAGAGCGTCGCCTGGCCGCCGCGTGAAAATCCGATCAGCGCCACGCGCGACGTGTCGACGCGCGGATGGTCCTTGACGCGTGCGAGCGCGCGATAGGCGTCGAGGATCATGTTGAGGCGTCCGAGCAGCGCCTGGTTATCGCTCGTGCCGACGATGCCGCGTCCGGTGAAAGCGTCGATCAGCAAGGTGGACACGCCCATCTCCGCAAATTCGCGCGCCCAGAGTTCATGCCCGCCATTGAGCGCGCCGGAGCCGTGCAGCAGCACGACAAGCGGGCGCTTGCCCGGGCCCTGCGCTATGTGCAGTTCACTCGCGAGCATCACCGGTTTGCCGGCGCTCTTGTCGCCTTTCAGGAAAGCGCTGTCGGGCAGGGTGAGCGACTCGAACGGGATGAGTTCGACGCGGGCCGGCAGGGACGCGAGCGGGTCATGCGCATGCGCGGCGCCGAGGCTGGAGAATGCCGCGAGGCTGGCGAAAACCAATCTCCGAATTGTTTTCATGATTGCTTCCCCCAAACCAATGTTTGGCTGCAGCTTGGCATGAGAGGGCAAGCCCGGCAACATGCATCCGGCTCATCGACCAAGCCAATCTATGTGTTTCCGCTGCAGCCGCGTCCTGCCTATGCTGTGCTGAAGAGACTATGGAGGGAACGCATGGTTGAGATCACACGCCGGGCTGCGTTTGCTGGCGCAGCCTTGTCCATGGCGGCGGCTCCCGTGACCAAGGCTTTCGCCTTCGCGCCACAGGCCGCAACGCAGGCGCCGGGCTTTTATCGCTACAAGGTCGGCGACATCGAAATGACAACCGTCAACGACGGCGTCAGCGCCATGCCGATCGAGGACGGCTTCGTGCGCAACGTGCCGAAGGCGGAGGTGAATGCGTTTCTCGAATCCACCTTCCGCGCGCCAAACATTTATTCCGGCCCCTACAATCCGGTGCTCATCAACAATGGCCGCCAGCTGGCCCTGGTAGATACCGGCACGGGTGAGGGGGCTTTGAAATCCTCCAACGGCCTGAATGGCCGCCTGTTGATGAATCTCGCTGCGGCGGGCATAGATCCTGCCTCCATCGATCTCGTCATCCTGTCGCATTATCACGGCGACCACATGAACGGGCTGATCCGCGCAGACAATTCGATCGCCTTTCCGAATGCGGAAATACTCGTGCCGGAAGTCGAGCACAAATTCTGGATGGACGACGGCGAGATGAGCCGCGCAGCCACTCCGCGCGTCGAGGCGACCTTCAAGAATGCGCGCCGCGTGATGACCGCTGATGTGCGCAAGCGCGTGCGGACTTACGCCTGGGGGCAGGAGCTCATGTCCGGCGTGACCGCGACGGCGACGCCCGGTCATACGCCGGGCCACACGTCGCATGTCGTCTCATCGGGAAACAAGACGCTGTACCTGCAGGCCGTCGTCACGCATGCGCCGTTCCTGTTCGCGCGCAATCCCGGCTGGCATTTCATGCTCGACGTCGATCCCGTGGCCGCCGAGGCGACGCGCCGCAACGTCTACGACATGCTGGCCGCCGAGCGCATGATGGTGCAGGGTTTCCACTATCCGTTCCCCGCGGTCGGACACGTCGAGAAAACGGCGACCGGTTATCGCGAAGATATCGTGCAATGGAGCCCGGTGCTCTGATGCTCAACTTGAGAGACCAGATGAAACCCTTCCTCCCCCGTCTTCTCGTCGCGACGCTCACCAGCGCAGCGGCGCTTCTCGCCGCGCTGCCCGCGCAGGCTCTCGATTTCACAGGCAAGACGATCACGCTGCTCGTGCCGTTTCCGACGGGCGGCGGCGTCGATCTGTGGGCGCGCTTCAATGCGCCGCTGCTGTCGAAGCATCTGCCGGGCAAGCCGACTGTGCTCGTGAAGAACATGCCGGGCGGCGGCTCGACGGCCGGCGCGAATTTCTTCCAGGTGTCGGCGAAGCCCGATGGCATGACGCTTCTGGCAAGTTCGGCGTCGACGCAGTTTCCCTATCTGCTCGGTGACCCGCGCGTGAAATATGAATATCAGGGCTGGCGCGTCGTGCTCGCGGCGCCGACTGGTGGCGCGGCCTATGTCAGCTCGAAATTCGGCGCGAAGTCGATTCATGACATAGACAAGCTGCGCGGCAAGGAGATGTTCTTCGCGAGCCCCGGCCCGACGGCGCTCGAACTCGTGTCGCTTCTGGGCTTCCGCCTGCTCGATCTCAACGTGAACCACATCTTCGGCGTGGTCGGTCGTGCGGAAGGCCTGCTTGGTTTCGAGCGCGGCGAATTCACCATCGACTCGCAAACGACCACCGCGTACCTGCGCCGCAGCGCCGGCCTCGTGAAGGATGGGATCGCGACGCCGCTGTTCTCGTGGGGCGTGATCGACAAGGACGGCAATCTCGCGCGCGATCCGAATTTCCCGGATCTGCCGCATATCGGCGAGGCCTATGAAATCGTGCACGGCAAGAAGCCGGAAGGCGTCGAGTGGGAAGCGTTCAAGGCCTTCCTGATCTCGGGCTTCCCCGCGCAGAAGCTGATGGTGCTGCCCAAGGGCACGTCCGACGAGATTGTCGAAACCTACCGCGCGGCGGTGCGCGATCTGCTGAAGGACCCGGATTATCTGTCGAAGCGCGACGAGGTGATCGGCGAATACGAGCAGGTCACGGATGCGGCGGCCGAGAAACTCTACAAGGACGGCACGACGATCTCTCCGCAAGCCCGCGCGTGGACGCGCGAGTTCCTGGAGAAAAATTATCAGGTGCAGTTCAAGGAGTAGGGGGCGGGGGCGGTAGGGCGCGCCCCTCTCCCGCGCTGGCGGGAGAGGGTGGCCGCCGGAGGCGGACGGGTGAGGGCGCCGGCAACGGCTGAAATCTTTCCTTCGCTGAATCGCCCTCATCCGTCTTGCTTCGCACGCCACCTTCTCCCGCCAGTGCGGGAGAAGGGAAAAACCCAACTACTCCTCCATGATCTTCTGCATGCGCGCGACCACGCTCGGATCCGCATTCGCGGCTTCGGCGACGATCTTCGCCAGCGATGCGCCATCGAGCGGTTCGAAGTCGAGATTGCTCTTCTTCACTTCGGCCAGCAGTTCCGGATCTTTCATCGTGGCGTCGAACGCCTTGCGCAGCACCGCGACGCGGTCGGCTGGCATGCCGGGGGGGCCGAGGACCGAGCGGCCGATTTCCGCGCTCGACACTGCGAAGGAC
>JANXTB010000306.1 GCA_025356415.1 Hyphomicrobiales bacterium
GCGCGCGCTCGATGCAGCGCTGCGCGAGGTGCTGAAGACCGCGCCACAGGAGCCACAACCGACCACTCAGGAGCACAACGAGAGCCCGCTGGCGCTCGACGAGACCATGGATGTCGTCTCGCGCGCGGCCACCATCATCGACGAGCTTGTCGAGCGTAACCGCTCCATCACCAACGCCGCCGTGCGCAGCGTGGAGTTTTTCCGCGCCCAGGCGACGGAGGCCCGCGCCGAGGCGGACCGCCTGCGCGAGGAACTGCGCGTCCTCAAGGAACAGAGCGACGCGCAGCGCATCGCCGCCCTTGCGCAGGCACGGGAGTTCGAGGCCGAGCTCGCCGCCCGCACGGCGGATCTCGGCAAGGCCGAAGTCTGGATCGGCGAAATCAGGTCGCAGGTGGAAGCCCTGCTCGGGGACGCGGAAACGCGCCTCGGCGAAACGGCCGACGAAAGCATTTTCGGGAAATAAAAACTACGCGCCTCGCAGCCAGGCTGGCGGCCGGGCTGGCGAGGCGCGCTTCAGAGCCTTCGGAGGGACGTGCTACGAATCCCACCGCCAGCAGGACTCGGCACCGCCTCCAAAAGAGCTCCGATTCTGTAAGTAGGCGCCCCGGCCGGGATGTCGAGAGCCTTGTCGCCATTGAGGCCAGAAAAAAATCCGGCGTTCGCTCCCGGACGGATCACCTGAAACGGTCCGCCGAAGCCCATCTGGCGACGTAGTCGTAGAGGTTCTTGGTCGCGTTCCCATAGGGCTGGCCGGTCAGTTTCGAACAGGCCTCGCACGGCGTCTGGCCGTGCACCGCTCCCTCGATGACCACGTATTCCTTGTCCTTGCTCGCCGCGACATCGTAGTGGATCTCGTTGTCGGCGATGAAATAATGCCCGCCCATGGCGGCGATGAGCATCGGCACGGTGATTTCGCGCAAGGCGCAGGGCGTCGAGTTGTTGCTCGAGCACCAGTCGATATCGACCATCGAATCCTTGGCGCGGATCGCATTGGCGCTGAGGAAGGATTCCACGGTGAGGAACATCGTGCCATTCTCAAGCGTGCGATCGAGCTTGGCGTTCTGCGCCAGCCCCACGCGGACCGAGCGCACGACCTCCGTCGAAATTGTCCCGTCGTTCTTGATGAGCTTCTGCAGGCGCGTCGTGCCCGGATGCACGCTCATCGAAAAATCCATCAACCTCGCGCGATCGCGATAGACGATGAACGGCGCGTCATCCGTGGTCTTCGCCTTGCCGGCCGCAACATCGGCGCGCAGCGCGGTCGCCTTGTCGATCAGGCGATTCATGCGCGCCGCCTGCGCCTTGAAATAACGGTCCATGAACTCGGCCGTGTAGGTCGAGTGGCCGTTCGGGTTGAAGCCGTTCTTTGCGTCGAAGGGATCGAGCGCGGGGTCGATCTTCAAGGGGTTGTCCTCGTCGAGCACCGCCGGGTTCAGGCTGCGCAGGCCGTTCACGCTATTGCCGGGATGCGCGTCGAGCAGCAGCATGCCGTCGGCCTTGGGGAGGTCCTTCAGACTGTCCGGGCATTGCGTGAGCTTGTTCGGCCCCTGGCAATAGGAGACGCCCTTCTCGGCGACCGCCTGATAGAAGGTGGTGGCCGGTCCGCCGCCCGAAAAGCCGATAAGGATGACCTTTGTCACGCCCGGCTGCTTGCGCAGGAATTCGACGCCCTGCTTGATATCGAGCGCGACGTTCTCAAAATGCACGATCGCTTCGTTATTGTCCGAGCGCGGATTCATGCCGAGCACGAGGAAGCCGCGCCGGGCGAGTTCGCGCGTGCCGATCATGCTCATGAAATTCGACGTGCGGTGGATCGTCAGGAAGGCGACGTTCGACGGCGCGCCGGCATCGGGCGCATAGAGCGCGCCCTTGGTGGCAGACGGCTGGAACTGGACATAGCGCGGGTTGCTCTGCGCCTGCGCCCCGTGCCCCAACAGAGTGCAGAAAGCCGCGCTTACGCCGGCGAGCCATTTATTGGCCATGTCCCCTCCTCCCGATTTTCTTTTGCGGCATTGTCGGGCTAGATCGCTGCCGGCGCAAGGGTGGCGTCCACATTCGATTTTCGGTTGCGCGCCGCCCGCTCCACCCTGCTACATGCCGTGGACGCGGCGGGTGGCCTGAATGCTGCAAGGCGCGGCGTCCCCAACAAGGCGCGGGCGGCGCCCAAAAGGAGTTGTACGGAATGAAGGCGCAGGAGCCGTGGATTGGCGCACGTGGGCGCATCGGGGTCATTATCCCGTCGACCAACATCGGCGTCGAATATGATTGCCAGCGCATCATTCCAGAGGGCGTGACGTGGCACTTTGCCCGTTTCTTCGTCTCGCAGCCCGATCTGTCGAGCGACGACATGTTCCTCGCCTTCATCGAGGCGATACGCGAGACGATTCCCTATTCCATGCGCGACATCATGACGTGCGAGCCCAGCTACATCATGATGGGCATGTCGGCGGAAACCTTCTGGGGCGGGCTCGAGGGCAATGCTGAATTCGAGGCGCGGCTGCGCGACGTGATCGGCCCCGAGATCGGCCTCACCAGCGGCGCGGCGGCCCTGACGGCGGCGCTCGATGCATTCGGCGCCAAGAAGGTCGCGGCCCTCACCCCCTACCAATCCGTCGGCGACGTGCAGGTGCGCCGCTTTCTGGAGGAATCCGGTTACGAGGTTTCCAAGGTCGTGGGCCTGAAATGCGACAGCGCGACATCGATCGCGCATACGCCGCCGCACGAAGTCATCGACACGATCCTGCGCCAGCTTGACGGCGCCGATGTCGACGCCATCGTCCAGGCGGGCACCAATCTTTCCGGCATCGACATCTTCCCGACGCTCGAGAAGCAATTGGGCAAGCCAGTGATCCCGATCAACGTCGCCACCATCTGGCACGCTTTGCGCGCGCAGGGCATCAACGATAAATTCCACGGGCGCGGCTGGCTGCTCGAACGCTTCTAAAGACAGGTTGGACACGAGTATGAACGCGGACAGGATTCTGATTTCGGGCGCCGGGCCGGTTGGCTACACGATGGCGCTCAATCTCGCGCGGCTGAACATTCCCTTCACTTTGTTCGAAGCGGCTGACACGATTTTCGAAGACCCGCGCGCGGGCACCATTCATCCGCCGACGCTCGAAATGTTCGAGGAAAGCGGCGTCACCGCGACCGCGCTCGAACAGGGATTGATCGTCGATCATTACCAGTACCGCGACCGCAAGAAAGGCATTGTCGCCGATTTCGATCTTGGCGTGCTGAAGGACGACACGCGTTATCCCTATCGGCTGATGCTCGAACAGCATCGCCTTTCGCACATCGTGCGCGACAAGCTGAAAGCCTATTCGAATTACGAGATCCTGAATTCGCATCGCGTGCTCAGCGTCACACAGGATGCCGACAGCGTCACCGCGAAGGTCGAGACGCCGGATGGCGAAAAGGAATTCCGCGGCGCGTGGATGATCGGTTGCGATGGCGGGCGCAGCCAGGTTCGCAAGTCGATGAACGTCGCGTTCGACGGCTTCACCTGGCCCGAGCGCTTTCTTGTGCTCAGCACGAAATATGATTTCGGCCAGCACGGCTACGCGATCACCAATTACATCGCCGATCCTGAAGAGTGGTGCGCGCTGTTCAAGGTGCCGGGCCCCGACGGCAAGGGCCTCTGGCGGATCCTGTTTCCGGCGGGCGATGCGGCGGAAGAAGACCTGTTCGAAGAGGCGACCGTGCAGCGCCGCATCCAGGGTTTCAACGCCAAGGACGGCGATTATCCGATCCACCACCGCAACGTCTACGAAGTGCATCAGCGCGTCGCGTCCAGCTATCGTGACGGGCGCCTGCTGCTGGCGGGCGACGCTGCGCATATCAACAATCCGCTCGGCGGCATGGGCATGAACTTCGGCCTTCATGACGTGTTCAATCTTGCCGACAAGATGGGCAAGATCTGGTTCGAGGGCGGCAGCCACGATCTGCTCGATCTCTATGATCGTCAGCGCCGCACCGTCGCGCAGGAATTCCTGCAGCGGCAGACGATCGAGAACAAGAAGAACATCGAGCAGAAAGATCCCGTTGCGCGGGAAGCATTTTATGATGAGCTGCGCGCCATCAACGGCGATCCCGCCAAGCTGCGGCCCTATCTCGTGCGCGTCGCGATGATCGAAGGGATCCGCCGCTCCAACAGCATCACGTGAGGCGCGCATGAGCGACAGCGACGTCTATCGCAAACAGGGATTCGGAAACCAGTCGGGCTTTGGCGCGCAGCCGGCGCTGCTCGTTGTCGACTTCGTCAACGGGTTCAACGATCCCGACTTGTTCGGCGGCGGCAACATTCCGCAAGCCATCGCGCACACTGCCGTGCTGCTGGCGGCGGCGCGCAAGGCGGGCGTTCCGGTCTGCTTCACGCGCGTCGTCTATGCGAACGACGGATCGGATGCCGGCGTGTTCTGCCTGAAGGCGCCGGGCCTGAAAATCCTCACCGAGGATCATCCATCCAGCGCCATCGTCGATGCGCTGGCGCCGCAACCCGGCGAATACGTCTTGCGCAAGACGCAGCCCTCCGCGTTCTTCGGTACCGATCTCACCGGCTGGCTGGTGAAACGTCGCGTCGACACGCTAATCGTCACCGGCGCCACCACATCAGGCTGCGTGCGCGCCAGCGTGGTCGATGCGCTGAGCTATAATTTCAAGACCATCGTCGCCACCGATTGCGTCGGCGACCGCGCGGTCGGACCCCATGAGGCGAACCTGTTCGACATGGGCCAGAAATATGCGGACCTGATGAGCGGCGCCGAAATCGCCGCTAAATTCACAAAGGCTTGACCCGGACCGCGCTGCGCACGCGCGGCACGCAACATGCATCGGTTTTCACGAATTTTTATCGCTTACGGAGCCACTCTATGAAATTCCCCGCACTGTCCTTCAAGCGTTTCGCGCCCGTCGCGGCGGCGATCGCTTTGGCCTCCAGCTTCGGCGTTGTGTCCGCGCAAGCGCAGGCTCCCGCCTGGCCCAATCGCAACGTCACCATCGTGGTGCCCTTCCCGGCTGGCGGCAACACCGACACGATGGCGCGCCTCTCGGCGGACTTCCTGTCGAAGCGCTTCAACCAGAGCTTCATTGTCGAGAACCGCCCCACAGCCGGTGGCAGCGTCGCCGCCGCGCAGATCGCGCGCGCGCCCGCCGATGGCTACACATTGTTCTTCGCCACCGCGTCCCAGATGGTCATCCTGCCGATGCTGCAGAAGGTGAACTTCAATGCGGATGCCGACTTCAAGCCGGTCAGCATTCTGGGCGCGGGTCCCTTCGTGCTCGGCGTGAATTCCACGCTTCCGGTGAAGACGTTCGAAGAATTCCTCGATTATGCGCGCGCCAGCAAGAGCAAGCTCAACGTGTCATCGGCCGGCATCGGCTCGATCGGCCATCTTACCTCGGCTCTGCTTGCCAAGCGGGCCGGATTTGAGCTCGTCTTCGTCCCCTATCAGGGCGGCGGACCGGCCATGAACGCGCTGCTGAACCATGACGTCGATATGTATTTCGGCAACGCATCGGAACTGCTCTCGCAGATGACGAGCGACCGCATTCGCATCCTCGCCGTCTCGACGTTGAACCGCATGAAGCAATTGCCTGACGTCGTCGCCGTGTCGTCCAAATATCCGGGGTTCCAGACGTCGTCCTGGAATGGCTTCCTGGTCGCGAAGAGCACGCCGCAAGACGTAGTCGACAAGCTCGCCGCCGCAACCATCGCGGCCGCCAAGGACCCTAGGATTGTCGAGCGTCTGGAAACGCTGGGCATCAACCCCATCGGTTCGACGCCGGAAGAAATGGAAGCCGTCATCGCCGCCGAAAAGCCGCTCTACAAGGAAGCGGTCGATGCTGCTGGCTTGACCATGGCGCCGTGAGGACTGGGCGCCGTGAGGACCGGGGCGCCGTGAGGACCGGGCGCCATGATAACTTGAACGGCACAGTTGCATCTTGCGTCTGATTTCGAACGCAATATTTTTGCTGATGTGCATCAATGTCAAACTGCGCAAGTCTTCTAACCTCCAAGAACAACAACAAGCTTGGGAGTTGAAGAATGGCGCACGCGCACAAGAAGGCGTTCAGGTCCGACGCCGTACACGACACTCAGGAAAAGATCGCCGCGCAAGCGGCGATGGCCAACACGCCGCTCGCATTCTGGTCGAACATGGCCGAGATGCAGCGGCGGTATTTTTCGACCCTCGCCGGGGAAGCAGCCGAGAAAACCGAAGCTGCGGTGAGCGCCAATGTCACTGAACTTCGGCCCGCCGAAATCGCGCCCGCAGCGACAGCCATCAGCCAGAACTGGATGGCGGCGGCTACCGAATGCCAGCGCGAAATCACGAGCTTCATGAGCGAACGGATGACGAAGAACCAGGCGTTCCTCGCCAGCGCCGTCGCCGCCCATGACGTACAACAGCTTGTGCAATTGCAGGCCGGGTGGATGCAGCAAACGGCGCAGGATTACACCAACGAAATCGGCAAGCTGACCGATATCGTGAAGAATGGCGCCGACGAGGCGATCGCCGTCACGGCCTGACGGCACACGCCATCAGGGCGGCGCGGGGCCGCCCTGCCCGATTGCCACCGCGACGGAAACAGACAATATGCTTGCCGGTGTTTCTGCCAAGCGAGCCTGAATTCATGAGCCTGATCGATTCCTCCGCCTGTGGCGTCTATCCGATTTCCGTGACGCCCTTTCTCGACAATGGCGCCGTCGATTTCGACAGCATGGACCGGCTGACCGATTTCTTTCTCGAGATCGGCGTCCCCGGCGTCACGCTGCTGGGCATTCTGGGCGAGGCGAACAAACTCTCGGTCGCGGGGTCGCGGGAGCTGGTGACGCGTGTCGCCAAGCGCGCGAACGGCCGCATGGCCATCATCGCGGGCGCCAGCCAGACCGGCTTCGACGAGATGAAATCCTTCGTCGACAGCGCCATGCACGCCGGCGCCTCCGGCATCATGGTCGCGCCTGCGGGCAATCTCAAAACCGAAGATCAGATCATCGCCTATTATGAGGCCGTCGCTTCGCGCATCGGCGTGGGCGTTCCCATCGCGCTGCAGGATCACCCGCAAGCGACGGGCGTCTACATGTCTGCGGCCACCATCGGCGCCATCGTCGAGCGCGTGCCAAATGTGCAGATCGTCAAGCACGAGGAAGGCTCAGGCCTTCGCAAATTGTCGAAGCTGCGTGCGCAAGAGAAGGATGGCGGTCGCCGGCGCGTGAGCATACTTGTCGGCAATAGCGGCCTGCATCTGCCGCAAGAACTGGCGCGCGGCGCCGATGGCGCCAACACTGGCGTCGCCTTTCCCGAAATGCTGATCGAAGTCTGCAAGCGCTTCGTTGCGGGGGAGAGCGAAAGCGGGGAAAATCTCTACGACATTTTCCTGCCGCTGATCCGGCATGAGTGGCAGGCTGGCATCGGGCTCGCCATTCGCAAGGAAGTTTTCCGCCGTCGCGGCCTCATCGCCTGCGCGCGCACACGGGCGCCCGGCCCCGCACTCGACGCCGACGATCACGCCGAGCTGACGGGCCTGCTCACCCGCCTCATGCGCCGCCTCGCGCAAGCGGGCGAAGAGGGCTTGATTGCGACTTACAAATTGCAGGCGTGAGTCAGGACGCGACCAACTCTCCGGGGTTTTGCGCCGCGTAGGCGTCGATCTCCGCCAGATGTCTCGCGACATCAGCCGCGGGCAGGAACGAGCCGGTGAAAGAATTGCGCGCGAGCTGAATGAGATCGTAGCGCGAGAGATTCACCGCGCGTGCCGTCTCGACATAATTGGCGAGCAGATAGCCGCCGAAATAAGCTGGATCATCCGAGTTGATCGTGGCGCGCAGCCCGAGATCCAACATCCGCTTCATTGGATGATCATGCAAGTCGCGCACGACGCAGAGTTTCAGATTGGACAGCGGGCAAACCGTCAGCGTCATGCCCTCACGCGCCAGACGCGTCACCAGCGTCGCATCTTCCAGCGCGCGGTTGCCGTGGTCGATGCGGTCCACGTGCAGAATATCGAGCGCTTCATGCACATATTCCGGCGGCCCCTCCTCGCCCGCATGCGCCAGCACTTTCAGGCCACGGCGGCGCACCTCGGCAAACACGCGTGCGAATTTCGATGGCGGATGGCCGAGCTCCGAGGAGTCGAGACCAACGCCAATAAACTTGTCGAGCCAGGGCTCGGCCTCGCGCAAAGTCTCGAACGCCTGCTCTTCTGACAGGTGTCGCAGGAACGACAGGATCAGCCCGCATGTGACTCCGAGCGTCCGTTCGGCTTCCGCGATGGCCGAGAGAAGGCCCTCCACCACAGTCGCAAATGGAATACCGCGCTCGGTGTGCGTCTGCGGATCGAAAAAGATTTCCGCATGCACGCCGCCATCCGCATGCAGGCGTCTAAAATACGCCATGGCGAGATCGTGGAAATCGCGCTGCGTGCGCAGCACCTGCGCTCCCGCGTAATAGAGGTCCAGAAATTCCTGCAGATTGGCGAAATCATAAGCGCGGCGCACGGCCTCGATATCGGCATAGGGCAGCGCGACGCCATTGCGTGCGGCAAGCTCGAACATCAGCTCCGGCTCGAGCGTCCCTTCGATGTGCAAATGCAACTCGGCCTTCGGGAGCCCGCGGACAAAGGCGCTTAGGGAAACGGACATGCGGTGCCTCTCTTCAACAAGGCCTGCAGTATCCGTCGCCTTCCGCGAGATGAAAAGCGTTACGGCGCGGGCTCGACACCCTTGGCGCGGATCACCGCTTTCGCCGCGGGCGTCAGCAAGAAGGCGATCAGGGCGCGGCCGGCCGCAGGCTCCTTGGCGCCTGCATTCACTGCGGCCGTGTAGACGACCCAGCTCTGCAGGGCGTCCGGCAGCGGTCCCACCAATTCGGAGCCGGGCTCTTCGAGGATTCCCGGAATGGTCGTCACCGTCATCTCGACCTCGCCGCGCGCGACTGGCGTGACGGCAGCGCCGCCCGCCAGCGGTTTCAGGCGCGGCTTCAGCTCTGTCGCGACGCCAAGCCGATCCAGCATGGCAAGGAACGCATTGCCCGCCGCGCCGTCAGCAGTGTAGCCGATGGATTGCGCGCCGAGCAGCGTGCGCTGGAAAGCTTCAACCGTCGAAATATCGGGCTTGCGCGCGCCCTTGCGGACAGCAAGCCCCGCGCCCGTCTTGGCGATCACGGCGCGCGTGGCGCCATCGAGCCGGCCTTGCTTGACGGCGTCATCCATCAAATCGGGCGTGAGGATCGCAACATCGAATACCGCGCCTGCATCGATCTGTCGTTTCATCGTGGGCATCACTTCCCAGCGCACCGAGAGCTTGTGGCCTGACGCGGCCTCGAACGCGGGCGCAAGTTCCGAAATCACCGGCCGCAACGATGGCGGACACAGCAGCTCAACGCTCGCCGCCCACGCCGGCCCGGCGCCGCACAAGGCGACGGCGAGCCAGCATGCGATGATCTTGCGCGCTTTCACGGGCTCAGGCGCCCAAAACGCGCGTCACGTCGTCGAACAATTCATCGACTTCGAAACGGCGCGGGATGAGCTTCTGCTCGATCGACCAATCAATCGCTGTCTGGATCGCCTTGCGATTGGCTTCCAGACCGAAGGGCGCGACTTCCTTGCGGGCGGACTCCGGCGCGGCGGCGTTGCTCTCGACGATCACGCGGTAGATTTCGCGCACGACATCGGGTCGCTCGCGCGACAATTCCTCGCGCACCACGAACATGTGGTTGATCGGGAACATGCCTGTGCGGCGCTGCCATTCGCGCGCGACATCTTGCGGCTGCGGGATGAGCGGGGCCACGCCCTCGGGCAGCTTGTCGCCGAGAATGGCCGCTGCAAGCTCGCCTTTCAGCAGCATGCCGTCAATCGTCTCACCCTCGGGCTTGCGCACGCAATTGGCGGGATCGACATATTCCGCAAGATGGCCGTCTTCGGCGGTGACCCACGTGATGCTGTCGAGATTGACGCCGAAATCATGCTGCAGG
>JANXTB010000318.1 GCA_025356415.1 Hyphomicrobiales bacterium
GTGCTGTCGGACCGCACGCGCGGACTCGTCGGCGCTAAGGAATTCGCGTTGATGCGTCCAGATGCGATTTTTCTCAACACGTCGCGCGGGCCGATCGTGGATGAAGCCGCCCTCATCGACACGCTGCAGCGCAAGGCCATCCGCCGCGCTGCGCTCGATGTTTACAATATCGAGCCGCTGCCGAAAGATCACGTGCTGCGCACGCTCGACAATGTCGTGTTGAGCCCACATCTGGGCTATGCGTCGGAAGACAATTACCGCCAGTATTTCGTGGATGCGGTGGAGAATATCGAGGCGTGGTTCGCGGGTGCGCCGATCCGCATCACCACCGATTGAACGCGCCCCTGCGCGTCGTCATTGCGAGGAGCGAAGCGACGAAGCAATCCATCTAACGGCTGCCATTAGCTGGATTGCTTCGCTTCGCTCGCAATGACGAATTACCCGTGCGCTTCCTCGCCGCTTTCCAGCGCTGCGAGAATGCTGGCGACGAGCGCGCGCGCGGACTCGGCTGACATCTCAACCGCTATCTTGCGCGTGGCGTCGGCTGTCATGAAGTCGATCGACAAAGCGTGGTCGAGCGCCGCGTGATACGGATGGTCGAAATACACCTGCGCGCTCGACACCGACGACCAGCCGTCGGCGCCTTTCGCGGACCCATAGATCGCCGTCTTTTCGGTGATGTAGGAACACATGGGGGCGCGCTCCCTCAGCCGAGATGCTTGTGGAAGAACGCATAGGTCTTCTGCCAGCCGTCATTGGCCTGCTCGACCCGGTAATTCGTGCGCTCGGCTGCGAAGAAGCCATGGCCCGCGCCATCATAGCGGTGGAACTCGTAATTCTTTCCAAGGCTCTTCAGCTTGGCTTCCAGTTTGTTGACGTGCTCGGGCGACGGGTTCTTGTCGTCATTGCCGAACAGGCCGAGCAACGGCGCCTTCAGCCCCTCGGTGAGATCGATCGGCGCCACCGGACGCAGCGGCGAGAGCTGCGCGGCGTCGTCCACCACAACATTGCCGCCCCAGCAATTGACGGCGGCATTAACGCCCTCCAGCTGGCAGGCCGCGAGGAAGGTGTGGCGGCCGCCGGAGCAGAAGCCGATCACGCCGACCTTGCCGTTGCCTTCAGGCTGCGCGCGCAGGAATTCCATCGCGCCCTTCACGTCGCCCACCACTTCCGCATCGGACGCGCCACCGGCTGCGCGCGCCTTGGCGGCGAGGTCGTCGGGCGTGCCGGGGCCGTGGCGGAAATAGAGATGCGGCGCAATCGCCGCGAAACCGTGATGCGCCAGCTTGCGCGTCGCCTCCATGGACCAGTCGTCCCAGCCGGGCATGTGATGGATCAGCACGACGCCCGGGAACGGACCCTTGCCCGCAGGGCGCGCATAATAGGCTTCACCCGTGTCGCCGTGAAAACCCTTGAACGAAACGATATCGGCGACCATGCCTCGATACGACATTGTTCTTCTCCTCCCGAATTCAAAACCGGCGCGATGCTAGGGAAACGGGGGGGAATGTCAAAGGGTCAACGCCCATAGGCGATCTGCCGCGCCTGCGTCAGGTCCGCCACGAACGCCGCGAACTCCCGCTCGCGGTCCTCAGTCTCGCGCAGTCGCAGGATGAACGACGGGTGGATCGTCACGAACACGTCGCCCGCAAAGGGCGAGGACAGCACCTGGCCGCGGACCTTCGTCACCGCGTGGGTCTCGCCCGTCAGGCTGCGCACGGCGCTCGCGCCCAGCGCGATGGCGAGGCGGGGCTTCAGCAGCGCGGTTTCCTTTTCTAGCCACCAGCGACAGGCGTTGATCTCGGAAATGTTCGGCGATTTATGCAGACGCCGCTTGCCCCGCGGTTCGTTCTTGAAATGCTTCACCGCATTGGTGACATAGGCGCGCTCGCGCGCGATGCCGGCCTCCGCCAGCGCGCGGTCGAACATCTGCCCGGCCGGACCAACGAACGGGCGCCCGACCAGATCTTCCTTGTCGCCCGGCTGCTCGCCGACGAACAGCAGTTCGGCCTCCGCGCCGCCTTCGCCAAACACGGTCTGTGTGGCGTTGGCCCAGAGAGGACAGCGCTTGCAGCCCTCGGCCTCGCGGCGGAGCCCATCGAGCCCGACGCCCGCCTCCTTCGGCGTGCGCGCAGCTTCCGTCCGCGCGACGATCTTCGGGCTGCGCTTCGGGGCTTTCGTGGGGGCAGCGTCCACCATCGCGGTGGCGCGGCCTTCCGCGCGCTCGATCAGCGCGGGGATCAGGCTGCTCTCGGGCAAGTTCTTCCAATAGGGCACCGGCATTTCACGCTTCATCGTCGCCACCTTCAGCCGCGCCGGATTGAAGATGCTGGCGTAATAGGTTCGCCAATAATCCTCGAGGCGGTCCGCGCCCGGCGCTTGGTCGCGCGACACTCCCTCGGTGAAACGCAACGTCTTACGATCCCAATGGGCGCAGACGTCCGGCGTCAAAATCGACCAGCGCATGTTGGCGAAACGATCCCGGAAAAACGGCGCCGTCAACCGCACCACATGGTGCTCGGGTTCGAACCAAGCGACAAACGCGCCCTCCCCGTCCTCGCTCGCGACCTCGCGAAAGCGGACGAAGGCCGTCATCTTGTGGCGTTCGCGCGACACGGCTTTCGCCATGGCGTTGGCAAGGTGCACGTCGTCATCGGTCGCGTGATCGAGCAGGCGCGGCTGATCCTGCAGCCGCAGCAACAGGCGATAGAGCAACGAGAAACGCGCGGGGTCCGCATGGCAGATCACGTAACGGGCGAGATCGGGAAATTCGCGCGGCACGCGCGGACCCTTCTCCCCCTCGGGCGCTTCTGGCAACGCCTGCGCGGGAGCCGCGAACAGATCCTGCGCGCCGTCGGGCGTTTGCCAGATCACGTCCGCAGGCGCGACGCCCGCAATCGCAAGACGGCGCGCCGCCTCTCGCCAGCCGTCAAAATCCGCGGCATGGGCGAGATCGACGCGGATCATCCAAACAGGCTCAGCTGTTGCGGCGCCATCACCGGCGTCAGCCGCGCGGCGAGCGAGACCGCATCGATGCTGGCGCCGGGCGTCCAGTCCTGCGTGGTGATGAAGGGCCGCACGTTTTTCAGCGAGCGCGTGAGCCGCGCGACGTCCGCCAGACGCAGCGAGGCGACGCGGCGCATGCGGATGATTTTCTCGACGCTCTTCACGCCAAGTCCCGGCACACGCAGCAGCGTCTCGCGCGCGGCGCGGTTGACGTCGATGGGAAAGCCGTCGCGGTTCGAGAGCGCCCACGAAAGCTTCGGATCGACCGAGAGATCGAGCATGCCGTCTTTCATCGAGCCGACAATCTCATCCACCGAGAAGCCATAAAAACGATAGAGCCAATCGGCCTGATAGAGCCGGTGCTCGCGCATCAGCGGCGGTTTCAGCAATGGCAAGGCGGCGGCCGAGGACGGGATCGGGCTGAAGGCGGAATAATAGACGCGGCGCAGATCGTAGCCGCTGTAGAGCGTCGCGCTGGTGCGCACGATTTCGGAATCAGCCGCGCCATCGGCGCCGACAATCATCTGCGTGCTCTGGCCCGCCGGCGCGAAGCGCGGCGCGTGTTTTGCCTTCCCGCGCTCCTCCTTGGCTTCGTCGAGCCGCAGCCGCAAGCCGCCCATCGCCTTGCGGATCGAGCGCGCGTCCTTTTGCGGCGCCAACACCGTGAGGCTTTCCTCGCGCGGCAGCTCGACATTGATCGACAGGCGGTCCGCATAGAGCCCGGCCTTTTCGATCAGCGCGGGATCGGCGTCGGGGATCGTCTTCAGATGGATATAGCCCTTGAACCCGTGCGTCTCGCGGAGCAGCTGCGCCACGCGCACCAATTGCTCCATCGTGTAATCGGGCGAGCGGATGATGCCGGACGAAAGAAACAGGCCCTCGATGTAATTTCGCTTGTAGAAATTCAGCGTCAGGTCGACGACCTCCTCCGGCGTGAAGCGGGCGCGGCGCACGTCGCTCGACACGCGGTTCACGCAATAGAGGCAGTCGTAAATGCAATGATTGGTGAGCAGCAGCTTGAGCAGCGAGATGCAGCGGCCATCGGGCGCGTAGGAATGGCAGATGCCCATGCCGGTGGTCGAGCCCATTCCCCCTGCCCGCGCATTGCGCTTGTCCCCGCCGCTCGAGGCGCAGGAGGCGTCGTATTTGGCTGCGTCCGCGAGGATCGCGAGCTTGGACATGCTGTCGAGCTGACCCATTGAAAACCCGTTTGTGTGTTCCTGTTTTGTTCTAGCCGCATACATCCCGCCGGTCAACGCGCCACCGGCTCCATCTCGTCCACGATTTCGTGAGCCGCCCGCACCCGCGCGGGGCCGCGCCGCCGATGCAGATTGAGCGCGCTGTTGATCAGCCCCACATGGCTGAACGCCTGGGGAAAATTGCCGAGCATGCGGCGCGCGATCGGATCGTACTCCTCGGCGAACAGCCCGACATCATTGCCGAGCTTTGCGAGCTTGGTGAGCAGCTCGCGCGCGTCATCCTCGCGACCGATCAGCGCAAGATTGTCGACGAGCCAGAAAGAGCAAGCGAGAAACACGCCCTCGCCCGGCGGCAGCCCGTCATCGACATCCGCCGTGTGATAGCGCTTCACCAGCCCTTCCCACATGAGATGTTTTTCGACCGCCTCGATGGTGCCGACGATGCGTGGATCATCCGACGGCAGGAAGCCGACGAGCGCGAGCTGCAGCAGGCTCGCATCGATCTGCGTCGCGCCATAGGATTGCACGAAGGAATTGAGCTTGGCGTCAAAGCCCTGCTCGCAGACTTCGCGATGGATTTCGTCGGCAATGGCGCGCCAGCGACAGACGCCGACGCGATCTCGCGCATTGCGCGGCTGCATGCACGCGGCGCGGTCGAAGGCGACCCACGCCATGACTTTCGAATGCGTGAAATGCCGCTTCTCACCGCGCACCTCCCAGATGCCGGAATCCGGTTCGCGCCAGATGCTTGCAAGATATTCAAGCCCGACATCGCGCAAGGCGGCTGCGCGCGGGTGCGGCGGCAGGCCGCCTTTGGCCGCCTGCATCAACGCATCGGCCACCTCGCCAAACACATCAAGCTGCAATTGCGCCGCCGCCGCATTGCCGATGCGCACCGGCTTCGAGCCGCCAAAACCATCGAGCCAACTTGCTTCCCATTCGGGCAATTGGCGCTCGCCGGCGACGCCATACATGATTTGCAATTGCGCGGGATCGCCAGCGACCGCGCGCAGCAGCCAGTCGCGCCATGCCTGCGCTTCTTCGAAATAGCCGAGTTGCATGAAAGCCTGCAGCGTGAAGGTCGCGTCGCGCAGCCAGCAATAGCGGTAATCCCAATTGCGCTCGCCGCCGATATGTTCGGGCAGAGATGTCGTCACCGCGGCGACAATGCCGCCGGTCGGCGCGTAAGTGAGCGCCTTCAGCGTAATCAGCGAACGTTTCACCTGCTCCGTCCAGGGCCCGACGTCCGGGCAACGCTCGGTGAAATCTCGCCAGAACTCGCACGTGCGCTCGAGCGCAGCGCGCGGATCAACAGGCTTGTAATGCGTGGCGAGCGAGGATTGATGCGTCATCACGAAAGGCGCGCTCTCACCGGCGCGAACTTTGAAACGGCCAACTGTGCGATGGTCTTCGCCCTTCAGCGCAACGGGCGTCCAGATCATCAACTGGTCAGGTCCGGCGATGGCGCTCATCGTTTGCTCGTCGATGCGCGTGACCCAAGGCGCGGTGCGCCCGTAATCGAGACGCATGATCAGCAGCGTTGTGAAATCGACCTCGCCCCATTCACCGACGACGATGCGAACGAGATCGGCCAGCGGTTCGCGCACCGCCATGAAGTCGATCAGCGTCGCGGCGCCGGTCGCCGTTTCAAATCGGGTTTCGAGAATGAGCGTGCCGTCGCGATAACGACGCGTGATGCGGGCCTCTGTATCGTCCGCACAAATCTTCCAGCAGCCGTTTTCTTCCGTGCCGAGCAGCGCGGCGAAACAGGCGGGCGAGTCGAAGCGCGGAAGGCAAAGCCAGTCGATAGAACCGCTGCGCGAAACCAGCGCCGCCGTCTCGCAATCGCCGATCAGCGCATAGTCTTCAATGGGGCAGTTCAAGGCCACGCCTCCGCCGGGACGCGACGTCCCTGCGGAAAGTGGCGCGCCGCCAAGGCCTTTTCAAGCTTGGCGGCGCTTTGACAATGCTTGGCGGCGCCTGATCTCAGGCGACCTTGAGAGACGGCGCGCCGGGAACTTTTGGCGCATTGTAGAGGCTCGCATCGAGCGTATCGAAGAAGGTGAGAACCTCCGCGGTCTTTACGACATCCGCGTATTTTGCATTCATGTCGCAGAGGTTGATCGCATGGCTGGCTTGCGAGCGATCGAAGCATCCCTCTTCGGCCAGCGCGATGCGGTAGTTGAGGCTGAACGCATCGAGCACAGTCGCGCGGACGCAGCCCGACGTCGTCGTGCCGGTGACGATGACGCTGTCGCAGCCGAGCAGCGTGAGATAGCTCGTCATGTTGGTGCCGAAGAAGCCGGAAGGCTTTTGCTTCAGGATGACGATATCCTGCGCCGATGGCGCGATCTCGGCGACGATCTCGTTGCCATCGAGGTTGTTGGTGACTTTCGGAACCTCACCGCCGCGCGCATTCTTCCAGCTCCAGGAGCCCGCGTCCCAATTGTCGTCACGTCGCACGCCGGTGGTGTAGATCACCGGAATGCCCTTCTCGTGCGACTTGTCGATGAGCGAGCGGATGTAGGGCATCGCCACCCAGGCGTCCTCGCCGCACGAATTGCGCCACTTCTTGATGCTCTCCAGAATCGGCATCGGCTTTTCATCGCAGAATGCATAATTCACATCGAT
>JANXTB010000371.1 GCA_025356415.1 Hyphomicrobiales bacterium
CGCGCGGCTTCTGGATTGCTTCGCTCCGCTCGCAATGACGTGGCGGTGGGAGCTCATTTGCCTGCTGCAATTTCGCTCGCAGGCGCCGCTAGATGGATTGCCGCGTCGCTTCGCTCCTCGCAATGACGAGGCTAATGTTTGATCGGTCGTGCAGGCGACATGAGATACGGCACAAGCGCCGCCGCGAGCAGCAGCGCAACACCGCCGTGCAGCGAGGCGTAAGTTGACGCTGGCGCCCATCCCGCCGCGCTCGTCGCCTGCACGAGATGGCCGGAGCCCCATTGCATGAGGCCGGTGCCGCCGATGAACAGAAAGTTCATCGCCGTCACGCCGCGCCCGAGCAGATGCGCGGGGAAGAACATGCGCGCATGCGCCATGACAATGGCGTAGGTCACCCCCGTCAGGCCGAAGAGGCCGTAAGCCGCGAGGGCCGCGCCCGATGATTGCGCGCCGAAGAGGGCCAGCGCCACGAGCGACGCGATCGCCGCCAGCGTGCCGGCGACCACGGTCGGCTTCGGCCCGCCGAGGCGCTTCTCCAGTGGGCCGTAAGCGAGCGCGCCGAGCGACATGGCGGCCGCCATCAACAGCGCCGCATGTCCGCGCTCGCTGACATCGAAGCCATGCACCTGTCCGAAAAACGGCGCGACCCAGAGGCTGCGCAGGCCCGCGACCGCCCCGTAGCTGACGAGGACGAGCGCCGCGATATAGCGGATCGGCCGCAGGCTGAAGATCGCGACGAAGCCCGAAAAGAACCCCTGCCCGTCCGTAGTCTTCTCACCGACGCGCGCCGGGTCGCGGATGAACAGCAGAATTCCCAGTGCTGAAACCGCCGTCGCCGCGGCGATGATCAACATGCTTGCGCGCCAGCCGATCGCCGAAGCCGACCACGCGAGCGGCGCCGCGCCGAGCAGATTGCCGAACGATCCAAGGCCCACGAGCATCGACGCGAGCAGCGCGAAACGTTCCGGCGGCGCGGTGCGTCCAAAATAATAATAGCTGCCCATGAGGATCGGCGAACAGCCTATGCCTATGAGCGCCATGGCGATCGACGCGGAAGCGAAACTATCAGCAAGTGCGAACCAGGACGCGCCGGCGACGGCCAAAAGATAAAAGCCCGCCATGGTCCAGCGTGGCCCCAGGCGATCGAGCGCCAGGCCGACAGGGAATTGCGCGAGGGCGAAAGCGGCGAACCAGATGGCCGAGAGATTGCCGAGGCCCGACGCATCGAGCGAAAGATCGCGCGCGAGATCGACCGCTATGACGGCCAGAAACGCCCGGTAGAACTGACTGAGGATGTAGGCGAAGAGCAGAGATCCAAAGGCGGTCGACATTCTCGAAAACTCTCTTCGCAGATGATGCGAAGAAAGTTAGCACGTCATTGCGAACTCCGCTCGCAATGACGGCAAACATTCGTCATTGCGAGGAGCGAAGCGACGCGGCAATCCATCTTTGGCGCCGCGCCACCCAAGCGCATTGCCTCACTGCTTCGGCGGCAGCGTCTCGAGCTCGCGCTCGTAAGCCTCGTCCATGCGCGGCTCAAGTCCGTGCCGCGCAAGCGCTTGCGTGAACATGTCGCGCACTTGGCTCGTCTCGTCCGCGTAATCGATCTGGTAGCCGCCGACGCGGCGCGAGATCCACGACATCGGCACGCCCTGCGTGTTGCGCGGCGACCAATTCTTGAAGGCGAGATAACGCGCCGGCGTCGCGCCCGCATTGAAGTGCTGGTGGAACCAGGCGTTCGGCGGCACGATCAACGTGCCGGGCTTCCACTCGTAGCGCTGCGGCTCTTCGCCGTCCGGCCACATCAGCGAATAACCCTCGCCCGACAGCACGATCACATGCGCGCCGGGGCCGTGGTGATGCGCCTTCTTGTAGGTGCCGACGGGGAATTGCGAAATGTGGCTCGCCATCATGCCGCCCGCCATGTTGAAGCGGATGTGTCCGCCTCCGGCGCCACGCTCTTTCGCCGTGATCAGCGGAAGGCTGACGGCGTCCGGCACGAAATTGGTGCGCAGCAGGAAACCATCGGCTTCGGTTTTCGCGGCGAAGAAATCCGGCTCGCCCGAAAAGCGCTGCAGGAAATCATGCTTGTGGTTGAAGACGAAATTCGGATCGCCGTAGAGGTTGAGCACGGACGGGCAATAGGCGACGCCGACGTAGCGCGCGGGCTTCTGGCCCGAACCGTTGAAATGCTGGTGCCAGCAATTGAGCGGGATCGCGAAGATCGCGCCGGCTTTCCATTCGAAGGTGAGGCTCTGGCCCGCGTCGTTCCACACTTTCGTGGAGCCGCGGCCATCGAGGATCAGCACCATTTCATCGAAGAGCTGGCGGCGCGGCGCGAGCTTGCCGCCCGGATTGATCTCGCAGACGTAGCAATCGTTTGAGGTGCGCGAGGCTTCGTGATTGATGAACACGCCCTTGCCGCCGCGCTCGCCCCATGGCTTCAGATCGACGAGCTTCAGGTCCGGCACGTAATGCGCGCTGATGATGTCGAGGCCCTGTTCGCGCACCCATTTCAGATAGGGCGTGTCTTTTTCGGTCGCGAACTTCTTCGCCATTTCGGTGGAAACAACGGCGTCTTTCGACATAGGGCCTCCCAATTTTATTTTTTTGATCGTCATTGCGAGGAGCGAAGCGACGCGGCAATCCATCTTCGGGTGGCTGCCGCTAGATGGATTGCTTCGTCGCTTCGCTCCTCGCAATGACGAAGGAAAAGGGCGGAGTGAAACTCCGCCCTTTGTTATTGATATTACGCGCCGGGCTTGGGCGGCAGCGTCTCAAGTTCTGTCTTGTAGGCCTCGTCCATCTTCGGCTCGAGGCCGTGCTTGGAGAGCTCATTCGAGAACATGTCGCGGACGAGCGTGCTCTCATCGGCGTAATCGATCTGGTCGCCGCCGATGCGACGCGAGATCCAGGCCTTCGGCACGCCCTGCGCGTTACGCACCGAGACGACCTCGTGCTTGAACGCGAGATAGCGGGCGGGCGTCTTGCCGGTGTTGAAGTGCTGGTGGAACCACATGTTCGGGGGCACGATCATGGTGCCGACTTCCCAATCATAGCGCTTGGGCTCATCGCCTTCCGGCCACATCAGCGAATAGCCTTCACCCGACAGGATGATGACGTGCGCGCCCGGACCATGGCAATGGCCCTTCTTGTACGTGCCGATCGGGAACTGCGAAATGTGGCTGTTCATCGAGCCCTTCGCCATGTTGAAGCGAATGTGGCCGCCGCCGGCTCCGCGTTCCTTCGCGGTGATGAGCGGCAGGTTGACCGCGTCCGGCACAAGGTTGGTTTCCAGCAGAAGACCCTTCTGCTCGCCCTTGTTGGAGAAGTAATCGGGCTCCCCCGCGAAGCGCGACTTGAAGTCGTGCGCCGTGTTGAAGACGAAGTCGATGTCTTCATACAGGTTGATGACCGGGGGAGCGTTCGTCACGGAGACGAAGCGCGCGGGCGTCGTGCCCGAGCCGTTGAAGTGCTGGTGCCAGGTGTTCAGCGGAATCGCGAACAAGGCGCCCGCGCCCCACTCGAAGGTGATGCGCTTGCCTTCGTCGTTCCAAACCGTCGTCGAGCCACGGCCTTCGAGCACGAGGATCATTTCCTCGAACAGCTGGCGCTGCGGCTCGAGCTTCTTGCCCGGCGCGATTTCGCACACGTAGCAATCGTTCGAGGTGCGCGAGGCTTCATGGTTGATGTAGACGCCCTTGCCGCCGCGGCGCGCCCAATCCTTCAGCTCGACGGTGCGCAAGTTCTGCACGTAATGCGCGCCGATGATGTCGAGACCTTCCGCGCGCACCCAGCGCAGATAGGGAGTGTCTTTCTCGGTGGCGAATTTCTTCGCCATTTCGTCCGAGACGATTGCGTCCTTTGCCATCTGTTTCTCCTATGGCTTTCGAGTGATCACGCAGCGGCGCGGGCGGAGGAATCCTCCGGGATCGCGACGCATTTGTCTGGGTTCATGCGGACATGAATGGTTTCGCCGATGGGCGTGCGCAACGAGGGATGCGCGCGCGACAGAAGCATGAAGTCGCCGATCTGGACCTGGAAGTCCACGAAGTCGCCGAGGAACACCTTCTGGTCGACGAGGCCCGACGTCACGTTTTCCGTGCTGCCGGATGTCGTCGCATCGTCGGAAAGCTCGACGTCCTCGGGGCGGATCGACACGGTTACGCGCATGTTCGGCGTCAGCGCGGAATCGGTGCTCACCAGCAGGTCGCCGGCGGGCGTGCGCACTTTCCAGCGGCCAGCAGGCTCATCGAAGCCGAGCACCACGCCGTCGATAAAGTTCGTCGTGCCGATGAACTCGGCGACGAACTTCGTGCGCGGATGCTCATAGATCGTGCGCGGGGGGCCGACCTGCACGATGCGGCCCTCATTCATAACTGCGATTTCATGGCTGAGCGCCAGCGCCTCGCCCTGATCGTGGGTGACGTAGATGGTGGTGATGCCGAGTTCGCGCTGGATGCGCTTCAGCTCGAAACGCATGCGGTCGCGCAGTTTCGCGTCGAGGTTGGACAGCGGCTCGTCGAGCAGGAGCAGTTCCGGCTCCATGACGAGCGCGCGCGCCAGCGCAAGGCGCTGCTGCTGGCCGCCCGAAAGCTTGGTCGCCTCGCGATCGGCATATTGCTCGAGCGCCACGGCGGAGAGCACGCGCATGACCTTCTCGCGGATCTCGCTCTTCGACATCTTGTTCTTGCGCACTTCCAGCGGGAAGGCGGCATTGGCGAAGACCGTCATGTGCGGCCAGATCGCGTAGGACTGGAACACCATGCCGAAATTGCGCTGGTTCGGCGGGATGAAGATCTTGCGTTCGGATGAGAAGACCACGCGTCCGTTGACGACGATCTCGCCGCTCACCGGGCGTTCAAGCCCCGCGATCGAGCGCAGCGTCGTCGTCTTGCCGCAGCCGGACGGGCCGAGCAGCGTGAAGAATTTTCCCGCCGGGACCTCGAAGGTGACGTCCTGCGCGGCCTTGACCGCCGGACCCTTCTGGCTCGGATATTCTGTGTTCAGACCTCGGACTGTGAGCACGTTACCCCTCCCGCCTTTTTTCTAGGCTTCTTTCACGCCGAACCGTTTGCCGATCCATTGCGCCATCATAACAAAGATGAAGAGCGTGGCGATCAGCATGACGCCGAAAGCCGAAAGCTCCACATATTGCCCATTCTGCCACATTTCCCAGATGACGATCGAGACCACCTCGGTGCCGGGACTATACAACAGGATCGAGCTCGAAAGCTCGCGGACAGACACGATCACGATATAAATCCAGCCCGCCAGCAGGCCGGGCTTGAGCAGCGGCAGCACGACGCGGCGGAACGAGGTGAACCAGCTCGCGCCCGACATGGCGGCCGATTCCTCGAGCTCCTTGTGAAGCTGGATCATCGACGTCGTGTTGTAGCGCATGCCGTAGGGCATGAAGCGCGTCACATAGGCGATGAACATGATCCAGATCGTGCCGTAAACGCCACCGCCGATGGTCAGGTAGCAGACCATGATCGCGAGGCCCATGACGAGGCCGGGCAGCACGAGCGGCACCGAGGCGACATTGTCGAGGATCCAGCGGCCCGGAATTTTCGTGCGCAGCACGATCCAGCAGACGATTGCCGTGAGGAACATCACCGTGGTGGCGCTGCCGATCGACAGCAGGAAGGAATTCCACACCGCCGTGCCGACGCTCGGATAGTTGATGACCGTCGAATAGGCGTTGAGCGAGACGTTCTTCAACGCCTCCATCGAGGGCACGCTGTAGAATTTCTGCAGCGACGACCACAGCAAAACCAGAAATGGCAGGACGACGACGAACAACGCGTAGACGATGAAAATGCCGAGCGTCAGATATTTCCAGCGGCCAAGATCGATGGTGCGCGGGCGGAAGCCCTTGCCGGTCACGGTCGAATATTTGCCGCCCTGCCCCGTGAGGCGCGACTGCATGTAAATGCCGCCCATGGTGATGATGAGCAGCGTGATCGCGTAAGCCGCGGCGAGCCCGATGTTGCTTGGATAGGAATGGATCGCATCATAGATCGACGAGGTGAAGACCTGGATGCCGACGGGAAGCCCCAGCAGCGCAGGCACTTCAAAGCTCTCGATCGAGCGCACGAAGAGAATGAGGAACGACGCCGCCACCGCGGGCCATGCCAGCTTCAGCGTGATGTTCCAGAAGATCTTGAACATCGAGGCGCCGCTCATCATCGCGCTTTCTTCCAGCGACGGGTCCATGGCGCGGAACGCCGCGGTCATCAGCAGGAAGGCGATGGGCGCATAATGCAAGCCGTCGACCCAGATCATGCCGGCCATCGAATAGATGTCGACATAGACCGTGTCGGTGCCGAACAATCCCTGCAGCACAAGGTTGATGATGCCGATCTTCGGGCTCGCGAGCATGATCCATGAGACGACGAAGAGAATGCCCGGGATGATCAGCGGAATGATCGAAAGCGCATAGAACAGCGGCTTCAGCGGCGTGTTGGTGCGCTCCGTCATCCATGCGAGCGCGGTGCCGATGACGAGCGCGAGGACCGCCGTGCCGGCCGCGAACTGCACCGAGTTCATGAACAGCACCAGCGTCTCGGAGCTGGAATAGGCTTCCCAATAGTTCTGCAGCGTCCAGACCGCTGGCTTGCGCGCGGTGTCGGGCGTGCGGAACGACTGCCAGACCAGGAATCCCAGAGGAACAAGCGCGAGCCAGCCGACGATCGAGACGACGCCCCCCATGATGAACCATTGCGGGTCGGTTTTCACCGCCGGCTGATGGTCCTTCAAATCGGGCGCCTCAGAGGCCTGTCCCACTACCTGCACACATTCCTCCGCTTCGTTTCCTCAATCGCGCCGGGCTTTTTTTGAGCCGCTTAATGTTCGTGCGCGTGTCCATGGGTGTGGGCGTGCCCGTGCGAATGGCTGTGGCCATGCGCACGCGCTTCCTCTTCTTCGGGATGATGATGAATGATTTCCTTGGCGCGCGGCCCGCGCGGGTCTTCGCTGAAGACCAGCGACTTGATGGTCACCGGCACCGTGTAGGACGGGATGCGCACCTTGCCGAGATCGATGTAATCGAAATCCATCAGCATGACGCCGTCGATCACCAGCACTTCGGAGGCGACATGCATCTCCTCGCGCAGCAGGGCGCCGAGAGTCTGCGCAATGTCGCCATCGAGCATGATGTAGAGCGGCTTTTTCGCCGCGATGTGATCCTCAAGGCCCGCGATAATGCCCTTGGCGAGATTGGCGATGCGCTCGTAAGCCGGCACGCCGGTCCAGCGCACGGCGAGCGCAATGTCGACATCGGCGCGTTCGACTTCGAACGCCTTGCGATGGCCGCGGATGGCTTTCGTCACCTGCTCGACATCGATCTCGTCGCCGGTTTCAATCGGCGGCTGGATGACCTGCAGATTGCGGCGCGGCAGCAATTCGCCAGGGTTCGAGATGTAGCAAGTGTTGCCCGACAGCTGCACCGAATATTCGGATGCGCCGAGCGCAGTCGCGCGGATGCATTCGCCGGCAGGCAGCAGCGGCCAGCCGAACTTGCCCGCATCGATCTTGCGGCGGAGCGCGGACCCGAGCCTCTTGCCCATGTCGCCGAAGTCGCGCTCCTCGCGCGCATAAACGTATTCGCCGACGCCGCCGGAGAACATCATGCCGCCGAGATCGCCAAAATCGAGGATCGGATCGGTGAGGTAGAGATGCGCGACGTCATGCGGCATCGGCCGAACGGTCAGCGCTGCGAGCAGCGTGTCCGCCATGACGTCGGCGACCTTGTCGAGCTGTTCTGACGTGACCGTATCGCCGAGGCTCCAGTCGAAACCGGCGCGCTTGGCGTGGGTCTTGCCCGCGGGATCGAGGCGAACGATCTTGAAGTTCTCGTCGACGACCTGCAGGCGTCCGCCCACATGAAACGCCGCGGTGGTCAGCACCTTGCCGCCCTGAAGCACCGCGAGCTTGGTGGTGCCGCCGCCGATATCGACGTTGAGCACGCGCTTGCCGGTCTCGAGCGACACATTGGCCGCGCCCGAGCCGTAGCCAGCAAGCATGGATTCCATGTGATGGCCGGCGGTGGCGCAGACGAATTCGCCGCCCGCTTCCGACAGCAGGTTCGAAATGCCCTGCGCGTTTTCGCGGCGCAGAGCTTCGCCGGTGAGGATGACGGCGCCGGTGTCGACGTCGGAAGCCTGCAGGCCTGCGCCCGCATAGGCGTCCTTGATGATTTCGGCGAGCTTCACATCGTCGATGCGCGTCTCGCTCGAATAAGGCGTCAACGACACGGGGGAGAGATAAAGCGTCTCGCGGGAGACGACGTAATAGCGGCTGGTCAGGTCTTCAGCGAGGCGGCGCAGATGAATGCGCGAGAAGATGACCTGCGTGCCGGATGAGCCGATGTCGATGCCGACGCTGGTGAGATGGACATTGTCGGCAAGCCAGAGCGGATTTTCCTCGATCGGGCCGTCCATGTCGAAATCGTCATGGTCGTGATCGGCGTAGCCATCGTGCTCGTGCGCCCAGCCCGGGCCCATGCCGTGATGTTCGGCCATTGTGTGTCCGGTCTTCTTGTCGTCATCACCCGCGGCCATGCGTCTTCGTCCCTCGTAGCTTACGGACACGCCAGCCCGGGCCAGCCCTTTGAGGCCGGTCTTTCGCCAGATTGGCGTGAGAAATGCCAGGTCCTCGAAGGACCGGCGCGCTCGCGTCCCCGCCAGGCGGGGCTTCTTTTTATTGTACCCCAATTCGACTAAGGTCTACACGGGTCAAAGGCAAGCGTAAACAGCGGCGTGGCGTCGAGGGTGCGAGAACAAGCTGCATCTTGAGGGTGGAAGCCGTGGTTGACAGCTTGCGTCGTTTGGCTGATTGCAGGCCGGAAAGCCCTCCGCAAGCAGGGCGATACGAAAATGGAGCACGAGGGATGAGTGACGAGGCCGTCGGGGGACGCGTATTTTTCAGCAACGTGCGGCGCAGCCTCGAAGAGGAAGACGAGATCCGTCTCGTCAGCGTGGGCGTCGATATCGGCTCATCCACCTCGCATCTCGTCTTCTCCCGCCTCGTGCTGGAGCGTGTCGACAACCGCTACATCGTCACCGAGCGCGAGGTCTTCCACGAATCCGACGTGCTGCTGACGCCCTACACCGCCGACCTCTCGGAGATCGACGCGGCGAAGCTCGGCCAGTTCATCGACAAGCAATATGAGCTCGCGGGCATCGACCCGATGTCCATCGACACCGGCGCGCTGATCCTCACCGGCGTCGCGGTTCGCCGCAACAACGCCCGCGCCATCGGTGATCTTTTCGCCGCGCAAACCGGCAAGTTCGTATCCGTCTCGGCGGGCGATGGCCTCGAGACCACGCTGGCCGCGTTCGGCTCCGGCGCGGCCGCGCGCTCGGCGCGCGAGAGATGCCGCGTCATGAACATCGACGTCGGCGGCGGCACGTCCAAGATCGCGGTCTGCGAGAACGGCGAAGTCGCCGAGATGACCGCCATCGACGTCGGCGCGCGCACCCTGTCGTTCGATACGGCTGGCAAGATCGTCCGTATCGAGGAAGCGGCCCGCCGCTTCGCCGCGGAAGTCGGCCTGAAGCTTGAAATGGGAACCGTGCCGGACGCGGCCAAGCTCGACGCCATGATCGAGCGCATGGCCGAGCGTCTGATGGAGGCGATCAGCGAGGCGAAGCTCAGCCCCGAAACCGCCGCGCTGCTGCGCGTCGATGCGCTCGCCAACGCAGTGAAGCCCGATGTCGTGACCTTCTCGGGCGGCGTTTCGGAATATGTCTACAACCGCCAGAAGGCGGGCTTCGGCGATCTTGGCCCGAAGCTGGCGCAGGCGATCCTCAAGCGCGTCACCGCCTGGGGTCCGCGGCTTGAAAAGCCGGACGAAGGCATTCGCGCGACCGTCGTCGGCGCCTCGCAATATACGATCCAGGTCTCGGGCTCGACCATCTTCGTCAACCCGCTCGACGTGCTGCCCGTGCGCAACGTGCCGGTGATCACGCCCGACGTGCCGCTCGAAGACGAAGAGCTCGACGTGGAAGCCATCGCCGCAGCCGTCCGCGCGGCTCTGCGCCGTCTCGACCTGCACGAGGGCGAGCAGGCTGTGGCCATGTGCTACCGCTGGAACGGATCGGCCACGTTCCGCCGGCTCGACGACTTCGTCACCGGCGTGCGCAAGGGCCTCTCGGCGCAGCTCGACAGGGGCTTCCCGCTGATCCTCGTCGGTGACGGCGACATTGGCGGGCTTGTGGGCATTCATTGCCTCGAAGAGCAGAAGATGACGACGCCGATCGTCTCGATCGACGGCATCAACCTGAAGGAATTCGACTTCATCGACATTGGCGCGATGCTGGAAACCTCGGGCGCCGTGCCGGTTGTCATCAAGTCGCTCGTCTTCCCGACCTCGGCCGCCGTTGGCCGCGTGGAGAGCGCGAAAGTCTGACATGCCAGCCGGTTTCTATCCGCCGCTAGACCCCTATGCCACTGGCGTGCTGGAAACCGGCGACGGTCATGCGCTCTATTGGGAGACGTGCGGCAATCCTGATGGAAAGCCCGCGCTCTTCCTGCATGGTGGACCCGGCGGTGGTTGCTCGACCGACAATCGCCGCCTGTTCGATCCCGATAAATACCGCGTCGTCCTGTTCGACCAGCGCGGCGCCGGTCGCTCGCGTCCGCTCGGCTCGCTCGAGAACAACACGACGCAGCATCTTGTGGCCGACATCGAGCGCTTGCGTGCGCATTTGAGTATCGAGCGCTGGCATGTCGTGCTCGGAGGATCGTGGGGCGCGACGCTGGCGCTGGCTTATGCGCAGGCGCATCCACAATCGTTAAAAGCCCTTGTGCTGCGCGGTGTTTTCACCGCCCGCCAGCGCGAGATCGACTGGCTGTATGGCGACGGCGCGCGGCACTTGTATCCCGAAGCCCACGCGGCTTTCATGAACCATCTCGCGCCGGACGAGCGCTCCGATGTGATCGGCGCCTATTACCGCCGGCTCACTTGCGGCGACGAGGCGGTGGAGCTGTCAGCGGCTGCGGCATGGTGCGGATATGAATCGCAATTGCTGACTTTGCTTCCGCGTGGCATGCCGTTTTCCGGCGGCGCCGCGAGCCAGAACACACGCGCTTTGGCGCGCATCGAGGCACATTATTTTGCGCATCGCACCTTCATGGAAGAAGGCCAGATCCTCGCCCGCGCGCATCGGCTGCACGATATCCCCGGCGCGATCGTGCAAGGCCGTTACGACGTGGTGACGCCGCCGGTCACGGCTTACGAGTTGCATAAGGCATGGCCGATGGCGCATCTCGAAATCGTGCCGGATGCCGGCCATGCGACAGCAGAGCCAGGAATTCAGCGGGCGCTGGTGCAAGCGACTGATCGTTTCGCGGGGACGTGAAAATGTACTTCGTCATTGCGAGCGAAGCGAAGCAATCCATCTAACGGCGGCCGCTAGATGGATTGCTTCGTCGCTGCGCTCCTCGTAATGACGAGGGAACTACCGCCCGTGCTTCCACGGCACGATGTAGCGTTCCAGCTCCGTGATCGCCTGCGAAAACGCGATGCCCAGGATGGCGATCACCAGCAGGCCGACGTACATCGTCTCGACGGACAGAATTTCCCAAGCGTTCCACATCATGAAGCCAAGGCCGCTTTTCGCGCCGACGATTTCCGCGAGCGAAATCAGCACGAGACCCAAGCCGATGCCGAGCCGCACGCCGGTGAGGATCAGCGGCATGGCGCCGGGCAGCGCGACCGTCCTGAACACCTGCCAGCGGCTCGCGCCGAAGTTTCGGCTGACGTCGAAATGGATCTTGTTGATCTCCAGCACGCCGGCCATCGAGTTGATGACGATCGGATAGAAAATGCCGATGCCGACCATGAAGATTTTCGAGGACTCACCGAGCCCGAAAATCAACAAGACCAGCGGCAGGATAGCGCTTTTGGGAACCGGATAGGTCGCCGAGATCACCGGTTCGACGAGCATGCGCAGCGTGCGCGACAGGCCCATGCTGACGCCGAGGATCAGCGCCGGAATGCCGCCAAACAGGAAGCCCCAGAACAGCCGCTGCATCGACGCGGCGAAATGAATCCAGAGCTGACCGCTCTTGGCGAGGATCATCAGCTGGTCGAAAATCTTCGACGGCGCCGGGAAGAAACGCACGTCGATCCAGCCGAGCCGCGCGCAGATTTCCCAGATCAGCAGCAGGATGACCGGCGAGGCGAAATTGAGCATGCGCTCGATCGCGTCCTGGCTGAACCGGAAGCTCGAGACGGGACGGCGTGACTTGCCGGCGGATGTAGAGATCTGCTGGCTCATTTTGCTTGTCCTTCGTCTTGCGCGCGCGCCCGCTGCACTTCGTCGCGCAAATGACCCCAGATCGAATAGACAAGCTCGCCATATTCAGGCCGCGCGCGAAGCTCGAGCACCTTGCGCGGACGCTCGAACGGCACGTCGACGATAAGCTTGGAGCGGCCCGGATGCGCGGTCATGATCATGATGCGATCGCCCAGCGTCACCGCCTCATCCACTGAATGGGTGATGAACATCACGGTCTTGCGTGTCTCTTCCCAGATGCGCAGCAGCTCCTCTTGCAGAAGAATCTTGTTCTGCTCGTCAAGGGCCGAGAACGGCTCGTCCATCAGCAGGATGTCGGGATCGTTGGCGAAGGCGCGCGCGATGGACACGCGCTGGCGCATGCCGCCCGACAATTGATGCGGATAGGAATTGTGAAACCGCGACAGGCCCGTGCGCTGCAGATAGTGCCCGACCGTGTCCTTGATCTCGCCGGCAGGCCGGTTGCGCATCCGCAGGCCATAGGCGGCGTTCTCGAACACCGTCATCCACGGGAATAGGGAGTCGCCCTGAAAAACCATCGAATTCGACGGACAATCCTTGGGCGGCGCGGCGATCTCGAGTGTGCCGTCCGTCTGCTTTTCGAGGCCGGCGAGAATGCGCAGCAGCGTTGTCTTTCCGCAACCCGACGGGCCGACGATCATGAAGAAGCAGCCGGTCGGGATGTCGAGGTTCATCGGCTCAAGCGCCGTGAAGGCGCCGGACTTGGTGTAGAAAGTCTTGGAAAGACCGCGCAGCCGGATCTTGGTGTCCGCCGCGGCGAGAGTCATCGTGTCAGACATCGAAAGGCCCGCCTCCTCGTTCAGAGCCAAAGGGGCGGCTGCGGGCGCTTGCGCCATCGCATCAACCCTCCCCGATGCTGAAAATTTTGCGCCGGGCGTGAGCCGCCCGGTCCTGTTTCTTGGATACTGAGATCGGGGCTGTTTAGCAACCACGGCCGTCATGGCGAGCGGGTCACACCGGGTCGAAGTCAGCCGGATCATACTCGCGGTGGGTCGAGCAGAATTCGCAGGTGATGCCGATGCGGCCGTTGTCGCCGACCATGTCGCGGCGCTCCACGGGCGTGAAGCGGCGCAGCATTTCCTCGATGCGGGCGTCCGAGCAGCGGCAGGCGTCGATCACGGCCTGGCCTTCAAACACTTTGACGCCGCGCTCGTGGAACAAGCGATAGAGCAGCCGCTCACTCGACAGCGTCGGATCGACGAGTTCGTGATCCTCGACGGTCGCGGCCAGACTCTTGGCCTCGGTCCAGACATCGTCCTCGGAATGGTCGGGCAGCAGCGTGCCTTCGGGCGCGTCTCCGGGGTGGAGATCGGCCTGGCGCTGGCGATCGGTGGAATGGGGCAGGAACTGCACCATGAGCCCGCCGGCGCGCCACTGGCGGCCCTCCCCGGTCACGCTTTCGGCTACTGCCAGGCGCACCAGCGTCGGGATCTGCTCGGACTGCCGGAAATATTGATGCGCCGCCTCTTCGAGCCCCTGCCCCTCAAGCGGCACGACGCCCTGGTAGCGCGACATGTCGGCGCCTTGGTCGATGGTCAGCGCGAGATGGCCCGAGCCGAGCAATTGGGCGGGCGCGGCCGCGCCCATCGCGATGGCTTGCGCCAAGTTCTCGGCGTCGAAACGCGCGAAGGCGCGCACGCGGTCTGGCGCATCGAAATCGACGACAATCATATCGACGACGCCATCGGTGCGCGTCTGCACCTGGAAGCGGCCTTCGAATTTGAGCGCCGAGCCCAGCAGCACGGTCAGCGCCGTCGCCTCGCCCACAAGTCGGGCCACGGGTGCGGGGTAGGCATGCTTGGCGAGGATGCGGTCGATCGCGGGACCAAGGCGCACAACGCGGCCACGGCTTTCCAGCGGCTCGACCACGAAAGGCAAGACCATATCGTCAAGGCCGAGGTCGGACACGGCGCGCGTAATAGATTCATTCACGGAGTAAGGGCTCCCATGCACCAGGCAAGCACGCCCTTTTGCGCATGAAGGCGGTTTTCCGCCTCGTCGAAGACGACCGACTGCGGCCCGTCGATGACCGCGTCCGTCACTTCCTCGCCGCGGTGCGCGGGCAGGCAATGCATGAATATGGCCTGCGGGCCGGCCACCGCCATCAAGTGATCATTCACCTGATAACGTGCCAGAAGATTGTGGCGCCGGCGTGCCTCGTCCTCGTCGCCCATCGAAACCCAGCAGTCCGAAATGACGCAGTCGACGCCCTTCACGGCTTCCAACGGGTCGGTCATGACGTTGAGCTTGGCGCCGTTGCGCTTGGCCCAACCGACCAGCGCGGCGCCGGGCGCGAGCTCCGGCGGCGTCGCGACATTGATGGTGAAATCGAAACGCTGCGCGGCCTCGACCCAGCTTGCGAGCACATTGTTGGCGTCGCCGGTCCACGCGACCGTGCGGCCCTTGATGGGGCCCTTGTGTTCTTCGAACGTCATCACGTCGGCCATCACTTGGCACGGGTGCGAGCGCTTGGTCAGCGCATTGATCACCGGCACAGTGGCGTAGCGCGCCAGCTCCAGCATGTCGTCGTGATCGAGAATGCGGATCATGATCGCATCGACGAAACGCGACAGGACGCGGGCCGTGTCGGCGATCGTCTCGCCGCGGCCGAGCTGCATTTCGGCGCCGGTGAGCATGATCGTCTCGCCGCCGAGTTCGCGCATGCCGACATCGAAAGACACGCGCGTGCGCGTCGACGGCTTGTCGAAGATCATCGCCAGGACCTTGCCCTCAAGCGGACGGTCCTTCGACTTCGCACCCTTGACGCGCTTTGATTTGATGGTCGCTGACGCATCGAGAATGCCGCGCAAGGTCTGCGCATCGACGTCGGCCAAATCCGTGAAGTGGCGGGGCTCGCCTGACATTGTCGCGGTGCTCACGCCTTTGCTCCGTCTTGCATGGTGGCTTCCATTCGGGCGCAGGCGGCGTCGAGCCGCTTCACCGCTTCCAAGGCCTCGTCTTCGGTGATGACGAGCGGCGGCAGCAGACGCACGACATTGTCGCCCGCCGGGATGACCAGCAGGTGCTCCGCGCGCGCGGCGGCGGCGAAGTCGCCGTTGTTGACGCGCAGCTTGACGCCGAGCATCAGGCCTTCGCCGCGCACGAGCTCGACGATTTTCGGGTGCTTGTCCTGCAGCTCCGCGAGACGCTGCTTCAGCAGCAGGCCGGTCTGGCGAACGTGATCGAGGAAGCCCGGCGCCAGCACGACATCGAGCACCGCATTGCCGACCGCCATGGCGAGCGGATTGCCGCCATAGGTCGTGCCATGCGTGCCGGTCGTCATGCCCTTCGCGGCTTCTTCGGTGGCCATGCATGCGCCGAGCGGAAAGCCGCCGCCGATGCCCTTGGCCACCGCCATGATGTCTGGCGTGACACCAGACAATTCGCCGGCGAAGAGTTTTCCGGTACGGCCGACGCCGGTCTGCACTTCGTCGAAGATCAGCAGCAGGCCGTGCTCATCGCACAATTCGCGCAAGCCCCGCAGGCATTGCGACGGCACGGGGCGGATGCCGCCCTCGCCCTGGATCGGCTCGATCAGGATCGCGCCGGTCTCGGGCCCGATCGCCGCCTTCAGCGCTTCATGATCGCCGAACGGGACCTGGTCGAAACCTTCGACCTTGGGGCCGAAGCCATCGATGTATTTCTGGTTGCCGCCCGCGGCGATCGTCGCCAGCGTGCGTCCGTGGAAAGCGCCCTCGAAGGTGATGATCCGGTACTTCTCCGGATGGCCGTTCGCCGACTGATACTTGCGCGCCATCTTGATCGCGCATTCCATCGCCTCGGCGCCGGAATTGGTGAAGAACACCGTGTCGGCAAAACTTGCGTCGATCAGGCGTTGCGCCAGCCGCTCGCCTTCCGGAATGCGGAAGAGATTGGATGTGTGCCAGATCTTCTTGCCCTGTTCGGTCAGCGCCTCGATGAGATGAGGATGCGCATAACCGAGCGAGGCAACCGCGATGCCGCCGCCGAAATCGAGATATCGCTGGCCATCGGCAGCCGTCAGCCAAGCGCCTTCGCCCTTTTCAAAGGCGATGTCGATGCGGGCATAGGTCGGCAGAAGCGGCGAAATCAAAGCGTCTACTCCGGTGCGGCGGCGGATCGCGACAAGATGCCGGATCCAGAAAAGAAAGTGCCGCCCCGGGAAGGGCGGCATCTGGATGTCAAGTGTAGTTTCTCCGGCGTCCCCGGTCAATTGATGTCCAACCTGCAGAAAGGCCCGTCACTATTGTGCGAATGACACGAAATGGGGCCTAAACGTGCGAATCCTCGGCTGAAAGTGAGTCGAAAATGCAACTCGCTGGGGAAAACAAATCGTTAAGCCCGCTGAGTATTGCGCGTGATTCAACCACTAGTGTAGCGTTCCATCCGTCGAATACGACATCTCGTGCGGCGGACCTTCCGAGAGTGCATTTGCGTTTAACGACGCCGGTTTTGCCGGTGCTGCGTGCACTCCCGGATTCTTTTTGCGGACCTTGGAGGACGACATCATGTCCTGGACCGATGAACGTGTGGATCTTCTCCGCAAACTCTGGCTCGACGGCCTAAGCGCCAGCCAGATTGCGGCGGAACTCTCCCACGGCATCACGCGCAATGCCGTCATTGGCAAAGTGCACAGACTCGGCCTTTCCGGTCGAGTGAAAGCTCCGGCGGCGGCCACGCCCCGGCAGCGCACGCGGGCTCCTGCCCCGCGCCCGGCGAGCCCGCGTTCTGCGGCTCCCATGTCTCGCGGCAATCTGGCGGTCGCATTCCGCCCGATGGAAGCCCCCGAACCGCTTCCCGTGGAAGACGTGGTCATCCCCATGTCCGAAATGGTGGAGATCATGGACCTGCGTGAGAACATGTGCCGCTGGCCGGTCGGCGATCCGACCACGCCGGAATTCCGCTTCTGCGGATCCCGGACGCCCGCGGCCGGCCCTTACTGCATGCATCATTCCCGCATCGCCTACCAGCCGGCGCAGGAGCGCCGCCGGGAACGCGACAGGGAACGCCGCGCGCAGATGTCCATCGGCTGACAATAGCGACGTGCGACTTGCAAAATGAACGACAAAAGGCCGGGGCGACCCGGCCTTTTTCATTTTTGAAGGCCCGAGTTCAGGCGCGCAGCGGCAGTTCGACGGTGAATTCCGCGCCCTCGCCGGGACGGCTCGCCACGCGCAGCACGCCACGATGGCGCGCGACGATGTGCTTGACGAGCGCGAGCCCCAGACCCGTGCCGCCCTTTGCCCGGCTCTTGCCGGCGTCCACGCGATAGAAGCGCTCGGTCAGGCGCGGCAAATGTTCGGGCGAAATGCCAGCGCCATGGTCGCGTACCGAAAGCCGCACGCGGCCCTGCGCCACGCCCAGCTTCACCTCCACGGCGCTCTCCGCGCCATCTTCCCGCGCGCCATATTTGATGGCGTTTTCAATGAGGTTCTCGGCCACGCGGATGAGTTCGTCGCGATCGCCGGCAATGACCAGAGCGTCGGGAGCCTCGATCGAAACCGTGACTGCGTTTTCTTTTGCGACCGGTGTCAGCGCATCGACGCAATGACGCACGATCTCCACGAGATCGACGGGAGATTGCGGGCGCAAATGCTGTTGCTGCTCGATTTGCGACAGCGACAGCAGATCATCAATCAAACGCGCCATGCGCCGGCCCTGATCGCGCATGATCGCCAGAAAGCGCTCGCGGGCAGCGGGATCGTCCTTCGCGGCGCCCTGCAGCGTTTCGATGAACCCGAGCAGCGAGGCCAGCGGCGTGCGCAATTCGTGGCTGGCGTTGGCGATGAAATCGACACGCATCTTTTCCACGCGTCGCGCATCGGTGAGATCGCGCAAGGTGAGAACCGCGAAGGCGCCGGTTTCGTCGAGATAAGGCGCCGCATGGACCTTGAACACGCGCTCGACCGGCACGCGCTCGTGCAACATGGTCGACATGGCAGCATCGCCAGCGAGCACGCGCGACGCAGCGTCGAGCACGTCGGGCGAGCGAATGACGAGCGGCAGGGCCATTTGCATGCGCAGCGCGGGAAACAGGTCGCGCGCGGCCTTGTTGCTCGAAACGACACGTTGGCCCGGGCCGATGACCAGCACGGGATCGGGCAGCGCCTCCACAAAAAGCTCAAGACCAGCTGCCATGGTTCATCCTGCTTGCGTCATGTGAAGCCTTTATGACGCCGGAGGGCTGTCAGGATCAAGCTTGCAGGTTGGCCGCAGCGGGAGCACGCTTCCTGCTGACAGGAGACCACGCATGGCCGACGACAAGCAGAGCAAGAACAACAAGGCCGGCGCCAAGGGCCGGCGCGCCTTCGACTTGACGACGGACGACCTGCCCGACGGCGTCGAAAAGCGGGCGCTGCAATCGGGGCGTTTCCCCTATTCGGAAAAGCTGAAGGGCAAGGCTTACGATAAAGAGCTGCGGCAATTGCAGGTCGAACTCGTGCGCATGCTCGCCAGCGTGAAGAAAAACGGCCAGCGCGTCGTTATCGTGCTCGAAGGCCGCGACGCCGCCGGCAAGGGCGGCGCCATCAATCGGCTTATCGCCCATCTCAATCCTCGCTCCGCGCATGTGATCGCGCTTTCCAAGCCGACCGAGACGGAAGCGGGGCAGTGGTATTTCCAGCGCTATGTCTCCAACATGCCGACAGCCGGGCAAATCGCGATCTTCGATCGCTCCTGGTACAACCGCGCGGGCGTCGAGCCGGTGTTCGGTTTCTGCACGCCGCAGCAGACAAAGCGCTTTCTTGAAGAAGCGCCGCATGTCGAAGCCATGCTGGCGCGCGACGGCATCCGCCTCATCAAGATCTTCCTGACAATCGGCCGCGAAATGCAGATGAAGCGGTTGCATGCGCGGTGGCGCGATCCGCTCGCGCGGTGGAAATTGTCCGACATCGATTTCAAGGCGATTGAAAAGTGGGACGACTATTCACACGCCTATGACGCCATGCTGGAGGCGACCGACCGCGCCGAGGCGCCATGGACCATCATCCGCGCCAATGACAAGCGCCGCACGCGGCTCGAAGTCATACGCCACGTGCTGCTGAGTCTCGATTACGAAGGCAAGGACAAAAAGGCGATTGGCGAGGCCGACGATCGCATCGTCATCGATGCGCAGGAATATCTGCGCGATGGCGGCGAACCGGACCGTTAGGACTGGTCCTCGTCAGGCCGGCTCATCGCGGCCCGCAGGCTGTTCCAGCGGCGAATGCTCTCGTTGGCGCCCAGCAGCGCCAGCGCGAGCACGAAAGGCGCGACATAATAAATCATGCGGAACAGCAACAGCGACGCGAACAAGGCTTCGGGCGATGGCGCGGGCACGGCGTTGAGCATGGTCGCCTCGAAGGCGCCGATGCCGCCGGGCATGTGGCTCGCGATGCCGAGCAGGCACGCGAGAACATAGGTCGCGCAAAAGCTGATGAAATCGAGCCCGTGGCCTGCGGGCAGGATGACGTAGAGCGCGCCCGCCGCACAGCCGAGATCGATGACGCCGAGCGTCAATTGGCTGAGCGTCAGCGTCAGTCCCGGAAGTTCGAGCCGCAATCCCTGCAGGCTGACGCGGCGATGACCGCGCGACACCCATGCCAGATAGAACATGATTGCGAAGAGCACGCCGAGCCCGATCAGCAGATTGACCCAGCCCTTGAGGCGGTTCACCTCCGCGATGGCGTCCGGCTGGATGGTCAACGCGATGCCGATGACCAGCGCCATGCCGAGCCAGAAGGTGAGCCCGGCGATCACCGTGAGGCTCGCGACCTTGCCGGCGCTGACGCCGACGCGCGAATAGATCCAGTAGCGCACGGTGCCGGCCGTCACCAGCGGGAAGCCGAGCGTGAAGGAGATGGCGTAACTTGTGAACGAGGCGAGCGACGTTGTGCGGTAGGGCACGCGAATGCGCAATTGCCGCAAGGCGAGCGCGTCGTAGCCGGTGAGCGCAACATATGAAAGCGCTGTCAGCAGCGCGGCGCCGACGATCTGCTCGAGGCTTGTCGCCGCCATCGCGGCGCGCAACTCGCCCCAATGCAGACCCGCGATGGTGCGCCCGAGCACGAAGACCGAGAGCACGAGAATGCAGATGCTGAACCCGGCGCCGATGCGGCTCCACATGCGGCGGCGGCGCGCCAGATGCGGGTCATCGGGCAGGACGGCAGGAAGCTGCGGCGCATGATCCGCGCCAGCCGGCTTCGCTCCGTCGATTTCCTCCCGCATGGACCTGGTCATGACGCCTCATTGAAACCGGCGCGCCCAAGCTGAATAAGAGCCGCGCGCGCAACAGGGTTATGGGGGCGCGGGCTTGCGAGAGCAACCCCTCGAGACTTGCTACGCTCGCGCCAGCGCGTTCACAAAGACCGCCAATTCAGCACCGGCATGCGCGATGGCGCCGCAACGGCGCCAAAGGCGTGTCATTTTCCGGTCCGCGGCCACATATGCGCGGCTGCTTCCGTCACGCTGGCGCGCAGACCGCTGACGGGGTCAAAGAAGAAGCGCACCTGCCGCGCGCCGGCCGGAATCTCGACTGCGCGGAAGATGACATTGGCGCGCAGCAGAGGCGCGGGCACGCCATCGATTTCGACGCGCCACCACGGATGCCAGACATCGTTCAACACGAGCCAGCCGCCATCGGGAGCATCGACGCCGACGCGCACCTGCGTGTTTTCATAATTAAGGATACGCGCCGATCCGGGACGGCGCGCGCGGCCGGCATTCGCATCGGCGCCCTCAAGCAACACCGTCTCGCGCGGATCGAAACTCGGCCATTGGCCTGTCTTCATCAGCTCCGAAAAATTCGCAGGCCGCGCCTTGGTGGCGAACAGCACGCGCGGCAGCGCGCGCGGGTTCTCGTAGACATAGGCGTCCTTGGTGCGCGCGACTTCGATCAAGTCGCCGCGCCGCAGCTTCTTGTCGAACTCGTTGAGCGGCACGCCCGAGGCGATGAAGCGCAGGCCGAGCATGTCGGCGAGCAGCGACCTGTATGACGGAAACAGCGGCGAGAAATGCCTCTGGTCGACAACCGCGACATGATCCTGCGCGCCAGTCGCTTCCGCATACCAGGCGAGGCGCACGGGGTTGTAACCAAGATCATGCTGGAAGCCGTGGATCATGCCCAAGTTCGGCCAGTCAAAACCGACTGCCGGTAGCTCGACGCGATCGATGCGGTCGGGCCCTGCGGTTTCGGCTAGGCGATGGCGCAGCAGCGAGATCGTCTCGTTCGACGTGTCGGCGCGCATGATGTCGTAATGGGCGGGCGGCAGCGCTGTGGATTCATTCGGGCCGTTGCTGACCGCCAGATCGGCGACCATGCAGAGGCCTATGACAACCAGCACGCTCGTGCCGTAGTCGGGCGCGAACCGGCGCGCCAGCATGAGAACGGTGATGGAAACCAGCAGGCTCGCGCCGCCAATGGCGAGCGGAAGTGTCGCCTGCTCGATGCGGCCCTTCGACCACGCCACCGCGACAGCGCCGCCGAACGCCAGGAGGACCGCCAGCACCGGCAGCACGATCTGCGGCCACGAAAGGCTGCGCAATTGCGTGATGTAGAGATGCACGGCGTAGCCAGCGAGGATCGACGCAATGGCGCAGAGCGGAAAGGTCGCATCCGACGGGCGGCGGAAAAGATCTGCGCCGGGCAGGTGGAAGGCGAGTTTGAAGAAGGGCGTGTAATCGCCGAGCGCATACAGCAGCATGACGACGAGCGCGACAAGCAACGCCGCCATTTCGCGCCGGAATAGCGCGGCGGCAGCGAGTCCGAAGCCCAGAAACCCAACCAGCGGCAGCGCGCCAAAATAGATCGTCGCCATGTTGCGCGCGAGATTGTAATCGCCGCCCCAAATGGCCTGGTATGGCGGGCCCCAGAAGTTGTTGAGCGGGCCGTCGACGCCATAGAGATTCGCCACCACGGCCGTCAGCAATGCAGCGGGATGCAACGAGCCGCGCGCCGCGCCCTGAAAGTCGATCAGCACGCGGTTCGATTCTCCCGCGAGCACGATCGTCAAGGCGATCGGCACGGCGATGACGGCGACGCCCGCGAGCGTGGCGAGCGCCAGCGCCTTGAATGTTGCGCGCGTCGGCGCCTCGAAGATTCCGCCGATGGCGTAGATCGCCAGCACGATCGCGCAGAGATAGGCGATCTGGTCTCGTCCGATCAGCATCAGCCCCGCGAACACGCCCGCGAGAAGTCCGTTGAGCAAGCCGCCGCGCTGAAACACGCGCGCCAGAAAGTAGAACGTGATGGCGAAAAACGAGAGGCTCAGCACTTCGCCGACATGCTGCAGGCGCCACGCTGCGGAACCGCCGAACGCGAAGCTCAATCCGGCGACGAGCGCGCCCGCGGGATGCCAGTTGCGATCGCGAAAATGCAGCATGATGGCTGCGCCGCCGAGCGCCAGCATTGCAAACACGGTGGCGTCCGCGGCGATGAATCCGGGATCGCGGACGAATTTCGCCACGAACAGAAATGGCAGCGTGAAGATCAGCGATTGCGGATCGGCGAGATGGAACGAACCCGCGAAGACATCCGGATTCCAGAACGGTGAATCGCCATTCTGGAGCGACTTCGCCAGAAACACGAGCTGCGGATAAAAATGCGCCTTGGCGTCCCATGGAATGGTGTAACGGCCCGAAAGCCAAGGCGAGGCAAGCGTAAGCGTCGCGACAGCGAAGATGAAAAACGCAGCCGGGTAAAGGCTGCGCGCGCCTGGCGTCCGCTCATGCATTTAATCAGTCCTTGGCCCCACCGTGGGCAGGCGGCGCCGTTTCAAACATATCGATGAAATGTCCCGCGCGATCCCGCTTCGACGCGAGATAACGCACATTTTGATCCGTGAGCCGCCCGACGATGCGCTGGTCCTCTGCAACAATGAGGCCCGCATCTTCAAGCGCCGCGATCTTGACCGGATTGTTGGTCATGACGCGCACAGTGGTGACGCCCAATTGCTTCAGCATCAGCCCCGCGAAGGCGAAACCACGCTGGTCGTGATCAAAGCCCAGCACCTCGTCGGCGTCATAGGTGTCAAAGCCCTGCGCCTGCAAACGATAGGCGCGGATCTTGTTCGAGATGCCGTTGCCGCGGCCTTCCTGATCGAGATAGAGCAGCACGCCGCCGCCGTTCTCGGCCATGAATTTCGCGGTGTGGCGCAATTGGTCGCCGCAATCGCATTTGAGCGAGCCGAACAGATCGCCAGTCAGGCAGGCCGAATGCAGCCGCACCGTCACCGGGCCTGAGAAATCCGGCTTGCCGACGATCACGGCCACCTGGTCGCGCAAGCCTTCGCCGCCGCGGAAGATCACAAATTCGCTATCGGTCGCGCCCTCTAGCGGCACCGGCGCGCGCGAAATGAGCTTCAACTCATGCTGTTCTTCAGCCCGGTATTGCACAATCGCCGCGCTCGAGACGCGCACGAGGCCGGCCACTTGCGGCGCCTCCGCGTCGATCGGCACGGTGACGACGGCGGGCAGGACGAGCGCCAGCCGGGCCAGTTCCAGCGCCGCCTCGTCGGCGGGCGTAAGGCAGGCGACAGGCGCGTCGATGCGGCCTTCCAGCTCGACGGAGAGCGCAGAAACGCGGGCGAGTTCGATGGTGGGGAGCGCGATGAACCCGGCGGCTTGGCGCTCGATGCCAAGGCGGCGCAGGCGCGGCGCGGCCAGCACGAGACGGGCGCGGCCTTGCGCCAGGAGCGCGAGCTCCGCGACAAGCGCGTCGTCCAGCGCCTCGAAGCTCGCGGCGATCATCGCGCCCTGCGGCGCGGTCACGAGCACGGGACGGCCGGACCTGACTTCTGCTATAGCGCGTTCGACCTGGATATGGCCGAAGGCTGCGCCTCCGATTAGACTAGGCTTCCGATCCTTCACGCGACCCTCACAAGTCGGGAACAACGATCCGAGCAGGACCTCGCCTTCCCAATCCCTCCCCTGCCCCGCTCATAACCTATATCTGGGGCGGAAACTAGGAGCGTCCATGAGACCTGCCGCAGAACGCAGCATAGAGCCGTCGATGCCGGACCCGTTCGCACCCTTCCGGTGCGCCGATCCTGCGCGGCCGTTCGTGGTGGCGCAACTCGGCCAGTCGCTGGACGGGCGCATCGCCACCATTACGGGCATGAGCAAATACATCAACGGCGCGCCCGCGCTCGATCACCTGCACCGCATTCGCGCGGAAGTGGATGCTGTCGTAGTCGGCGCCGGCACGGTCGTCGCCGACGATCCGCAATTAACCGTACGGCGCGTACCCGGCCGCAGCCCCGCGCGCGTTGTCATCGATCCGACCGGGCGGCTGAAGAGCCCCGCGAAATGGCACGAACACAATGGCGTGAGCTGTTTCGTCATCACAGCCTGTTCGGTCGAGTCGCTGCCGCCGGGCCTGCAACACATCCGGCTGCAAGCCCACCACGGCGCCATCGCGCCGCGCGCGATCGTCGATGCGCTGTTCGCGCGCGGCATGAAAAAAATCCTGATCGAGGGCGGCGCGCGCACCATCTCGTCCTTCATCGACGCGGGCTGCATCGACCGCCTGCATCTGCTCTTCGCGCCGATCATCATCGGCTCGGGCCGCAACGGCCTCGACCTCGCGCCGATCTCGGACCTGTCGGGCGCGCTGCGCCCCAAGACCGTGCTCTATCCGCTCGGCGAACGTGAATTTTTGATCGATTGTGATTTGCGACAGACGGAAGGCGGGGGCTGACATGAGCGCATTGGCGGAGGGCAAGGGCCGGCTGGAATATTCAGCCGTTTCGAAATGGCTGCATTGGACGACGGCCATCATCATCTTCGGGTTGATCCCGGCGGGTCTCGTTCTCGACGACTTGCCCGAAGGCCCGGTGCAGAATCTCGGCTACGACCTGCATCGCTCATTCGGTTTCATCGTGCTCTGCCTCGCGCTGATGCGGCTTGCGGTGCGCGGGGTTTTCGGCGCACCCGCCGTCTATGCGGGGCTGACGCCTTTTGAACAGCGCGCGTCAGGCTTCGTGCATCATGCGCTTTATGTGCTGATTGTCGTGACGCCGCTGCTGGGCTGGGCGGCGACATCGGCCTATCCGGTGGCCATCAATGTGTTCTGGCTGTTCACACTGCCGCCGCTGGCGCCGGAAAGCGAATGGCTTTCGAAGCTGTTGTTCAAAGCGCATGAACTGTCTGCGTTTCTCATCATTGCGCTGCTCGTCGCGCATATCGGCGGGGCGCTGATGCATCGCGTGGTGAAGCGCGATGGCGTGATGGACCGAATGCTGCCGCGCCGGAAAAGCTGATCAGGCAGGCCGCGCGAACAGATCGACATGGCCGATGACGCAAGCCTCCGCGCTCTCCCGCGCGGCGCGCCATGAGGCGATGACGGACTCCCCGACAAGGCCGGTTTCCGCCACGGCTTGCGCGGCGCCGCGCGCCAGTTCGACCATCAGCTCGCGTTGTTGCGGACCCAGCCGCCAGGGGCTCGGCGCGCTGGTGACGCGGTAGCCCTGCTCTTCAAGCGCGCGCGCCAGATGCGCGGCGGCGAAGGGGCCGGCCGCGGGACCAAAGCCCTTGTCGCGCTGCTGGTGCGCGTGAAAGGCCGCGAGCATGGGCGCATCGCTCGCATGCGACGGCGACCATTGTTCGTGTCCGTCGTAAGTAAGGATCGCGTAGAGCGGCAGCCGCCTGCGCGCAAGCGCGGCGCAGAAATCATCGATCCAGTGCGCCGACACGAGATCGAAAAACGCCGTGGCGGTGACGAGATCCGCATGTCGATCCAGCACGCCTTCGAAATCGCGCGCAAGATCGGCCTGTTCGAGGCGCAGCGTGATGTCATGCGCGCCCTTTTTCAGGCGCATGTCGGCGTCTTCCGTTTCGGCGCGATCGGCCCAGGAGACGAGGCGCCCGCGTGCGGCGTCGAGAAGATGACGATCCCAATCGACCAACCGCCAGATCTGGCGCGGCGGCAGATGAGCGGCCATGGCGCGCAGGTTCGAGCCTGTGCCGCAGCCAAGATCCGCCAGCGTAATGGCGGCGTGGCCTGCGAAATGCGCGAAGACGTCGCGCGCGACCTCCTCGGCGCGGGCCGCATGATCGGCGGGTTCGCGCAGCGCGAGCCAGTCGGGAGAAAAGCCGGTCATGCGCTTGTTCCTTCAATGCTGGCGAAAACTCCCGCCACACTGCGCGCCGTATCATCCCATGACGGCAGCGCCTGTCCAGCCTCCCACGCGGCGTTGGCCAGCTGCGTCCGCAAGCGCTCGTCGCCGATGAGGCGCGACAGCGAGTCCCGCAAAGCGACGGCATCGCCCGGCGCTACTTTCAACGCTGCGCCGGTGGGCAGCGTTTCCGCAGCCGCGCCGCCGGTCGTTGCGACGATGGGCAAGCCGCGAACCATGGCCTCGGCCAGCGCCATGCCGTAGCCCTCGTAGAGCGAGGGCATGACAAAAATATCTGCGGATACATAAAGCGCCTGCAGCGCAGCGTCATCGACTTCGCCCGCAAGCGTGATGCGGTCGCCCAAACCCGCAGCCTCGACCTTGGCCGCAAGTGCGCGCGCGTGATCGGGCGCCCATGCGAGCGAGCCCGCGATGGTGAGGCGCCAATCGAGGTTGGCGATCCCCGCCAACGCATCGACCAGCACGTCATGCCCCTTGCGCGGCGTCACGGAGCCCACGGCGAGCAAGTGCGGCGTCCCTTGCGAACCACGCGCACGAGGCGCGCGTGCGACGCCGGGAATGGCGACCGTGATCTGCGAGGTCGCGACATCATAGTCCGCGGCAAGCGTCTGCTTCGTGCTCGCGCTCGTGACGATGACATGCGCGGCGTGCGAAAGCGCAAGCTGCTCGCTCGCCGCAAGCCGCTGCGCATCGGCGGCGGACAGACCCGTCTCCAAAGCCAGCGGATGATGCACGAGCGCGACGATCTTGCGCGGCAGCGCGCGCAGGAGTTCAGGCGTGAAGTCGCCGAACGCCAGCCCGTCGATCAGCAAAACCGCGTCAGGGTCCACACCGCGCAGCAGGCGCTCCGTCTCGCGCAGATCGTCCGGCGATGGGGCCGGAAACCCTTGCGGCAGAGGGAGATGCGCCATGTCGATGCGCGCCATGACCTCGCGATCATAGGCGTAGCCGCCGGTGAGCGAGGAAAGATCGCCGGGGATGGCGAAGACGGCGCGCATGTGCGTCAGGCGACCGGGCCTTCAAACCACGCGCGGGCGACATGCGATTCATGCAGCGTGACGCGGATCTTCGAGATGCCCTCGCCGCCGGGGCCGAGCTCGCCCTTCCGCGCCGCAGCCGCCATGGCGTCGAAGATGTATTTCGACAGGAATTCCGTCGTCGTCTGGCGTCCTGCAAATTGCGGGAGCGCGTCGAGATTCTGGTAATTGATCGGCCCGAGCGTCGCCTTCAGGGCGTCACTTGCGCGACCGATATCAACCACCACTTCATGCTCGTTCAGCGTCTCGCGAAAGAAAGCGACATCGACCACGAAAGTCGCGCCATGCATGTTCTGCGCGGGACCAAAGAATTCGCCCTTGAAAGAATGGGCGATCATGATGTGCTCTCGCACCTCGAGTGCATACATGGAATGAAACCTCTCTCAGTAACGCACGACAGTCGCCAGCGCGGGCGCTGCAGGATTAAATATGTCAAACAGCGCAGCCGGCAATGCGTCGAACGTGACTTCACTGGTGATCAGCTTGTCGAGCACGTCATCCTGCAAAAGATCGAGCGCCTTGCGCAGGCGGCGCGCATAGGTCCAGCGGGGCCGGCGCGAAGGCGCCACCTGCCCGACTTGCGATGAAATCAGCTTCAGCCGCTTGCTGTGGAAGGCGCCGCCGAGCGGCACCGACACCCACTTGTCGCCATACCAGCTCAATTCGACGATCGTCGCCTCGGAGCCCGCGGCGCCAAGCGCTGTGACGAGCCCGGCCTCCTGCGCGCTGGCGTGGAACACCACGTCTGCATCCCCCGCCAGCGCGCCCGGCGTGCGGAATTCCGCGCCCAGCGCCGTCACCAGCTGCGAGCGCGCCGTCTCGACATCGACGACAACGACTTCCGTCCCCGGCAGACGCACTGCGAGGAAAGCAACCAGCAGGCCGATGAGCCCCGCGCCGACAATCACAATCCTGTCACCCGGCCCCGCGCCGGAATCCCAAAGCGCGTTGAGCGCCGTCTCCATGTTCGCCGCGAGCGCGGCGCGGCGCAGCGGCAGGTTCTCGGGGATCGCGACCAGCCGGTCCACCGGCGCCACGAAGCGCGTCTGGTGCGGATGCAGCGCGAAAACCGGGACGCCGAGCCAGTCCTTGGGTCCCTGCTCGACAATGCCGACCGCGCAATAGCCGTATTTCACGGGATAAGGGAACTCGCCTTCCTGAAACGGCGCCTTCATGCGGTCGAATTCGGAAAGCGGCACGCGGCCTTCATAGACGAGGCGTTCGGTGCCGCGCGAAATGCCGGACCACAGGGTAAGAACCAGCGCCTCGCCGGGGCCGGGCTCGGGCACGTCGACAGGGCGCAGCTCGGCGCGCGCCTTGGCTGTGTACCAGAGCGCCTGGTTGCCGGGGCGCGTTTGTGAGTGAGTCTTTTTCGTCTCGACCGTCATGCGCACACCCTCTAATGTCCCGCCCGGCTTAGCAACAGATTTTGGCGGCTGATTTTGGCGATTTCGCCCGCAGGAGAAAGCTTGATGTCGTCGGCGCCTATGCGTGAAAACCTGACGCCAGCCGGCCTGCAACCCGCCGCCATGCTGCATCGCCGACGCCGCGTTGCGCTTGCGGTGAATTTCGCGATTTACGCCGCGCTGCTGTGGTGGCTCGCCTCGATCCTCGGCGATCAGGGCTGGAGCGCAATCGACGTCGCCATGTTCATCTGCTTCGCCATCGCCGCGCCGTGGAGCGTGATTGGCGTCTGGAACGCTTTGCTCGGCCTGTGGCTGCTGCACGGCGGCGATGCCGCACGCCAGCATGTCATGCCGTTTGCGTCGGCGGGCGACAGCCAGGAGCCGATCACGCAGCGCACCGCCATCGTCATGACCGTGCGCAATGAAGATCCGGCGCGCGCCATCGCGCGGCTCGAGACGATGATGCTGTCGATGGCGCAGGCGGGCGACGACTCGGCCTTCGCTTATTTCGTCCTGAGCGACACGAACGACGAGAGCACAGCACACGAGGAAGAGCGCGCCGTGGCGGCGTTGAAAGCGCGCCATCCTCAAGTCGCCGCGCGGCTGCATTATCGCCGCCGCCTGTCTAACGAGGGTTTCAAGGCCGGCAATGTGCGCGACTTCTGCCTGCGTTGGGGCCACGACTTTGAATTCATGTTGCCGCTCGACGCCGACAGCCTGATGTCTGGTGAGACGATCTTCCGCATGGTGCGCATGGGCCAAGCCTGGCCGAAGCTCGGCATCCTGCAGAGCCTCGTTGTTGGCGCGCCCGCGACATCGGGCTTCGCGCGTGTGTTCCAGTTCGGCATGCGCCACGGCATGCGGCCTTACACGATGGGCGGCGCCTGGTGGGCTGGCGATTGCGGGCCGTTCTGGGGCCACAATGCGCTGGTGCGCGTCGCGCCGTTTCGCGATCATTGCGACCTGCCGCTGCTTCCCGGAAAGCCGCCGCTCGGCGGACAGATCCTGTCGCACGATCAGGTCGAGGCGGTGCTGATGCGCCGCGCCGGATTCGAGTGCCGCGTGCTGCCCGAAGAAAGCGGCTCGTACGAGGATAATCCGCCGACCCTGCTGGAATTCACGCGCCGAGATCTGCGCTGGTGCCAGGGCAACATGCAATATTGGGCTCTGCTAGGTTTGAAGAACATCCAGCCGATGAGCCGCTTCCAGCTGCTCTGGGCGATCATGATGTTCATCGGCGTGCCGGCCTTCACTCTGCTGATTGCGCTCGCTGCGCTGAAGCCGCTGGATGGTGAGGACATGGCGCGTTTTCCGGCGCACTCCGCACTCGGCCTCTATGGCGTCTGGCTTTTCATGTATCTCGCGCCGAAGCTCGCGGGCTTCGCCGACATCGCGCTCACGCGCGGCGGGCTTGCGCGTTACGGCGGCGGCGCGCGCTTTGCATCGGGCGCGCTGTTCGAACTCGCCTTCTCGTTCCTGCTCGGCGCCGCAACGACATTGCGCACGGGCCTGTTCATGATCGGCTTGCTGTTCGGGCGTTCCGTCATCTGGAGCGGACAGTCGCGCGATGCGCATGAGCTGTCCTATGCAACAGCATTCGTGGGGCTTTGGCCGCAGCTCGTCTTCGGACTTTATCTCTACGCGATGGCCGCGTGGCTGGCGCCGTCGCTCATCTTGTGGTCGGCGCCTTTGACTCTTGGTTATCTCTTCGCGATTCCGTTCGCGGTCGAGACGTCCAGCCCGCGCTTCACGGCTTTCCTGCAGCGCACCGGCCTTTGCGCTATCCCCGAGGACCTTGCGCGGCCACCGCTTCTGGCGATGCTGGAACAAGTCTCCGCTTCCGCTCCTTCTTCTCCACCGCAGACATTGGAACACGCATGAGATCCCTTCTCCTCGCACTTTCCTGCACGCTCGCGCTCGGCGTGGCGCCGGCCCTCGCGCAGCCGCGCACGCCGACGCCCGCGCCGGCGCCCTTCACGCCGCCGACCAAGGGCATCGATCCGAACGAGCTCGCGGTGAATGTCGCCAACAAGTCGACGCCGGTGCTGTGCGCCGAGAAGGACAATATCGAGCTGACATTCTCGTCGCCGCTCGTGCGTCAGTTCCGCATTCAAGCCGTGCATCCGGCCTATATCGGCACGATCAACATCGATCGTTATGCGCCCGACTTCACCTCCTGCGACATGTCGCAGGATCCGGTGTTCAAGTCCGACGCGCGCCGCATCACCTTCTGGGAGACGCCGGAATTCTGGCTGACGGGCTACACCTATCCGTCCTTCTGGCGACCGGCGAACACCGTGATGCGCGTCGGCAATCGCGAAGAAAAGGGGCTGCACATGGTGCAGCTCTGGATGAAGTATCGCGAGCGCGCTGAAGAGGTGCTGGTGTTTTATCCGCCGGATGGCTACTGGCGCGCGCGCCCGCTGCCCTTCGCGGACATGCGCTGGACCGCTTACGGTTCATCGTTCCTCGTCGGTCCGGTGGAGACGCAGCAGCGGCCCATCGTCGATCTGAAATCCATCGACTTCGATCCTGACAAGATGACGTTCACGCTCGGCTTCGCGCGCGGCGGCTCGGCGACCATCAAGCTCGATACGATCGATCAGGAACGCATGATCCTCGATGTCGCAATCTCGGCCGATGCCCCGAAAAACTATCCCTTCGCCAGCATGCGCTCGATGTATGCGACCGAATTCAATTCGGATGTGGCGCGCGTCGCCTGGCGCGAGAAAGGCGTCGACGCCTGGGGCGAGTCGCCCGTGCTGGGTTACAAAGGCGGCCCGCTGACGGAGATCTGGGCGGGGCGCGTCATTCCCTCGCTGCACAACAAGAGCGCGCCCGACATGGTCTTCGGCCATTTCAGCGACAAGCCCGCCCCGTAGCTGATCCATGATGCAAGACGAAACCACGCCCACGAAAACCCCGCGCTGGCCCGCCATCGATGCGGCGCGCGGGGTCGCGTTGCTGGCGATGTTTGTCTTTCACATCTGCTGGGACCTGACATTCTTCGGCCTCGCGCCGCAAACGCTTGAAACTGATCCGCGCTTCCACGCTTTCGGCCATTCCATCGCAGCGGCCTTCATCGGACTAGCGGGCGTTGGCCTCGCGCTGGCGGCGCGAAATGGCCTCGACTGGAACCAGGCGCTGCGGCGCTTGGCGAAGATCGGCGCCGCCGCGCTCGGCATCACGATCGCGACTTACTTCATCTTCCCTGACTCCTATATTTTCTTCGGCATCCTGCATCTGATCGCCGTCGCGGGTCTACTGTCGCTGCCGTTCATCGCCGCGCCTTCATGGCTCGTTGCGCTGGTCGCGGTGATCGCGCTTGCCTTGCCGTTGTATGTGGGCGGCCCCGCGTTCAATGGCGATGCGCTGCTGTGGCTCGGTCTCGGCACGAAGATCCCGCTCACAAACGACTGGCGCCCGCTGCTGCCGTGGTTTGGCGTGATGCTCATCGGCCTGCTGCTCGGCCGCATGATCCTCGCGCGCGGCCTGCCCGCGTGGCTCGCGAATTGGCGCCCAAGCATGGCGCCGGCAAAAGCGCTCGTCTGGGGCGGGCGCCATTCGCTGCTGCTCTATCTCGTGCACCAACCAATCTTCATCGGCATCGTTTTCGTCATCTCGATTCTTCTAGGTCCTCGCTATACGGCGAGCATCGAGACGTTCCGCGCGACCTGCCAGCAACAATGCCTGACCTCTGGCGGACAGGCCGCGCTGTGTACGCGCGCCTGCGGCTGCATCGCCGACGGGTCGGAGGCGCAAGGCATCGGCGGCGCGGTTGCACAGAACCGGTTGTCGAGCGAGCAGCGGCAGAAATTCGACGAGATCACCAAGGTCTGCATCCGCCGCGAGCCGCTGGCGCCCTAAGCGTCCGGCGCCAGCATGGCCTCGGGCCGCACCACGGCGTCAAAGTCTTCAGCCGTGACATAACCCAGCGCCACAGCCTCTTCTCGCAAGGTCGTGCCCTTCTCGTGCGCGCTTTTGGCGACTTTCGCCGCCTTGTCGTAACCAATCCTCGGCGCAAGCGCGGTGACCAGCATCAGCGAGCGCGAGAGCAGATCGGAAATGCGCTCGCGGTTCGCCGTAATGCCTTCCACGCAATTCACGCGGAAGGATTGGCAGGCGTCCGCCAGCAGCGAGATGCTTTCAAGCAGCGCAAAGGCGAGCACCGGCTTGAAGACATTGAGCTCGAGATGCCCCTGCGAGCCCGCGAACGTCATGGTCGTCTGATTGCCGAACACGCGCGCGCACACCATGGTCATGGCTTCCGCCTGCGTGGGGTTCACCTTGCCGGGCATGATCGATGAGCCGGGCTCGTTTTCCGGCAGCGCAATTTCGCCAAGACCCGAGCGCGGCCCGCTGCCGAGAAGACGAAGATCGTTGGCGATCTTGAACAGCCCGGTCGCCGCAGCGCTCAATGCGCCATGCACATTGACCAGAGCATCATGAGAGGCGAGCGCCTCGAACTTGTTGAGCGCGGTCGTGAACGGCAGGCCGGTCGCCTCCGCCATGCGCGTGGCGAAGGCTTCCGCGAACCCCTGCTTGGCGTTGAGCCCGGTGCCCACCGCCGTGCCGCCCTGCGCCAGCGGATAGAGATCGGGCAACACGTTGCGGATGCGCGCGGCTGCGAAAGCGCATTGCGCCGCATAGGCCGAAAATTCCTGTCCCAGAGTGACCGGCGTCGCGTCCTGCAAATGCGTGCGGCCGATCTTGATGATGTCGGCGAAGTCCTGCGCCTTGCTGGCAAGCGCAACGCCGAGGCCGTCGAGCGCCGGCAGCAGATGCGCGGCGATTTCGCGCGCGGCGGCGATGTGGATCACCGTCGGGAATGTGTCGTTGGAGGATTGCCCATAGTTGACGTGATCGTTGGGATGCACCGGCGATTTGGTCCCGCGCGCCGCGCCCAGCAATTCATTGGCGCGATTGGCGATGACTTCATTGGCGTTCATGTTGGTCTGTGTGCCGGACCCCGTCTGCCAGATAACCAGCGGAAACTCGCTGTCATGCACGCCGTCCGCCACTTCCTGCGCGGCCGCGATGATCGCATCCGCCAGGCGTGGATCGAGCACGCCGAGATCGCGGTTCACTTCGGCTGCGACGCGTTTCTGAAGCCCAAGCGAGCGGACGAGCGGCGCCGGCATGCGCTGGCCGCCGATGCGGAAATTCTGCAGGGAGCGTTGCGTCTGCGCGCCCCAATAGCGGGACGCGGGCACGTTGATGGGACCGAAACTATCGGTCTCAACGCGGATATTTTCGGATTCGTCAGCCATGCCTCGTCACTCCACCAGATTACATACTAGCAATCCAGTGGAGGTGACGCGAGTTGCGCTTAATCGCTGCCCGTGCGCGAAAAGCGATGGCCCATGATGAGCGTATCGAGGCCGGTCTGCCAATTGGCGTCGGACGAGAAGTCCGAGCTGGAGCCGATCGACAAAAGCTCGATGAGCCGGTTCCGCGCGCGGTTCACGCGGCTCTTCATCGTGCCGACGGCGCAATTACAGATGCCCGCGGCCTCCTCGTAGGACATGCCGGAGGCGCCGATCAGCACCAGCGCTTCACGCTGGTCAGCCGGCAACTTCTGCAAGGCCTCGCGGAAATCGAGGAAATCCATATGGCCGTTCTGCGCCGGTGCGGTGGCGAGACGCGCCGCGATGGTGCCTTCGCTGTCGGAGACTTCACGACGGCGCTTGCGATATTCGGAATAATAGATGTTGCGCAGGATCGTGAACAGCCACGCGGGCATGTTCGTGCCCTCGACGAAAGAGCCGAGATTGCTCCACGCCTTCACCAGGGTCTCCTGAACGAGGTCGTCCGCACGGTCGGGATTCCCGCAAAGCGAGACGGCGAACGCGCGCAGGTTCGGAATGGCGCCGAGCAAATCCGCCTTCAGCTGGGGGCTCGCCTGCATGATTCCGGTTGCTTCTGTCACTCGTTATCCTCGCTTTTGCCGCTGGACGCGCCAACGTTCTTCGCACTTGCGGCGGCAGGGCCGTCGAGCGCGTTGAGAAGATCGAGAAAGCGATCGGGGATGGGCTGGTTGAGCACGTCGTCATAGACCGACTTCAACTGCCGTTCGATATAGGTCTTCACATTTGGCCCGGTTTTGACGCCGCCGCCCTCAATGACCTGCATGTTTTCGGCTCGCGACTGTGTTTCGCCCAAGGATTGGCCCTGTGCACGAGGCGCCGCGGCGGAAGCAGGCGCGACGCGACCACCCACCGGCCGAACCGCGGGCCGGGCGGATATCGCGCTCGGCTTCTTCCTCGTCCCGGTTTTATCGTCCATACATTACCCCTCCAGCGCCGGATGGCCGTCCGGCCTGTACCAATCGCCGCGCCCCATCTACTCTGCGGCGATCCTGGCGACAACGCCCCTTGCATCGCTTTGGTTCCGATAGGGACTGGAACCAAACGGCGTTTTCAGGGTTAAATGGACCTAAGCTCTGCGGTTTTTTTTTAGGGGCGTCAAGCATGTCGGTTTCCCAAGCGATCTCCTCGCACATCCCTTACCTGCGCCGGTTCGCCCGCGCCCTTTCGGGGAGCCAGGCTGGAGGCGACGCCTATGTTCTTGCTACCCTTGAGGCAATCGTAACAGACCCCTCCGCGTTCCAGCCCAATGCAGATGTTCGCACGGCGTTGTATCGCGTTTTTCTGAAGGTCTGGGGCTCGATGCCCGTCAATGCGCATACCGACAATGGCGCGGGCCTTCCCGATGAGGAAGGCGCCCGGCGCAACCTCGATGCGATTTCGTTGCGCCCGCGAATCGCCTTCCTGCTTTCCTCGCTCGAAGGTTTCGAGACCGCCGAAGTTGCGCGCGCGCTCGATTGCTCGCCCGGTGAGGCCGCCACGCTGATCGACGCAGCCGGCAAGGAAATCGCCGACCAGATTCGCACGGATGTTCTGATCATCGAAGACGAGCCTTTCATTGCGCTCGACCTGCAGACGCTGGTGGAAGAACTCGGCCACCATGTTGTCGGCATTGCGCGCACGCACAAGGAAGCGGTGAAGACCATCGAGGGCAAGCGCCCCGGCCTCATCCTCGCCGACATTCAGCTGGCCGACGGCTCGTCGGGCCTTGAAGCCGTGAACCAGATTCTTGGCGCCATGGAAGTGCCGGTTATTTTCATCACCGCTTATCCGGAGCGTTTCCTCACCGGCCAGCCTCCGGAGCCGGCGTTCCTGATCACCAAGCCGTTCGGCGTCGACTCGCTGAAGGCCGTCATCAGCCAGGCGTTGTTCTTCGATCGCCGCTCGCGCCGCGCCGCGACGGGACGCAGCGAAGCGGTTTCGTAACGCGCTTCTCTTTTTTCAGCAGACATAAAAAAAGCCCCGGCACGCCGGGGCTTTTCTCGTTGGGGCCGGAGCCTGCTTACAGACGTCCCGTCACCAACAAGATGATGATGATGATCACCACGACGCCGAGAATGCCGGACGGTCCATAGCCCCATCCGCGGCTGTGAGGCCAGCTCGGAATCGCGCCGAGCAGCAGAAGAATCAGGATAATGAGCAGAATGGTGCCGAGAGTCATTTGTATCTCCTTGGGCCTTTCGCCCGTTTGGGCGATTTGCAAGCGAGGACCAGCTTGGCCATTCGCCTCGAACCATCAACGCATTGTGAAGAAATAATGTTCCACAGCGAAGTTCGTCATTGCGAACACGGCGACGCAATCCAGGAAAACGCGCAAAGAAAAACCCGCAACGGCAGGGGCGGCCATTGCGGGCTTGGTGCGCTCAAGCAGGTTCGGGAGGGGGTCGAACA
>JANXTB010000408.1 GCA_025356415.1 Hyphomicrobiales bacterium
ATTACGGCGACGCGGTCGGCACGCCCGGCACCGTGCTGTCCTTCTTCTCGTGGGAAGATACGCGCGCCGCGCAGCCAGGCGCCGGCGAGGCTGTCACGATCGCCTTCGCCATTCCGCCGGGCGCTGCGGAATTCTGGGCCGAGCGGCTGGCTGACGAGGGCGTGACCTTCGCGCTCGACCATGGCGCGGCGGCGCCCGTCATCGCCTTGCACGATCCCGATGGCATCGGCCTCGAGCTGCTGGAAGAACCGGTGCGGGGGATGAGCCATCCGGCGGCGTCCAAAGTTCCTCTCGACATGGCGATCACCGGCCTGTCGGGCGCGACGCTGCTGGTGGACGATCTGGAAGCCACCGCGCGCGTGCTGATGGACGTGCTTGGCTGGGTCGAGAGCGGCCGCGCGGAATTGCCGGGATTCGAGCGTGTGCGCTTCACGCAGCCCGGCAGCATTTCGCAAGGCGCGCGCATCGAGCTGCTGCGCGGCCAGTCGATCCCCGCCGCCAAGCGCGGCGCAGGCTCGATCCACCATGTCGCGTTTCGTGCGCGTGATGATGAGCAACAGGCCGAGATGGTGGCGATGTTGCGCAAGAGCGGCATCGAGACGACGCCGCAACTGGATCGCACGTATTTCCGATCAGTGTATTTCCGCGAGCCGTCGGGCGTGCTGTTCGAGATTGCGACGGACGGGCCGGGATTTGCGGTGGACGAGAATGTCGAGACGCTGGGCGCGAAGGTGATGCTGCCGCAGAAGTATGAGGCGCAGCGCAATTACATTCTGACAAAATTACCGAAACTCTAGCAACGCGCGCCCCTCTCCCGCACAGGCGGGAGAGGGTGGCATGCAAAGCATGACGGGTGAGGGCGTTTCAACAAATGCCCTGTTACCAGAATGAACCGCCCTCAACCGTCGCGCATCTGAAACCGGCTATAGCCGGTTTCAGCATTCGTGATCGCAAGTCGGGCAGGCCCGACTTGTGCGCGCCACCTTCTCCCGCCAGCGCGGGAGAAGGTCACACACACTACAGCGGAATATTATCGTGCTTCTTCCACGGGTTTTCCAACTCCTTGTGGCGGAGCGCAGCGAGCGCTCTTGCGAGGCGCCGGCGTGTGGAATGCGGCATAATCACTTCATCAATGTAGCCGCGCTCGGCGGCCACGAATGGCGAGAGGAACCTCTCCTCATATTCCTTCGTGCGCGCGGCGATCTTGTCCGCGTCGCCGATGTCCTGGCGGAAGATGATCTCCACCGCGCCCTTGGCGCCCATCACGGCGATCTGCGCCGTCGGCCACGCATAATTCGCGTCGCCGCGCAGATGCTTCGAGCTCATCACGTCATACGCGCCGCCGAACGCCTTGCGGGTGATCACCGTCACCTTCGGCACGGTGGCTTCCGCATAGGCGAACAGCAACTTGGCGCCGTGCTTGATGAGCCCGCCATATTCCTGCGCGGTGCCCGGCAGGAAGCCTGGCACGTCCACGAAAGTCACGATCGGAATGCCGAACGCATCGCAGAATCGCACGAAGCGCGCGGCCTTGCGCGAGGCGTCTGAATCGAGCACGCCCGCCAGCACCATCGGCTGGTTGGCGACAATGCCGACGCTGCGCCCGTCGATGCGCGCGAAACACGTCACGATATTCTTCGCGTGCTGATCCTGAATTTCGAAAAAATCGCCTTCATCAACGACCTTCGCGATCAGCTCCTTCATGTCGTAGGGCTTGTTCGGATTGTCGGGGATCAGCGTGTCGAGCGACATGTCGATGCGGTCGCTCGCATCGAACGTCGGCCATTCCGGCACGTCGTCACGGTTGGACGCGGGCAGGAAATCGATCAGCCGGCGCAATTGCAGCAGCGCCTCGAGGTCGTTCTCGTAGGCGCGGTCGGCGATCGAGCTTTTCGTGGCGTGCACCGAGGCGCCGCCGAGTTCTTCCGCCGTCACGGTTTCATTGGTGACGGTCTTCACCACATCGGGGCCGGTCACGAACATGTAGCTCGTGTCCTTCACCATGAAGATGAAGTCGGTCATGGCGGGCGAATAGACATCGCCGCCCGCGCACGGTCCCATGATCATCGAAATCTGCGGGATGACGCCGGACGCCAGCACATTGCGCTGGAACACTTCGCCATAACCGCCGAGCGCCGCCACGCCCTCCTGGATGCGCGCGCCGCCCGCATCGAACAGGCCGATGATGGGCGCGCGGTTGCGCAGCGCCATGTCCTGCACCTTGGTGATCTTGGCCGCATGCGTCTCCGACAGCGAGCCGCCGAACACGGTGAAATCCTTGGCGAAGACATAAACGGTGCGCCCGTTCACCGTGCCCCAGCCGGTGACGACGCCGTCGCCGGGGATCTTGGCGCCCTTGTCCATGCCAAAGTCAGTGCAGCGATGCTGCACGAACATGTCGAATTCCTCGAAAGACCCATGATCGAGCAAAAGCTCGATGCGCTCGCGGGCGGTCAGCTTGCCCCGCTTGTGCTGGGCGTCAATCCGCCCCTGCCCGCCGCCAAGCCGCGCCTCGGCGCGACGGTCCTCAAGAATTTCAAGCACATGCTTCATAGGGCGGGCCTCGGGTGCTGGATGGCCGAAAAGGTCAGACCCGAGCTTTACCATGCTGCAGTGCGAGGCGGGAATGCTACGGACGGAGGGGGGTTGGGGGAGTGAAAGCGTGCTTTCGGCCTCGTCATTGCGAGCGACGCGAAGCAATCCATCTAACGGCTGCCATCGGATAGATTGCCACGTCGCTTGCGCTCCTCGCAATGACGGGGCGTGAGCGTGGTCCTTCTCCCGCGCTGGCGGGAGAAGGTGGCGCGCGGAGCGCGACGGATGAGGGCGTTTCCACTAGCGCGTTTCTTTTCGAAGCTTCATCGGCCCCGCCGCCCTCACCCGTCTGGCTTCGCCAGGCACCCTCTCCCGCCCGCGCGGGAGAGGGGCGCTCGCGCCCCCACGTGACACCGCCCCCATCCCGCTCCAAACTCGCCCCACCCCGCGCGGAGCCCCACATGCTCACCATGCATCACATCCCGGTCTGTCCGTTCAGCCAGCGCGTCGAGATCCTGCTGGCGCTCAAGGGTCTTGGCGATTATGTCCGCTTCGAGGTGGTCGATATCACGCGGCCGCGCGATCCGGCTTTGCTGGCCAAGACGCGGGGGACCACCGCCCTGCCGGTTCTGGAGCTGGAGGACGGGCGCATCATCAAGGAGAGCCTCGTCATCCTGCGCTATCTCGAGGACAGGTTTCCGCAAAACCCCGTCCAGCGCAGCGATCCTTATGAGCGGGCGGTCGAGGGCATGCTGTGCGCGGGCGAAGGCGATTTCGTCGCCGCCGGTTATCGCGCCGTCATGAACCAGTCGCGCGACAGGCGCGACGAGATGCTGGGCGCGGTCGCGGCGCAATACGCCAAGCTCGACGCCTTCCTGCGCCAGCACGCGCCGGACGGGCCGTTTCTGTTCGAGCAATTCGGCTTTGCCGAATGCGTGTACACATCGATGTTCATGCGTTTTTCGTTCCTCGATTATTACGAGGACTTTGACATCAAGGGCGGCGCATTCGCCCGCGTGCGCGCATGGCGCGACGCCTGTCTTGCGCACCCGGCTGCGCAGCAGGTGACGGCTGAGGAAATCATCAAACTCTATTTCGATTATGCGCTGGGCTACGGCAATGGCGCGCTGCCCGAGGGCCGTCGCGTGTCAAGTTTCGCCTTCACGCCGCACTGGTCGGCGCGGCCCTGGCCGCCGCGCGCGAAATACGATGCGCGCCCGAGCGACGCCGAACTCGGGCTCGTGTGAGCCTCACCCGGCCATGCGCCACTCGCGCTCGTTCTGCTTGATCTCGAAGCGGCCGACGAGATCGGAAAGATCCTGCGCCTCGGTTGCGAGATTGCGGCCAACGGAAGTCATTTCTTCCGCCAGCGCGGCGTTCTGGCGCGTGGACATGTCCATTTCATTGGCGGCGGAATTGATCTCGGCGAGACGGTGCGCCTGGTCCTTCGCGGCGGCTGCGATGCCTGAGACGAGATTGTCGATCTCGCCGACTTTTCCGGTGATGCGCGCCAGCGCCTGACCGGTTTCGCCAACGAGGCTCACGCCCATATCGACCTGCTGGGTCGAGGCGGAAATCAGCGTCTTGATCTCCTTCGCCGATTCAGCAGAGCGCTGCGCGAGTGCGCGCACTTCCTGCGCGACGACGGCGAAGCCGCGGCCCGCATCGCCCGCGCGCGCCGCCTCAACGCCGGCGTTCAGCGCCAGCAAACTGGTCTGGAAAGCGATCTCGTCGATCACTACGATAATCTTGGAAATGTCTGCGGCAGAGGCGTGAATGGCGCTCATTGCCGCGACGGCGCGGTTGACGATCTCGCCGCTCCCCTGCGCGTCGGCGCGCACATCGCCAACACTCTGGCGCGCCTTGTCGGCGCCCTCGGCGGTGGAGCGGAAGCCGCCGGTCATGGCCGAAAGCGCGGCGACCATTTCCTCGAGGCTCGCGGCCTGCGCAGCGGCGCGCTGCGAAAGATTGTCGGCGCTGCCGGCAATTTCACCAGTGCCGAGCCGCGTCGAATCCGCCGCATGCGCGATCGTGCCGACGACGCCCTCGAGACTCGCGATGGCCTCGTTGAAGTCATCCTTCAGCTTGCGATATTCCTCGGGAAACGCAGCCTCGATGCGAAAGACGAAGCGGCCGGCAGCTAGCTGGTCGAGCGCTTCGGCGAGCGCGCCCACGATGGAGCGGCGCTCGTCTTCCTGCGCGCGCTGCACGGCCTCATGCCGCGCGCGCTGCAGGTCCGCGGCCTCGCGCTGCTCGCGCGCCTCGATTTCGGATTGGCGCCCGAGCATGGCGTCCTTGAAGACGCCCAGCGCTTTGGCCATGCGGCCCATTTCGTCGTCACCTCTGGCGGTGGGAAGCTCGGCGTTCATGTCGCCGCGCGCGAGACGATCGAGCGCGCGTGTCATGCCGACGAGCGGGTTCACGATCAAGCGACGGCTGAGCGCCATCAGCGACAGCGAAAAGACGATCGCAAGCGCAAGTATCGCGCCCATCAGATATTTGGACAGCACGGACTTGTTCGCAGCGTTGACACCGTCATTCTCCGCGTCGGCCGAAACGGCTTCAGAGATGTCCGCGTTCAAGGCTTCGAGTTGCTTGAAGATCTCGCCGAATGCATCGAGCTTGTTCTTCGCGGCCTCGACGTCCTGCTTCGCCAGCGTGATGATCTCCCGCCCGCCCTTGTAATAGGTGGCGAACACATCTTCGACCTTGGCGATCTTGGCGCGTGTCCGCGCGTCGGCAAGGAACATGTTGGCCTTCATCGAACGCTCGAAGGATGCGCTGTGCTCCTCGAATTCCTTGACCGAGTCATCAACGTTGAGGCCTGTTTTCGGGTCTGCCGCGAGGATCGCCGTAAAGGCGTCGCCCCGCATGGAGTCATGCATCATGTCGGCGCTCATGTGGTTGCGCATGATGGCCGCCGAGGTCATCGCGCGTTCCAGCCCGCCCGATAAAGTCAGGGCCGCCCACATGCCAGCGCCGGAACTGATCGCACAGAGCAGGAGCACGGAGGCGGCTGCGAGGTTGGTTTTCTGGGTAATGGAAATGGAGCGCATGCAAAATCTGCCTCGGTTAGGCCCGACGACCGCAAAGACTTGGGTTTCAATGCCGCAAATTTACACACGCAATGATTGAACAAACGTGAACTTGGCAATTCAAGGGTGCGCCCACACTGAAATGAGTTCTCACAGGCAAAAAAGCAGCTCCTTATTCCACCTCCCGAAATTGTTATTTGGGGAGCCGACAGTTTAGAGGTCTGGTAGCTGCACCGACGTCTTAAGCGCCGGACTCAATGAAGCTTTCCGGGAGAAAACCTCATGAAGTTGCATGCCGCCGGCGCCGCGCTCGCTGCGCTTACATTGTTTTCCGCTGTCCCGGCCTCGGCCCAGCAGGCGGCGGATATGTCCTTTTTCGTTACCTCCGCGCCCATCGGCAAGGGCGCGGATCTCGGCGGGCTCGAGGGCGCCGACAAGCATTGCCAGACGCTGGCGCAGGCCGCGGGCGCAGGGTCGAAGACCTGGCACGCCTATCTGTCGACGCAGGGCGCCGGCGCGGTCAGCGCGCGCGACCGCATCGGCAAGGGCCCATGGAAGAACATCAAGGGCGAGACCATCGCGACCAGCATGGACGATCTGCACAGCGACAAGAACAATCTGAACCTGCAGACGGCGCTCACCGACAAGGGAGCCATGGTGCAGTCGCGCGACAACCCGCCGAACATGCATGACATCATGACCGGCTCGGACGCCCAAGGCCGCGCC
>JANXTB010000420.1 GCA_025356415.1 Hyphomicrobiales bacterium
GTCGATGAAACTCGGCGAGGCGATGTACAAGGCGCAGCAAGGCGCTGAGGGCGGCGAAGGCGCCGCTCCGCAGGACGCGCACAAGGACGACGTCATCGACGCGGACTTCAAGGAAGTCGGCGGCGACGACAAGAAGAAGTCGGCGTGATATCTGAAAGCCGGCGGGCGGGAAATTTCCCGCCCGCCTCTTTTGCGTCTGTTGACAGGGCTTGAGCGAAACATGAATCCGTTCACGGCGCTTCACATGCAGCTCACGAACATCATCGACAACGGCAAGAAGACCCATGGCCAAAGCTGATTTTTACGAAATGCTTGGCGTGAGCCGCACGGCGACCGACGCTGAATTGAAGGCGAGCTTCCGCAAGCTTGCGATGCAGTGTCATCCCGACCGCAACCCCGGCGACACGGCGGCGGAAATCCGTTTCAAGGAAATCAACGAAGCCTACCAGTGCCTCTCCGACGGCCAGAAGCGCGCGGCCTATGACCGTTTCGGCCACGCGGCTTTCGAGAATGGCAGCGCTGGCCCGGGCGGCATGGGCGATGGTTTCGCGTCCTCCATGTCCGACATTTTCGACGACCTGTTCGGCGACATGATGGGCGGCGGCCGGCGTGGCCGCGCCAATGGCCGCGAGCGCGGCAACGACCTGCGCTACAATCTCGAAATCACGCTGGAAGACGCCTTCAAGGGCAAGACCGCGACCATCAAGGTGCCGAGCCTGATGACCTGCGAGGCCTGCACGGGCTCGGGCGCCAAGCCGGGCTCGAAGCCCAAGGCCTGCACCACATGCGGCGGCGCGGGCCGCGTGCGCGCGCAACAAGGCTTCTTCGCCATCGAGCGCACCTGCCCGACCTGCCAGGGCCGCGGCGAGATGATCGACAATCCCTGCGACGCCTGCCGTGGCGCGGGCCGCGTGACGCGCGAGCGCTCGCTCTCGGTCAACATTCCGCCCGGCGTCGAGGATGGCACCCGCATTCGCCTCGCCGGCGAAGGCGAATCCGGCCTGCGCGGCGGGCCGGCCGGCGATCTCTATATTTTCCTTTCGATGAAGGCGCATCCCTTCTTCCAGCGCGACGGCGCCGATCTGTTCTGCCGCGTGCCTATTTCGATGGTGCAGGCGGCGCTCGGCGGCGAGTTCACCGTGCACACGGTGGACGGTTCGGAAGCCAAGGTGAAAGTCCCCGAGGGCACGCAGTCGGGCAAGCAGTTCAAGTTGAAGGGCAAAGGCATGCCCGTGCTGCGCTCGCGCGAATTCGGCGACCTCTACATTCAGGCGAATGTCGAGACTCCGCAGAACCTCACGAAGCGCCAGCGCGAATTGCTGAGCGAGTTCGAAACCGAATCATCCAACAAGACACACCCGGAATCCTCCGGCTTTTTCACGCGCATGAAGGAATTTCTCACTGGCGCACAATAGCTCCCACGAGGGGGCGTGAGCTGAGCCTGTGACACTTCCTTGACGTTACGGGCGTTGTGAGAGGAATATACCTGCCGCGCTACCGGGGTGAGATATTGCGTCCAATCCAGAAAAGCGCCGACGTGAACGGGCGCGGCAGGGTGAAAAGCCCCAACGACGGCAGTCCCCATCGGGGCCTCGCCGACGAAGCGCGATTCATTCGCGCGTGGCTCGACAACCCGATGACGACCGGCGCCGTATCCCCGTCCGGGCGCTTTCTCGCCGCCGCCATGGCTCGCCACATCGAGCCCGCCACCGAGGGGCTCGTCGTCGAGCTCGGGCCCGGCACCGGCCCCGTCACGCAGGCCCTGCTCCGGCGCGGCTTTGCACAAGAGCGTTTGGTGCTCGTCGAATTCGACGCCGCCTTCTGCAAATTGCTGGAACGCCGTTTTCCCCGCGCCAAGGTCATTCAGGGCGACGCCATCCGCCTGCGCGAAACACTGGCCGGCAAGATCGACCAGCCGGTCGCCGCGGTCGTCTCCAGCCTGCCGCTGCTCAACATGCCCGACAACCAGCGCCTCGCGCTGCTGGAGGACGCCTTCGCGCTCATGCCGCCGGAAGGCCGGTTCGTGCAATTCACCTATGGGCTGGTTTCGCCCATGCCAAAAAAGCCGAAGGGCGGGCGACCCATGGTGGCCTTCACGTCCGAGGTTTCGGCGCATGTCTGGCTGAACCTGCCGCCGGCACGTGTCTGGGTGTATCGCGCTGGGGCCGAGACCACCGCCAAGAAGCGCCCGGGCGAAGCCGTGATCTTGAAACTCAAGGCCCACGCCGACCGGATGAAACTCGATCTCCTGGAAACCCGCGCGAAGGTCGGCCACGAGATCCGCCTGCGGAAGGCCAAGATGAAACACGGGCTCGAAAAGGCGGGGCTGGAGAAGGCAGCCGCCCTGTCCGATGCACGCCTGCGCGACGCAAGGCTCAAGAAGCTGCGCGACCGCTAGGCGCGCGCGCACTCGACAGACGCGGCGCGCCGGTGCATCAGGGGCGATCTTCGCCCAAGCACTTCGCCAACGCGCCATTCCGGATGAAAGCCATGTCCCAGCCCTCGCCCCGCGACCGTCTGATCGTCGCGCTCGATCTCGCCGATACAGTCGCCGCCGAGGCCATGGTGGCGCGGCTTGGCGACGCTGTGACCTTCTACAAGATCGGCCTGGAGCTGACCTATGGCGGCGGGCTGACGCTGGCGAAAAACCTCGTCGCGCAAGGCAAGCAGGTGTTCCTCGACCTGAAGCTGCACGACATCCCCAACACGGTCGCGCGCGCGACCGAACAAGTAGCGGAAATCGGCGCGACGTTTCTCACCGTCCACGCGTACCCGCAGACGATGAAGGCCGCCGCTGGCGCGCTGGGCGGTTCGCCGATGAAACTGCTCGCCGTGACGGTAATGACCTCCTACGACGACGCCGACCTCGTCGAAGCAGGTTATGGCCTCAGCGTGAAAGACCTCGTCGCCCGCCGCGCCCGGCAGGCGCAGGCCGCAGGCGTTCATGGGCTAATCCTCTCGGCGGAGGAAGTGACGGCTATGCGCGCCCTGCTCGGCCCGGACATGCTGCTGGTGACGCCCGGCATCCGCCCCGCCGGCGCAGCGCTCGCCGACCAGAAACGCGTGATGACGCCGGCGGAGGCGATCCGCGCTGGCTCCGATTATCTGGTGGTGGGACGGCCGGTGACGCAGGCTGCGGACCCGAAGGCGGCGGCGGAAGCCATCGTCGCGGAGATCGCCGGGGCCTGATAGACTGACTTCAGCAACGAATTTCTGTTATACATTTTTCATTTATTGTGATACGTAAATGATTGAGTTCGACCCGGACAAAGACCGGCAGAACATCGCCAAACATGGAATATCGCTCACTCGTGCGAGCGATATCGAGGGGTTATGCGCCAAGCAACCGGCAGTCGGAGTCCCGCTCGAGGGCCTACGGTATCATCGACGGTCGTTGGTACTGTCTCATCTACACGGTCCGAGGCGACGCCATTCGCGCCATCAGCCTGCGCCGCGCCCATGATGACGAGGTGTTTCGTTATGTCGAAAAAGAGAATTGACGACTTCTATCCCAAGGGCCCTGTAGACGACCCCGAAAATCCCGAGTGGACGGACGAGGACGTCGCACGCGCTCTCCCTTGGGAAGCCATGTCAGACCTCGAAAAATCGGTGTTCAAGCGCCCGCGCGGACGCCCGCCTGTCGAGGCGCCGAAAAAGCTGGTGTCTCTGCGGCTGGATGCGGATGTGATTGAGGCGCTTGAGGCGTCGGGTCCGGGCTGGCGCCAGCGGATCAACGACATTCTGAAGGACGCGCTCAAGGGCGATAAAGCCGCCTGAAAACGAAAACGCCGGGCGTACATCCGGCCCGGCGCGGTCATCGGGATCAGGGGCAACCCTCGATGACTTGAGAACACCTTAGCGGCCGATTGTGACGCGAGCGTGACATGCGCAAAAGCTCGCCTTTGCAAGCGCGCGGCGCGGGCGCTATAGACGCCGCACGGGTTTTTGACGTCACCATTCCCCGACGTCACAAGGGAGGTCCTCATGAGCGAGATGCGGCTCGTCGTAGCCGGCGCGGCCGGGCGCATGGGGCGGATGCTCGTCCAGGCGATCCATGAAACGCCGGGCGCAACGCTCTCGGGCGCTCTGGAGCGCGAAGGCTCGATTGCGCTGGGCCAGGACGCAGGACTGCTGGCGGGCGCCGGCAATCTCGGCGTCGCCATCAGCGCCGACCCGCTGGCGGCGCTTTCCCATGCCGACGGCCTGATCGATTTTTCCTCTCCCGCCGCTACTGTCGCCTACGCCGGCTTCGCCGCGCAGGCGCGCATCGTCCATGTGATCGGGACCACGGGGCTCTCTCCGACCGACGTCGAGAAGATCGACGCCGCCGCGCGCCACGCCACCATCGTCCGCTCGGGCAACATGAGCCTTGGCGTCAACCTGCTCGCCGGCCTCGTGAAAAAAGTCGCGCAGACGCTGGGCGAAGACTTCGATATCGAGGTCCTCGAAATGCACCACCGCATGAAGGTCGACGCGCCGTCCGGCACCGCGCTGCTGCTCGGCGAGGCGGCGGCGGCTGGCCGCAACATCGATCTGGCGGCGCGCTCCGTGCGTGCGCGCGATGGCCACACCGGCGCGCGCATCGCCGGCGACATCGGCTTTGCGACGCTGCGCGGCGGCACGGTCGTGGGCGAGCATCAGGTGATTTTCGCAGGCGCCGGCGAGCGCATCGAACTCGCGCACCGCGCCGAGGATCGCGCCATTTTCGCCCGCGGGGCGATCAGGGCGGCGCTTTGGGGCCACGGTCGCAAGCCCGGCCATTATAGCATGGCCGACGTGCTCGGCCTTTCCGACATCTGACGCAGCACTTTCAAAACAGGAGCGAAAATGGACCGCACTCTCGTGCTCGTGCGCCACGGCCAGAGCGATTGGAACCTGAAGAATCTTTTCACCGGCTGGAAGGACCCGGACCTGACGCCCGTCGGGATCGAGGAGGCCAAGAAGGCTGCCGCCGAAGTCAAAAAGCTCGGCATCACCTTCGACAAGGCTTTCACCTCAGGCCTCAAGCGCGCGCAGGACACCTGCGACCTGATGCTCGAGGATCTGGGCCAGTCGTCGCTGCCGGTCGTCAAGGACATCCAGCTGAATGAGCGCGACTACGGCGATCTGTCGGGCCTCAACAAGGCCGAGGCCGCCAAGAAGTGGGGCGAGGAGCAGGTCATGATCTGGCGCCGCTCCTACGACACGCCCCCGCCCGGCGGCGAAAGCCTGAAGGACACTTTGGCCCGCGTGCTCCCCTATTATTGCCAGGAGATCCTGCCCTGCGTGCTGCGCGGCGAGCGGACCATCGTGGTTGCGCACGGCAACTCTCTGCGCGCCCTGCTGATGGTGCTGGAGAAGGCCAACAAGGTGAGCATCATGAAAATGGAGCTCGAGACCGGCGTGCCGGTGGTCTACCGGCTGAATGCGGATTCGACGGTGGAATCGAAGCAGGTTCTGCACCACGCGTGATCGGGCGCGACCCCTCTCCCGTAGTGATATGGGAGAGGGTGGACCCGTGAGTGAGCCCATGCACGAGATCGTCCCCGGCCTGATTTACGCGCCGGGCTACCTCACCCGCGAGGAACAACACGACCTTGTCGCCGATCTGCGCGAGGCGGTGAAAGCCGCGCCGCTGTTCACGCCGCGCATGCCGCGCACCGGAAAAGAATTCTCCGTCCGCATGACCAATTGCGGCGCGCTGGGCTGGGTCTCGGACCGCGAGAACGGCTACCGCTATCAGCCAACCCATCCCGACACCGGCGCGCCCTGGCCCGCCATCCCGCGTCTGGCGCAGCGGGCATGGGATGATCTCGCGCCTTACAAACATCCGCCGGAAGCGTGTCTCGTAAATTTCTACGATGCGTCGGCGCGCATGGGCCTGCATCAGGATCGCGACGAGAATGATTTCGATGCGCCAGTCGTCTCGCTGTCGTTGGGCGACACCTGCCTGTTTCGCATCGGCGGGACTGAGCGCAAGGCGCCGACGAAGTCATTCAAGCTGCAATCGGGCGACGCGATGATGCTGTCAGGCCCGGCGCGTCTGGCGTTTCACGGCGTCGACCGCATCATGGGCGGAACATCGACGCTGCTGCCGCAGGGCGGGCGGCTGAATTTGACGCTGCGGCGCGTCAACAAGGCTTGAGCCGTCATTGCGAGCGAAGAGAAGCAATCCAGAGGCCGCTTGTGAGGCCAAGATGGATTGCCGCGTCGCTTCGCTCCTCGCAATGACGAGGCTAATTGGCCGCTTCACCATCCGCGGGCGCCTTCGGGCCGCCCTTCGCCACGCCGACTTTCGCCGGGCGCAGGCAGCGGTCGCCGATGGCGTAGCCGCTTTCGACCACTTGCAGCACGGTGCCGGCGATCGCGCTCGGGTCCGGCACTTCGAACAGGGCTTCGTGCATGTTCGGATCGAATTTCTGGCCCTGCGGGTCGATCTTCTTCACGCCGTGCCGGGCGAGGCGCGAGAGGAAATCGCGTTCGGTGAGTTCGATGCCTTCCACAAAGCTCAGCAGCGCGGGGCTGGCGGCGTCGCGCTCTTCGGCAGAAACGCTCTCGATCGCGCGGCGCAGATTGTCGCCAAAGGTCAGCATGTCGCGGGCGAACGACGTCACGCCGTAAGACTTGGCGTCGGCGACCTCGCGCTCGGTGCGGCGGCGCAGATTTTCCATCTCCGCCATCGTGCGCAGGACCTTGTCCTTCAGCGCGCTGTTCTCGGTGATGAGATTTTCGATCTCGGTGAAGGGCTCCGGCTCGTTGATCGACGAATTCGGCGAGGCCTCCGACGTGATCGAGCTTTCATGGGCTCCGCCGTCCCGCTGGGGGTCGTGTTCAGGGTTTTTCTGGTCGGTCATCTTCGTCCGCGAGGTCAAGGTTTCAGGGGGCATATCATGGCGCGCAGCGGAAAAATCAAGCCTGCACCGGCTCGGCCTTACGTTTGGGCGGAGACTTGGCAGTACCATCGAACACTTCGAGCAGGCGCCGGCGGATCGTGTCCTGGCGTGTCGTCGAGGCGATTTTCTGGCCCGTGAGGTCGGTCACGTAGAAGGCGTCGACCGCCTTCTCGCCGAAGGTCGCGATATGCGCCGAGCCAATGTTTAGGTTGAGCTTGGAAAGCGCGGCTGTGAGATCATACAGCAGGCCCGGACGGTCGAGACCGGACACTTCGAGCACCGTGTAGCGATTGGACAGATTGTTGTCGATCGTCACCTCGGGCGCGAGCGGGAAGGTCTTGTCGGCGGCCTTGGGCTGGCCGATGCGGCTGGCGATGGCGTCGCTCAGGCGGATTTCGCCGCGCAGCGCCTTTTCGATCGCATCCGCCACGCGCGCGGCGCGGCGCAACTCGTCCTCGTCGCGATCGAACGCGCGACTGATCGAAATCGTGTCGAGCGCCAGGCCGTCGGTCGTGGTGAAAATCTGCGCGTCGACAATGTTGGCGCCCGATGCCGCGCAGGCGCCGGCTATGATCGACAATAGACGCGGATGATCGGGCGCGACAACCGTCAGTTCGGTTACGCCGCGGAACGCGTCCGTCGCGACTTCGGTCGCGAGCGAGCGCATCTCCACTTCCGTCAAGCGCAGCAGATTGGCGTGCTTGATCTTGTGTTCGAGGTCGACCTTGAGCCAGTAGGCGGGATAGTGCCGCGCGGCGTAGGCGTCGAATTCCGGATCGGACCAGCCGGGCAGAGATGTGCGCAATTCTTCCTGCGCGCGGGCGACGCGCTGCTTGCGGTCAATGGCCGAATGTCCGCCTGCGAGAACGACTTCCGTCTCCCAGAAAAGCGTGCGCAGCAGCTGGCCCTTCCAGCCGTTCCACACGCCCGGGCCAACCGCGCGAATGTCGCACACTGTCAGCACGAGCAACATGCGCAGGCGCTCCAGCGTCTGCACGGTGTTGGCGAACATCTGGATTGTCTTCGGGTCAGACAGGTCGCGGCTTTGCGCGACATTCGACATGACGAGATGATTTTCAATCAGCCACGACACCGTCTCGGTCTCGGCCTCGGACAGGCCGAAGCGCGGCCCAAGCGTGCGCGCCACGCGCGCGCCGGCAGTCGAATGATCCTCGTCGCGGCCCTTGGCGACATCGTGCAAAAATAGCGCGACATACAGAGCCGTGCGATTGCCGACCGAGGGCAGGATTTCCACACACACCGGATGATCTTCGGCAAGCCGTCCGGATTCAATTCCAGACATGATGCCGACGGTGCGCAGCAGGTGCTCGTCTACTGTATAGTGGTGATACATGTTGAACTGCATCAACGCGACGATGCGGCCGAAATCGGGAATGAAGCGGCCCAGCACGCCGGCTTCGTTCATCGCGCGCAGCACGGGCTCGGGCGCGCGTTTCGATGTGACGATCTCGATGAACAGCCGGTTGGCTTCAGGATCGTTGCGCAGTTTCGCATCGATGCGCTTCAGCGATTGCGTCACGAGACGCGTTGCATCGGGATGCGGCGCCAGATCGAATTTGTCGGCGAGATAGTAGAAGCGGATCAGGTTGACCGGATCCTTCTCGAAGACATCGGGCGCCGCGACGGTGATGCGGCCATGTTCAGACTGGAAATCGCCGCCCGGCAGCGCGCGGCGCGTGTTGCGCAAGCGGCCCATGAAACGATCGAGCATGGCGCGCGGCTTCGCCTGCTTTTCTTCAAGCGCCGCGCAGACGATCGCGGTCAGATCGCCGACGTCTTTCGCGATGAGAAAGTAATGCTTCATGAAGCGTTCGACGTCGCTCAGGCCAGCATGCGAATTGTAGCCAAGCTTTTCGGCGATCGCGCGCTGCACATCGAAGCTCAGGCGCTCTTCGGCGCGGCCAGTATGGAAATGCAAATGGCAGCGCACGCGCCACAGAAATTCTTCGCAGCGCTGGAACAGCCGCCACTCGGCGGACGTGAAAAGTCCCGCCGCCACAAGGTCGGACGCGTCGCGCACGCGGTAGACATATTTCGAAATCCAGAACAGCGTGTTGAGATCCCGAAGACCGCCCTTGCCTTCCTTCACGTTCGGCTCGACGAGATAGCGCGATGTGCCGGCGCGCGTGATGCGCTGGTCGCGTTCGGCGAGTTTTGCGGCGACGAATTCAGCCGCCGTGTTGCGCACGATTTCCGTCTCGAAACGATTGCGCATCTCTTCAAACAATTTTGCATCGCCGAGGATGAACCGCGCTTCGAGCAGCGCGGTGCGGATCGTCATGTCGTCCTTGGCCTGGCGCAGGCATTCATCGACCGAGCGCGAGGAATGGCCGACTTTCTGGCGCAAGTCCCACAGCATGTAGAGCATGGCTTCCACCACGCTCTCGCCCCACGGCGTCTGCTTGTAGGGCAGCAGGAACAACAGATCGATGTCGGACCCGGGTGCCAGAGTATCGCGCCCGTAACCGCCGACGGCGGCGACGCACAGCCGCTCGGCGGACGACGGATTTTGCGTCGGATAGACGTAAGTAACGACGTAGCGGTAGATCGAGCGGATCAGCTCGTCTTCCAGAAACGAGAGACGCCCGGCGCAGGCGATGCCGCGGCCATTGTCCTCGAGAATCCGGCGCGCCGTTTCACGCCCCCCATCGAGCGCCTCGCGAAAGCGTTCGACTGCGGCTTTGCGCAACGCGTCCTTGTCGTCGCCATGCCGGGCTGCAAGCGCAGCGATATCGGCATCGAGTTTCGCGCGATCGATCACGGCGCCCGCGCCGGGCTCGTGTCGGGTGCGGCGGCGTGGCGGAGCTTCGGGATGGAGCAGGGTCATGGGAACCTGATTAGCATGGAGAGGGATTGAGCAAAATCAGCTTCGTCATTGCGAGGAGCGAAGCGACGAAGCTTCGCTTGCAATCACTACGAAAGCTTCAACCCCGCCGCTTCGCCTCGATGACGTTCCAGATGTCGACCGCCAGATCAGGCCCGCCAAGCCGCTTGATGGCGCGCACGCCAGTCGGCGAGGTGACGTTGATTTCCGTCAGATGACCGTCGATCACGTCGATGCCGACGAACAGAAGCCCAAGCTTTTTTAGCTCCGGGCCGATGGTCGCGCAGATCTCGCGTTCACGCTCGGTCAGCTCGGTGGCGACACCAGCGCCGCCGCGCACCATGTTGGAGCGGATGTCGTCTTCCGCCGGCACGCGATTGACTGCGCCCTTCGGCTCGCCATCGACCAGGATGATGCGCTTGTCGCCCTTGCTGACGGCGGGAAGAAACGTCTGGATGACCCAGGGCTCGCGGAACGTCACCGAGAACATATCGAAAAGAGAGCCGAAATTCGGGTCCTTTCTGGAAATCTTGAACACCGCCGAGCCGCCGTGCCCGTGCAGCGGCTTCATCACCACATCGCCATGCTCGGCGCGGAACGCCTCGATCTGGTCCTTGTCGCGCGTGATGAGTGTCTTGGGCATGAGCTCGGGAAAGTTCATGACGAAAAGTTTTTCCGGCGCATTGCGCACGCTGGACGGATCGTTGACGACCAGCACCTTGGGATGCACGCGCTCGAG
>JANXTB010000429.1 GCA_025356415.1 Hyphomicrobiales bacterium
CTCGACATCAACACCGAAGGCCTGCTGCTGCTGACCAACGACGGCGGCCTCGCGCGCGTGCTCGAGCTGCCCTCGACCGGCTGGCTGCGCCGCTACCGCGTGCGCGCCAACGGCACGACCGACCAGGCGCAGCTCGACGCGCTGCGCGAGGGCATCACGATTGACGGCATCGAATATGCCGGGATCGAAGCGCATCTCGATCGCGAACAGGGCGCCAACTGCTGGATCACCATGGGTCTTCGCGAAGGCAAGAACCGCGAGATCAAGCGCGTGCTTGAACATCTCGGCCTCGCGGTGAACCGCCTGATCCGCCTCTCCTACGGGCCTTTCCAGCTCGGCGATCTCGAAGAAGGCATGGTCGAGGAAGTGCGCACGCGCGTGCTGATGGACCAAATCGGCCCGACGCTCGCGCAGGAAGCCGGTGCGGATTTCGACAGCGCGCTGGTCGATCGCACGCCCCTGCCCGACGCGCCCGAACCCGGCGCCCGCAAGCCGCGCGGCAAGCCCGGCCCGGTGCGTGGCTACGAGGAAGAAGCCGAGCGCCCCCGCAAGGATCGCCCGGTTGCAGGTCCCCGCAAGCACGTCTCCGTGCTGCGGGCGACGCGCGACGAGCCCGTCAAGGGCGGCAATGAAAAGACGCAGCGCCGCCGCATCGAGCGCGCCTCGACCTCGGACCGCAAGGGCCGCTCGGTCGATGTGGAACGCATCGTCGCGCCGCGCGCCAGACCCGCCGCAAAAGCCGCGGGCCGATTCGACGACAAGGCCGCGAGCGGCACGCGCAATGCGCGCCGTTTCGCCAGCGAGCGCGATGGCACGGCAGGCGAGCGTCCGCGCACTGGCCGCAACGCGAAGGATGCGGGCAAGCGCCCGGATCGTCGCGGTGAAAAGCCGCGCAACACTTTCATGCGCGACGCGGGCGCGCCGGAGCAGGCCGAGCACAAGCCGTGGGGCGACAAGCCGCGCGGCCATGCGACAACAGGTCTGGACCGCCCCGAGCGCTCTGAGTTCAAGCCGCGTGGCGAGTTCAAGCCGCGTGGCGACTTCAAGGGCAAACCTCGTGGCGAGGGCAAACCGCGCGGCGAGTTTGCGCCGCGTGGCGAACGCAGCGAGTTCAAGCCCCGTGGTGAAGGCAAACCGCGCGGTGATTTTGCGCCGCGTGGCGACAAGCCGGGCGGCAGACCGGCCGGCAAGTTTGCTGGCAAGTCTGCTGGGAAGCCCGGCGGTCGTCCGGCTGGCAAGTTCGGCGGCGGCAAGCCCGGTGGACGTCCTGGCGGCAAGCCGGGCGGCGCTGGTCCGCGCGGACCGCGCACACCCCGGTAAGCGCGCATGCGCATTGTCGGCGGCAAATTCAAAGGGCGGGGGCTGAAGGCCCCCTCCTCCTCCATCGTGCGGCCGACATCCGACCGGCTGCGCGAAACCATCTTCAACATTCTGGCCCACGGCTATGACGACGCCTGCGAGGGCGCGCGCGTGATTGATCTGTTCGCCGGCACCGGCGCGCTCGGCATCGAGGCGCTGTCGCGCGGCGCGACGGGCGGTCTGTTCGTCGATGATTCCAGCGAAGGCCGCGCCCTATTGCGCGCCAATCTCGAAACGCTCGGCCTCTCGGGCATCGCCCGCATCATGCGCCGCGACGCGACGAAACTCGGCCCCATGCCGCCGCAGGATCAATTCACACTGGCATTCCTCGACCCACCCTACGGTCGCGACCTTGCGCCGAAGGCGCTTGTCGCCTTGCGCGACGGCGGCTGGCTGACGGCTGACGCGTTATGCGTGGTGGAGGAAGAGGCGGAAGCGGAAGTCCTTCTGCCGCAAGGGTTTTCGCTGCTGGATAGGCGCGAGAGCGGCGATACGCAGGTTTTGTTTGTGCGGTATGAGATTTAGCCGTCATTGCGCGCAATGACGCAACGCGCGCCCTTCTCCCGCACAGGCGGGAGAAGGCGGCATGCGAAGCATGACGGATGAGGGCGGTTCAAATTGCGGGCTGTTGCAGGCGCCCTCACCCCGGCTCGGGCTGCGCCCGAGTCCGCCCTCTCCCG
>JANXTB010000249.1 GCA_025356415.1 Hyphomicrobiales bacterium
TTCCAGCATGGCGGTGGCGATTTCGCGCACATCCGGATCGTCATCGATCAGCAGGATAGTGCAGCCAGCGCTCGTCGCTTGCGGCATGCGATGATCGGTCTCTTCTTCCACTTGCACATCGGCATCGGCGCGCGGCAGGAAAACCTCGACGCGCGTGCCGTGCCCGAATTTGGATTCGATGCGCACGCCGCCGCCAGACTGCTTGGCGAAGCCATAGACCTGCGCAAGGCCGAGGCCCGAGCCCTTGCCGATTTCCTTCGTCGTGAAGAACGGCTCGAAAGCTTTCGCCAGAACTTCGGGAGACATGCCGGCGCCGGTATCCGAGACGCTGAGCACGACATAGCGGCCAGGCGCAGGCTCTTCCGAGCGCGTCGGCATCGTGCGCACATTGGCGTTGCTGGTCGAAATGGTCAGCGTGCCGCCAACTTCCATCGCGTTGCGCGCATTGATTGCAAGGTTGAGAATGATAAGTTCGATCTGTGTCGGATCGACAAGCGCCGGCCACAGGCCCGATTGCAGCGCCGTTTCGATGCGCACCGAGCCGGCGAGCGTGCTTTGCAAAAGCTGCTGCATGCCGTTGACGGTTTCGTTGAGGTTGACGCGCTTGGGCGCGAGCTTCTGCCTTCGCGAGAAGGCCAGCATTTGCGCAGTGAGCTTGGCGCCGCGCTCAGCCGCGGCGCGCATGTGGCCGAGCCGCTCCAGCGTGCGCGGCGGCAATCCGCCTTCCTTTACGGCGCGCTCGATAAAGCCGACATTGCCGAGGATCACGGTGAGCAGATTGTTGAAATCATGCGCCACGCCCGACGTCAGCTGGCCGACGGCTTCAAGCCGCTGCATCTGGCGCAACGCCTCCTCGATGCGTTCGCGCTCTTCAATTTCGGCGGCAAGTTCGCGGTTGCGTTCGCCAAGCGCGATCAGCGCGCTGCGCTCCGCCGTCGTGTCGCGGCCGACAGCATAAAAAACGCCTTCATCCGGCGCCATAGTCCAGGAAATCCATCGCCAACCGCCATCGCGGTGGCGGATGCGCTTTTCGAAACGCTCCACTGCCAGTCCGGTGTTCAATCGCGCCAGCGCTTTTACCGCGCCGGGCCGCTCATCAGGGTGCACAAGGTCGAGAAGAAGCTGTCCGACAACGCTGTCTTTCTCGTAGCCGAGGGCGGTGGTCCATGCGGGATTGACGCTGCGCAGGCGGCCATCGGAGCCGATCGACGCGAAGAGATCGGGGCTCAGCCGCCAGATTCGATCGCGCTCGGCGGTGCGTTGCGCGACCTTGGCCTCAAGTTCGTCAGCGAGGCGGCGCAGCCCGTCGCGCGCGTGGTGCTCGTCGGTGACGTCGCGCATGACGCCGACCAGAAGCGTGCATTGTCCACCCGCAAACCGCGCCTGTCCGCGCGACGAGAGCCAGCGCTCTTCGCCTTGCGCCGTGATCACCCGGAACTCGTCGATGTAAGTATCCGACTCCGGCGTGCCGGGCTGCAGAGAACGTTCCAGGCGCGCCATTACGCGTGGTCGATCCTCCGCGTGGATGGCGGCGATGGCGCGATCGAAGGGGATTTGTTCTTCAGGTTTCAGGCCGAAAAGCGCCCAGCACCGCAAGTCCCATTTCAGCTCTTGCGTCGCGGGATAGTATTCCCAGAGACCCAGTTGCGCGGCCTCAATGGACAGTCGCGACGAGATTTCACTCTGCCGCAGCGCTTCCTCTGTTTGCAGCTGCGTGACCCGTACACGCGCTTGCTCCAACGCACGCATGACGGCGGTGCCGACGCGCGCCAGATTTCGCTTGAGCACGTAATCGGTCGCGCCGCGCTTCAGCGCATTGGTCGCAAAATCCTCGCCGACCACGCCCGAGACGAAAATGAAAGGGATGTCGGGCTGCAGCGTGCCGGCGATCGCCAGCGCCGACAGACCATCGAAATCCGGTAGCGAATAATCCGCGATGATGATGTCGACCGGCCCGCCGTTGAGCGCCGCGACAAAGTCGCGCCGGTTCGCGACGCGCTCCATGGTGAAGCGCAGATCGGCTTTCGCCAGATGCGCGGCCAGCAATTCAGCGTCGAGTTCGCAATCCTCCAGCAGAAGAATGTGAACGTCGCGTTGTTCGACTTGCGCGTCGTGAACGTCGTCACGCATTGGAGCGCCCTCCAGGAGGCGGCTCGTTGAGGATGGCCCAGAACATGCCGAGGTCCTGGATTGCTTCAAAGAAAGCGTTGAAGTCGACGGGCTTCACCACGAAGGCGTTGACGCCCAGTTCATAGCTGCGCAGCAGATCGCGTTCCTCGCGCGAGGACGTCAGCATGACGACCGGGATCTGCCGCTGTTCGCTGTCCGTCTTGATCTTTTCAAGAACCTGCAGGCCATCGACTTTCGGCAGCTTGAGATCGAGCAGCACGACCGCTGGATCGCCCGGCGGGCGCTCGCCATAGGCGCCACGGCGATAAAGATAATCCAGCGCCTCGGCGCCATCGCGCGCGACGACGATTTCATTGGCGAGCTGGCACTTGGCGAGCGCCGCCAGCGTGAGTTCGAGATCGCGGGGGTTATCCTCGACGAGGAGGATGGGACGAAGATCAGCCATTTGGCGCTCCTGAATCACGCGCGAGCGGGCGCTTGGGTAGAGTGAAGGTGAAGGACGCGCCGGCGCCCGGTTCGCTGTGTCCGGTGATCGTGCCGCCATGGCGCAGGATGATGCGCTTGACGAGCGCAAGGCCAATGCCGGTGCCGGCAAATTCCTCGGTGCTGTGCAGCCGCTGGAACACGCCGAACAATTTGTCGGAATAGGCCATCTCAAAACCGACGCCATTGTCCGCGACCGTAAAAGCGATCATGTCGCGCTCCTCGCGCGCATCGATCGAGATTTCCGCATCGTCGCGCTTGGCCGTGAACTTGATCGCATTTTGCAGCAGGTTCTGCCAGACCTGCGCAATCATTGCTACGTCGCCACTGGCGCTCGGCAAGCTGGCGATGCGCCACTTGATATGGCGGCCCTTGGTGTCGGGCTCAAGCAAGCGCAGCACTGACGCGACGAGCGTATTCATGTCGATCGGCTTCACGCGCAGGCTCGCGCGGCCGAGCTGCGAGAATGTCAGAAGGTCGTCGACAAGGCGCCCGGCGGCATGCGCGGCATCGCTGATCGTGCGCAGATAATGTTGCGACTTTTCATCGAGCCGCTTTTTCTCACGATCGGAGAGAAGCTCGGCGAAGCCGACGATGTGGCGGAACGGCGCGCGCAGATCATGCGAGATCGAATAGGAGAAAGCCTCAAGCTCCTTGTTGGCGCGCTCGAGCCGGTCGGTCAGTTGCGCGCGTTCTTCCGCGCCGCGCAGGATCATCGCCTGGATGGATGAGTGGAAGCCGAGCGCACTCTCGCGCTCAGCGTCGCTCCACGGCAACGATCGTAGCCGCACCAGCTCTTTCCAGAGCTCGAAGGAATTGCGCGGATGCAGACGATCCGACTCCGCCGACATCGGCTTGGTCGGATCGCCGCTCCAGTTCACCGTGCGCACGACCTCAGGGCGGAACCAGAAAATATAATCCGGCCTGATTTGGGAAACCGAAATCGCCAGAACGCCGCTGGCATGATCGGCGAAGCTTGCGGCGTCCGGCCAGACAGAAGCCATGGAATCCGTGGCGAAGATCTCCTTGCGGTCGCTGAACAAGTCTGCGGCCAGCTGCAGGATGGCCGCTTCCGGTGGAGTCGCGCCAGCCAGACGCACGACGTCATGGCTGACGATCGCCGCGCCTTGCGCATTGGTCAGCGCGAGCAACAGGTCCGACGCATCAAGCAGTGCATCTTCGAAGTCGGATTCGGATGCCGCGAGCGCGGCGAGCAGTTGCGATTCGACTTCTTTCAGCGCGAGACGCGCCGACGAGCGTTCGGCGCGCAGATAGGCTTCGATCTGTAGCGACAGGATTTGCCCGAGGCTCTCGCAAGCGTCGCGCGTTTGCGGCGCCACGCGCCAGGGATCGCGGCTATGGCTGGAAATCAGGCCCCACAATTGCCCATCGACGACAATCGACACGGACATCGACGCGGCCGTGCCCATGTTGCGCATATATTCGAGGTGAATGGGCGACACGCTGCGCAGCGCCACGAACGACAGGTCGAGCGGGCGGCCATCGATCGGGCTCATCGGCGGCTCGATGGGGCAGGGCGTGTAGGCTGCATCGCTGATGAGGCGGATGCGATTGAGTCGGTAAAGGTCGCGCGCTTGTGCGGGAATGTCGGAACCCGGAAAGCGCAGACCCTGATAAGACGGCAACACGCCGTCATTGTCTTCGGCCAAGACGGTGCCGTGGCTATCTTCATCGAAGTTATAAAGCAGGACACGGTTGAAGCCGGTGATCGCGCGAATGTCAGTGACGGCCGCCTGCGCAATCGCCGTGAGATCGGGCGCGGATCTTACCTTTTCGAGGAAGCCGCGCAGGCGTGGATAAAAACCGTCGAGGTTGAAGTCAGGCGCGTCCGTGGCGAGCGGCTCGAATTCGAGGATCAACCCTTGTGAACTGCGATGGCCGCTTACATGGAATGGCGCGCCCTGAATGCGCGTGCGCGTGATGAGCAGAGCGGCGCTATCGTCGCGCCAACGGCGTATTTCTGGCAGCAGGTCTCTGAATTCTGGACAAGCATCAAGACCGTTCGCAGGATCGGCGCGCGTGACATCCTGAAAATTACGGCTGCGCTGCAGGCATGCGAGCGTTTGCGGGTCGAGAACCATGAGCGCGCCGAAGGGCTGGATCGCTCCTGGAATGCGGATCGGTTCGGATGCGCAGGCCTCGACGCTCGCTCCTGTCATGACGCGAGCTGCCGCTTGAGAAGATCGAAAGTCGCTTGCGCGCCAGTGACGATGCGAGCGGGGTCGCGCTTCGTCGCCATTTGCTCCGCGAACACTTTAAAGTAGCGCCACATGCGGCCGGTGTCGTCGCCGTAAGGATTGAAGGATGCGAGGCCGCCAGGCGGTATCCACGATTCCTGCGCCAGCGCACGCGAGATGATCTGGCCGCCGAGCGTCGAACCCTCCATCACATAAAGCGAGCCGATCGCTTCAGCCTCGTGCGCTGCGAGCGCGCGCGCATTCTCGCATGGTGGAAGCGTGTCTATGTCGTCGGCTTGCATGCCCAGTGCTAGAAGGTCGCGTCGCAGCAGGGGCAGGCGATGGCGTGAGACATGAAAGGCGCGCAGCGACTCGTGCGCTCCGATCGCCGGCTCCCAGACTTTGTGGAAGCTAAAGAAACGTTGCAGTACATGTAGAAACCGATCGCGCGACAGCGGCGGCTCCAGCAGAGCGAGCGAACGTTCGAGAGCCTCGTGATGCGTTCGCGTCTGCACACGAAGCATGGACATGAGATCAGCGCCCGACGATCCGGCCGACGGGCGCTGTAGGGAAACATGATGCATGCAAGCGCCTGATATCTGCGAAGGCGCGCAAGATATGTACTAAAGAATCGGCCTGCAAACGCAGCGTAAGAAAAAACCGCCACGGCTCAAGACAGAAAATCTTGAGCCTTGTTCAGGTCAAGCAACCATCGCCTTGGCGCGCGCAATAAGCTCGCCGACAAGCGCGGGATCGGCAACGGTCGAGACGTCGCCGAGATTGTCGTAATCGCCCGCCGCGATTTTCGTCAGCACGCGGCGCAGGATTTTACCCGAGCGGTTTTTCGGCAGGTTGGGCGTCCACTCGATGGCGTCGGGCGTCGCTATCGGGCCGATGCGCTGACGCACGATCTGCACGAGCTCGCGCTTGAGCGCGTCCGTTTCCGTGACGCCTTCTTTCAAGGTGACGAAAGCGTAAATGCCCTGTCCCTTGATCTCGTGCGGCATGCCCACGACCGCGGCCTCCGCGACCGACGCATGCGAGGCAAGCGCTGCTTCGACTTCGACTGTGCCGAGACGATGGCCCGAGACGTTGATGACGTCGTCCACGCGTCCCGTGATCCAGTAATAGCCATCCGCGTCGCGGCGGGCGCCGTCGCCGGTCACGTAATGGCCGGGAAAAGTCGCGAAGTAGGTTTTCAGGAAGCGCTCGCGATCGTGAAGGATTGTGCGCGCCTGTCCGGGCCATGAATCCGCAAAGCAAAGATTGCCTGCGCCTTCGCCCTCGATGATGGCGCCGTAATTGTCGATCAGCACCGGTCGCACGCCGAAGAACGGCTTGGCCGCGGAGCCGGGCTTGTTTGGCGTGGCGCCGGGCAGGGGGCAAAGCAGCACGCCGCCGGTTTCCGTCTGCCAATAGGTGTCCACAATCGGGCAGCGTCCGCCGCCGATCACGTCATGATACCAGTGCCACGCATCGGGGTTGATGGGCTCGCCCACCGAGCCGAGCACTTTCAACGACGAGAGGTCGTGCCTGCGCACGGGCGCCTCGCCTTGCCGCATCAGCGAGCGGATGGCGGTTGGCGCCGTGTAGAAAATATTGACGCGATACTTTTCGATCAGGCTCCACCAGCGCGAGGCGTCGGGCCATGTCGGCACACCCTCAAACAGCACGATGGTCGCGCCATTCGCGAGCGGTCCGTAGATGAGATAAGTGTGCGCCGTCACCCAGCCGACATCCGCCGTGCAGAAGTGAATGTCGCCCGGATGGTAATCGAACATGGCGCGAAAACTCGCGGCCGCATGGACGAGATAACCGCCGGTCGTGTGCAGCATGCCCTTCGGCTTGCCGGTGCTGCCGGAGGTGTAGAGAACGAAGAGCGGATCTTCGGCGTCCATCATGGCAGGCGGGCAATCGGGCGAGGCGGCGGCGAGCGAATCTTCATAAACAATGTCGCGACCGTCCTGCA
>JANXTB010000050.1 GCA_025356415.1 Hyphomicrobiales bacterium
GAAGCCGAAAGCCCGGTCGCCTGAACGCTCCACCTTTTCACCTAAAAAGGCGCGGCTTCGGCCGCGCCTTTTTCTTGTCCTTAGACCGCTATTTGGGATTTGCCCTTGCATCCTCCTTTCGTCTGTATGTAAAACCATTGAAAAATGCATACAGCCGGAGGGACAATGAAATTCGTGAGCGCGCAGACCCTTGCAGCAGGCCTTTTCGCGGCCGCCGTCTCCTGCGCTCCGGCTTTCGCCCATTTCCAGGAAATCCTGCCCTCGTCCGACGTGCTGCCCGACGGCGGCAAGGTAACGCTCGACCTGCTCTTCACGCACCCGATGGAGGGTGGCCCCGTGATGGACATGAAGCGACCGAAACGCGTCGGCGCCATCGTCAACGGACAGACGCTCGATCTCTCCGCCAGCCTCAAGGCGACGAAGAAACAGGGCGCGACCGGCTGGACGCTCACCCATGAGCTGAAAGAGCCCGGCGCCGCGATCTATTTCGTCGAGCCCGAGCCCTATTGGGAGCAGGCTGAGGCCAAGTACATCGTGCATTACGCCAAGGTGATCGTCGACGGTTTCGCCTCCGGCAAGGGTTGGGACGTGAGCGCCGGCCTGCCCGTCGAGATCGAGCCGCTGGCCCGCCCGACCGGGCTGTGGACCGGCAATCTGTTTCGCGGAATCGTGCGCAAGAACGGCGCGCCCGCGCCCTTCGCCGAAGTCGAAGTGGAATATGTGAACGAGGGCGGCGCGGTGACGCCGCCCAACGACGCCTTCATCACGCAGGTCATCAAGGCCGACGCGCAGGGCGTTTTCGCCTACGCCATGCCGCGCGCCGGATGGTGGGGCTTCGCCGCACTGCTTGAAGGCGACCAGAAAATGAAGGCGCCGGACGGCAAGGATGCGCCAGTCGAAATGGGCGGGCTCATCTGGGTGAAAGCCACCGACATGACCGCGCGCCCGACGGGGAAACGCTGACATGGCGCATATCCCCGATGGCGTTCTCTCACTCCCCGTGCTCGTCGGCGGCGGCGCAGCCGCTGTTGGCGCGGTGGCGCTGGGGTTGAGGCGCATCAGCGATCGGGACATTCCGCGCGTCGCCATTCTCGCATCGGGCTTTTTCGCGCTGTCGCTGTTTGCCGTGCCGGTTGGCCCATCGAGCGTGCATCTGCTGCTCGGCGGCCTGATGGGCATCGTGCTCGGCTCCGCGATCTTCCCCGCCGTCTGCGTCGCGCTTTTGTTGCAAGCCGTGATGTTCGGCTTCGGCGGGCTGACGACGCTCGGAGTTAACATCGTCAACATCGCCCTGCCCGGCGCGGTGATCGGCGCGCTGGTTTCTCCGTTGATCGCGCGCGCGACGCCCGCAAGCGCGGCTGTCATCGCCGGTCTCGCCAGCGCCGGGTGCGTGGCCTGCACGGGACTGCTCGTCGCGCTGGCGCTCGCGCTGTCGTCCGCCGATTACATGCTTTCGGCGCGCGTGATGCTGGCGACATATCTGCCGCTGATGGTGGTGGAGGGATTGGTCGGCGGCTTCTGCATTTCATTCGTCAAGCGCGTGAAGCCGGAACTGCTCACGCCTTTGCAGGCGCACGCATGAGAAGCCTCGGCCTCATCCTCGCTTTGCTGTTTGTCGCGACGCCCGCCAGCGCGCACCGGCTGAAGCTGTTCGCCACGCTTGAGAGCGGCACGATCTCGGGCTATGCGTTTTTCGTGGGTTCGGGCCGCGCGCATGGCGCTGCGATCTCGGTGAAGGAAGCGAGCGGCAAGGAAATCGCCACGCTCACCACCGACGACAACGGCGCCTATTCCTACAAAACCCCTGCTCCGCAGACATATCATCTCACCGCCAACACGGGCGACGGACACATCGCCGACGCTGTGATCGACGCGGCGCGCTTCGGCGGCGCGTCGACGCCCGATCCCGAAAACGCTGACGATGACGACGCGGATTCCAGCGCCCCAGCCGCCGCGCTCTCGCAGGCGCAGATCGAGCGTGCGGTCGACGCCGCCGTCGCCCGGCAGGTGAAGCCGCTGATCGAAGCCTATGAACTCGCCGAAGGGCGCACGCGCTTCAACGACATCATGGGCGGCATCGGCATGATCATCGGCCTCGCCGGGCTTGCGATGTGGGCATCGGCGCGCCGCGCGGGAGGCAAGGCATGAGCCTCGCAAGGACGGGTGACGACACTTTCTTCGCGATCGAACAGCTCGATCCGCGCACGCGCATTCTCGGCGGCTGCGCCATCGTGCTCGGCGCTGTCGCCATGCAATCGCATGCCGGGCAGATCGCCATGCTGCTGGCCGCGCTGTCGCTCACCACGCTCGCGGATATCAAGCCCCGAGACATGCTGCATCGCCTGCTGCATGTCGAAGGCTTCATGATCGTGCTGCTCGTGCTGCTGCCGCTCACCATGCCGGGCCGCGCTATTGCGACCCTTGGGCCGCTGACGCTGTCCGAAGCCGGGCTGATGCGCGCGCTCGCGATCATCCTCAAGGTCAACGCCGCCGTGCTCGCCACCATGGCGCTGCTCGCGACGCTCGAACCCGTGCGGCTCGGGCGCGGACTCGCCTCGCTCGGCGCGCCTGCGCGGCTCATCCACATCCTGCTGTTTCTCGTGCGCTACCAGAGCCTGTTCCGCGAGGAAGCCACACGGCTGATGGAAGCCATGCGCGCGCGCGGCTTCGCCCCGAAACTAGACATGCGCACCTGGCGCGCCTACGGCAATTTCACCGGCATGCTGCTCGTGCGCTCGATGGAACGCGCCGAGCGCGTTGAAGAAGCCATGCGCTGCAGAGGCTTTTCCGGCAAATTCCCGCTGCGCTCCACGCGTCCGCTGCAACGGGCAGACTATGGATTCATGACGGCTGTCGCGCTGGCCGTGGCTGCGCTTGCGGTCTGGGATCGCCTGCTATGAGCCGCTTCATCGAACTCAGCGACGTCTGCGTGGATCGCGACGGCGCGCGCGTGCTTGATGGCGTGTCGATGCATCTCGATGCGGGCGAACGCCTCGCCATCATCGGTTCGAATGGCGCCGGCAAGACGACGCTGTTGCGCAGCCTCATCGGCCTGCAGAAAACCACAAGCGGAACCATCGAAGCCTTCGGCGCCGTCCGCCGCACCGAAGACGATTTTCGCGAGATGCGCCTGCGCGCGGCCTATCTTTTTCAGGACGCCGACGACCAATTGTTCTGCCCGACCGTGGTCGAGGACGTCGCCTTTGGTCCGCTCAACAAGGGCCTGTCGGAAGACGCCGCCATGGAAAAAGCGCGCGCGACGCTGGCGCGTTTCAACATGGGACACCTTGGCCCGCGCGTGACGCGCAAGTTGTCCGGCGGCGAGAAGCGTCTCGTGTGCCTCGCCGCCATTCTCGCCATGGACCCCGACGTACTGCTGCTCGACGAGCCGACCAATTCGCTCGACAACAAGCATGTCGAAAAGCTGGTCGAGATCCTGTCGTCGCTCGATACGGCGATGATCATCGTCTCGCATGACAGGCCTGTGCTCGACCGGCTCGCGACGCGCGCCTTGCTGATGCGCCAGCAGCAATTGCATGACGCCGTCTTGCACCGCCACCCGCATGTGCACGAGCATCCGCACGTCCACACCGGCGAAGCAGACTGAGTGGCGCAGAAAGAATACCTCCCTGCGCCGCCACGTCATGCTTTCTTGCGATAGACGAGAAGCGTCTCGTACAGGCCAATCTTTTCGACAGCCTGTTCCTTTTCCCAGACCGCGATGACCTTCTCGGCCGTGTCGAAGGCGAAGGACTTCGTGTAGAAAACGATGTAGCCGCCAGGCCGCGTCTGCTCGGTCAGCATGGTCGTCACTTCAAGATCCGTCAGCGCGCCGTAAAGGTCGTTCCGCTCGTTGCGGAATTCGCACAGGTGGAAAAGCGTGACGACATCGAAATGCGGCAATAGCCGCTGCTCAAGCTGGTAGATGTCCCCGAAGAACACCTTGTAGCTTTTCTCGACATCCGGCCTGTCGATCGCAAGCTTGACGAAGGCGTCGTATTCGCCGGGGCTCGCCGTAATTCCAAGTACGCAATTGTTGCTGCCGTTTTCGGCGGTGCGAATGCCGACGATGTGGTGACTGCCGGTCCCGAAGTGAAAGATCGAGGCGTCCTTGATCTGCTCTTTCTCGAGCCAGTCGCAGAAGTGCGCGTCACATGGACACTGCGCGACCTGGAGATCCCAGACGGCATCCCAGAAATGTAGCTTGCGGCTCACGTTCTCATTCATTCCGAGCTCCCCTTAAACTCTCGCCGTCGCGTGCTGAAA
>JANXTB010000086.1 GCA_025356415.1 Hyphomicrobiales bacterium
ACACCCTCCCCCTTGTGGGGAGGGCGACTCGCCGAAGGCCAGCGGGGTGGGGGTCGTGAGGCGCCAGATCATCACGCGAACAACCCATGCACATACCAGCGTGGCCTTGCCGTTTCGCTCGCATACAAGCCTTCGCGAAACAGCCAGAACCTCTGCCCCTCCCTGTCCTCGATGCGAAAATAATCGCGCGTCAGCGCGCTTGCTTCCTGCTTCCACCATTCGGGTGAAATGCGCTCAGGCCCCTCCACCGCAGCGACTTCGTGCATCAGGCGGCGCCATTTGAAACGCACGGGCGGACCATCGGGCACAGACGCGATGGCCTCCACCGGCTCGGGATTTTCAAACAGCCGCAACGGCCTCTCCGGCGCCTCCGTCATCGCAGCAACCGGCGCCGCGCGCGGCTTTCCTTCCGCGACGGGTGTTGCAACGACCGCATGTTCGGGCCAATGCGTATCCTGCGCTTCGAACCGCATCACGCGGCGTACGCCGAGCCGCGCGCCGAGACGATCGACGAGATCGCTCATCCGCGCCGCGCGCTCCGCATCCGACAAGACGAGATCGCCCTGCGCCTTGCCTTTTTGCGCGAGCATGTGCTGCACGGGATCGAGCGGATCGACCGCGGTCGCCGCGAGCCTGATCACATCGAACCCGTAGCCCGCATCGAGCGGATCTTCATCGCGCGTCTTGCCTGCCGCCTCCAGCCGCTCGTGAAACAACCGCGCCATGGCGGGCGCGTCGCGCAACGGGCGGCTCGCGCCCGCATGAATGTGGCGCACGGCGCCATCGACGCGAAACAAGGTCGCGCAAAGGCGCCGCGCACCCTCGCCATGCGACTCCAGCATGCGGCAGAGTTCGATCGACAGCGCGGCGATGCTGTCCTCGATCTGCGCGCGCGCCGCCACGCCGTCGGCAAAACGCCGCTCGACAATATAGGCGGGCGACTCGAAACGCGGCGAGATCGCGCTGCGCGTTTTGCCAAGCATCGCATCAAGAGTGCCGAAAACCTTCTCGCCAAAGCGCGCGGCGATGGGCGCGCGCGGGCGCAGGTGAATGTCGCCGATGCATTTCAGTCCCGCGCGATCAAGCGCCGCGACCGTACCGGCATCGAGCCGCAGCGCTGCGACTGGCAGTGCGCAGACGAGCCGCAGCAGGGGTTTTTCCTCGTCGGGCGCAAGCCGCACGCGGCTGTAGCGGGCGAAAGCCCACGCGGCTTCAGGCGTGGAGGCGACGGCGCCGATCCCCGTCACGCCCTGGCGCGCGAGCCGCTGTTCGATGTCGCGCAGCAGGGCCTCATCGCCGCCGAAAAGATGCGACGCGCCCGAAATATCCAGCATCACGCCATCGGGCGCATCGAGCGCCGCCAACGGCGTGAAGCGGCGCGCCCAGTCGGCGATGGCCGCCAACCGCCGCGCCTGCGCGCTCTCGTCATGCTCGACGGCGTCGAGATCGGGCGCAATCGCGCGCGCGTCCGTCAGCGACAGGCCGGGCGTGAGGCCGAGGCGCCGCGCCGCGGCGTCGGCGGCCACAAGTCGGTGCGCGTTTTTGATTTTCGCATAAGCGGCGCGGGGTCTTGCGAGATCAGGCGCTGTCGCGCCGGTCTCCAACGCCAGATGCGGCAGATACAGCGAGAGATAGCGCGTCGCGGAAGAAGCCATGGCGGTGATCCCAGATGATGGTGCGTGTGAGTTCGGTGTCGAGCCCGGTCATCCGTCCGGCCTCGACGCCGGGTTTGGCCAGCCGCACGCCGAAATGCGCGGGGCCAGGGACAGGACGAATGCTGTGCTGCGCGGGCGCTGCTGAGGGCCGCGCGCAAATTTCAAAGCGCATGCGCGCGCCGTTTTGCGCCTGCGGACGGCTGAAGGCGCCCGCCGGATGCAGCAGGATCGCCGGGGCGCCGCTGATGCGCGCGGCCTGCGTGAGACGCCGCGCGGCGACGAGATCGAAATGCCGCGCCGCCGAGCCGAGATCGGCCACGATGGCCGCGGGCGCCCCGCAGCGCAGCGCCTCTTCCACCGCCCACAGCAGGTCCGGCCCGCCTTGCGCGCGCACGAAGACCAGGCGGGCGGCGTCGAGCCCGTGCGCGGCGATGCCCGGCCCGTAGGGCGCGCCGTTTTCGCAGGCGGAAAATTCGTCGCTCATCCACAGGATAGGTCCGTCATGAGAGGCGGCGAAGCGGGTGGAAAGCGCCAGCGCGAAGCCGGTTGCGGCCGCCAGGTCGCCCATGCGCGCGGGCGCGGCCTCATAAAGACCGCCGCTGAACAGCCCGCCGAGCAGCCGGTCGAAAGAAAAACCCTCCCGCCCGAAGGCGAGCTTCCGCACAGGCGCGGCGGCCATCCCGCCGCCAGCCTGCTCCAGCCCCGCAAGAGTCTCGCGGAGAAAGCGGATTCGTTCCGGACTGCCGCTTGCGGACATCAGGTGAAGGACTTTCGTTCGTGTTTTGTTCTCATATAGATTCCGTGGTTGGGCGGGAGAGTCAATGGTGGGGGGTGGGGACCAAAAGAAAACCCCGCCGGCTTGGATCGCCATGCGGGGTTCGCCCCTTGCGGGGTCTTGAGGCTGAACGGCCAAAGCCGCCAGCAATCTTCACCAAGATCGCCCGGGGCGCGACAAAGTCAAGTGGCCAAGACCAAGCCCATGAAGCACCCCTTTCATGATCTCGTCGAACGTTTCGGGGTTTACTTTTGGATGCAGATACTTGCGTTGGCCTTGCTCGCGCACGGTCCGGAACAGATCGAGCCTTTGGTGGGATACCGTTGCGATCATGTCGCATTTTGCCCACCAGACACGTTCTGGAAAGGGATGTGGCAACGGCTCTTCTAACTCTATCCGAACCACATAATCGGTGCGGTGATCCGGTTCTGTCCCCGACAACGGCACGACCGCGCACAGGCTGTCCCGCCTTGGCAGACGAGGCGTTATGACAATGGCCGGACGACGCTTCACCATTTCCGGCGGACGAAAGCCACCGAGCGCGTAATCGCACAAAAGAATGGTCCGCCGGGAAGCGGGAAATTGGAGAGCCATGAAAACAGCATCCGAAAAGAACGAGACTGCCAAGCTTAACCTTGTCAGTCACTCGGAACCTCAGCCGTCCGTTCGCGGTTGCAGCAATAATTCGTTAACTCAGGAGCTGTTCATGAGCATGGACCTTGCCGCGCGCGCCGCGACCGTACCGGCCTTTGCGCCCGCCCTTGGCTGCGACGCCGCGCCTTTCGAAGTGATCAGCGAAAGCCGCTGCGGCCTTGAGGTCCGCCACCAGGACGGGGCGATTTTCGCTTTCGTGCTGAACGCCGCGCACACGGGCCTCGTCGAATGCCGCCGGCCCTATGAGGGCGCGGATCACGAACTCTATCGCGCCGGCGCCCGCCGCTTCGCGCAAGCGTATGCGGACAAGGCCGGACTCATTTACTGTCCGACGACGGCGTAAGCCCCAGCCTCGTCATTGCAAGATGGATTGCCGCGTCGCTGCGCTCCTTGCAATGACGGGCGGAAAATTGCGTGATAAATCTTCCCCATAAAAATGGGGGAGGGCACGGCATGAAGGCGCGCGATTTGCGGCTTGAGGGACGCACGGCGATTGTCACGGGCGCCGCGCGCGGCATCGGCAGGGCGATTGCTCATGCGCTCGCGCGCGCCGGCGCCAATGTTCTCTATGCCGACATCGACGGCGGCGCGACCGGATTTGCGACGCGCGACATCGCCGGGCAGCCCGGTTGCGGGCGCGTGCTCGGCGTGCCCTGCGATATTCGCGATCCCGCCGCCTGCGAACGCACCGTGCATGAGGCGGTGCGGTTGTTCGGCTCGCTCGACATTCTCGTCAACAATGCCGGCAAGGGGCCGGTGCATCTTGAAAAATCGCCGCGCACCAAATCGCTGAAATTTTGGGAGTCGGATGCGGACGTCTGGCGCGACGTCATCGCCACCAACGTCATCGGTACGTTCAACATGTCGCGTTACGCCGCGCCCGAACTCATCCGCGCCGGCGCGCGCGGGCGCATCATCAATGTCACCACATCGCTCGCGACCATGCAGCGCGCGGCCAATTCGCCTTACGGCGTGTCGAAAGTCGCGATCGAGGCGGAGACGCTGATCTGGGCGAAAGACCTTGAAGGAACGGGCGTCACCGTCAACACGGTTTTGCCGGGCGGCGCGACGGATACGGATTTCGTCAGCGCGATGGGAAAGGCCAACATGGCCGCGAGCGGCAGGGCTTTGTTGAAACCTGAGGTGATCGTTGCGCCGGTGTTGTGGCTGGCGTCAGACCATGCCGCGCATGTGAGCGGGCGGCGGTTTGTCGGGAAAGAATGGGATGAGAGTTTGCCGCTTGCGGAGGCGGCGGAGAAGGCTTGCGAGCCGCCGGTGATTCGTGAGGCATGAATTTTTAACTCGTCATTGCGAGGAGCAAAGCGACGAAGCAATCCATCTAGCGGCTACCACCCGAAGATGGATTGCCGCGTCGCCTTCGGCTCCTCGCAATGACGAATTTAAATCAGCGCCGGCCTTACACTCTCGGCCGCCTGCTGCAGCACCGGAAGAATCTCGCGCATCAGGTTCTCGCGCGATACGCGGCCTGCTTGCGCGCTGACATTCATCGCCGCGATCACCTGTCCGGCCGCGTTGCGCACCGGCACGGCGATCGAGCGCAGGCCGATTTCCAGTTCTTCATCGACGAGGCAAAAGCCGTCCGCACGCACGCGCGCGAGCGCTTCCATCAGCGCGTTGACATCGGTCAGCGTATGCGGCGTGAGCTTGCGGCGATCCATGTCGCTCAGCAATTCGCGCGCCTCCTGCTCGGGCAGGTCCGCGAGCAGCACACGCCCCAAGGACGAGCAATAAGCGGGCAGGCGAGAGCCGGTGGAAAGGCCAACCGACATGATGCGCCGCGTCGCCGCGCGCGCGACATAGACGATCTCGCCGCCATCGAGAATCGCGCAAGAGGACGACTCATTCGTCTTCTCGCTCACCATTTCCAGCGTTGGCTGGATGGCGCGCGGCAGCGGCGTCGAGGAGAGATAGGCGTAGCCCAGCGACAGCACGCCGGGCGTCAGCATGAAATGCTTGGCGTCGCTGGCGACATAGCCCAGCGCCTGCAAGGTGAGCAGCGAGCGCCGCACCGTGGCGCGGGGCAGATCGGTCGCGCGGGCGATATCCGCCAGGGTTAGTCGCTCGCGACCGGCCCCGAAGGCGCGGATGACCGCGAGCCCACGCGCCAGCGCCGAAATGAACGACGGGTCCTGCGGCGTGATCGGGGCGGGAGCCTGCATGTTCATCGGTTCCGCGCTCTCCGGCCGGCTTGGTTGCGCTTCAATGTTCGCATACGGACATTGCGTTCGCAATACGCACAATTCCGTAGGGCGGTCACGGCGTCTTTGCTTGCCGCCGCCGCCAAGGCGCGCTTAGGTCAGGGAAGTAAAAAGCGCGAGGTGAATGCCCTGCATGGATCATCCAGAAATGATCGTTTGTGGCGGCGGCCATTGTCGCGCTTGTTGCGCAATACCATATCCACGCGGGCTTGGACTTTGGCGCGCGTGATCTGCGGGCCGCTGGCCCGTTGAAAGCAATTGGGCCCCGTTCAACGTGACGGGCGTTCTCGGGAGGAATAAAATGCTTCGCAGACAGATTCTGACAGGCGTCGGCGCCGCCGCTCTTGCCTTGGCGGCTTTCCCCGCGCTCTCGCAGGAAACCGTGAAGGTCGGCCTCATCCTGCCGATGACCGGCCCCTCGGCCTCCACCGGCCGCCAGATCGAGGCCGGCGCGCGTCTCTGGATGGCGCAGAATGGCGACACGGTCGCTGGCAAGAAGATCCAGCTCATCATCAAGGACGACACCGGCGCCGCCGACCAGTCCAAGCGACTCGCGACCGAACTCGTCGTCAACGACAAGGTCGCTGTCATCGGCGGCTTCGGCCTGACGCCGCTGGCGCTGTCGGTCGGCCCCGTCGCCACACAGGCGAAGATCCCGGCGGTCATCATGGCGGCGGGCACGTCGACCATCGTCGCCACCTCGCCTTACTTCGTGCGCACCAGCTTCACGCTGCCGCAGAACACCGCGCCCATGGCGCAGTGGAGCGCCGCCAACAACATCAAGACGGTCGTGACGCTCGTCGCCGATTACGGCCCGGGCCTTGATTCGGAGAAGGCCTTCAAGGCCGAATTCGAAGCCAAGGGCGGCAAGGTGCTCGACTCGCTGCGCTCGCCGCTCGCCAACCCGGAATTCGCGGCCTTCCTGCAGAAGGCCAAGGATCTCAAGCCCGACGCTCTCTTCCTCTTCGTGCCGTCCGGGCAGGGCGCGAGCCTGATGAAGCAGGTCGGCGAACGCGAGCTCGCCAAGGCCGGCATCAAGATCATCGGCACCGGCGACGTGACCGACGACGACCAGCTCAACGGCATGGGCGACGCGCTGATCGGCATGATCACCTCGCACAATTATTCGGCCGCGCACGACAGCCCGGAGAACAAGGCCTACGTTTCGGCCTTCCTCAAGGCGACCAACAACATGCGCCCGAACTTCATGTCGGTCGGCGGCTACGACGGCATGGCGCTGATCTACAAGGCGCTCGAAAAGACCAAGGGCGACACCGATGGCGCCAAGCTGCTCGAAGCGATGAAGGGCGTGTCGTGGACGAGCCCGCGTGGACCGATGTCGATCGACCCTGAGACGCGCGACATCACGCAGAACGTCTACATCCGCGAAGTGAAGAAGGTCGATGGCCAGCTTTACAACGTGGAATTCGCGACGATCCCGAATGTGAAGGGCAGCTCGAAGTAATCAAGGCTGACTTGCGCCACTCAAGGCGCCTGCGGGCGCCTTGAGTTCCATTTTCGTGCAAGGGCCTCTCCGGGAGGATTTTTAATGATACGCAGGCAATTTCTGGCTGCCACGGCAGGTTTCGCGCTCGCACTCGGCGCCGCTCCAGCATTCGCCCAGCAGGTCGTCAAGGTTGGCGTCATCCTGCCGATGACAGGTCCCTTCGCCTCTACGGGCCGGCAGGTCGAAGCCGGCGCGCGGCTCTGGCTGGCGCAGAACGGCGACACGGTCGCGGGCAAGAAGATCGAGCTGATCGTTCGCGACGACACAGGGTCTGCG
>JANXTB010000150.1 GCA_025356415.1 Hyphomicrobiales bacterium
GTGCTCGGCATCGCCGACGGCTGGCTCGAAGCCGACGGCAAGCGCATCTATGAGGCGAAGGACCTTCGCGTCGGGCTGTTCAAGCCCGAGACAGCCGCCTGATCTCAATCTAGGGGGCCGCGACCACGCGGCCTCTCCACGCATGCATCGGCACAAAATTCGGCCAAGCGCCTTTAGCAGGAGAATGCAATGAGACGCGTCGTCGTCACCGGCCTGGGCATCGTGTCCGCCATCGGCAACAACAAGCAGGAAGTGTTCACTTCGCTCCGTGACGCGAAGTCGGGCATCATTCGCGCTCAGACCTATGTCGACCTCGGCTTCCGCTGCCAGGTGCATGGCGAGCCGACGCTGAAGCCGGAAGATTTCGTCGACCGTCGCGCGATGCGCTTCCACGGCGGCGGCACCGGCTGGAATCATGTCGCCATGGACCAGGCGATCGCCGATTCAGGCCTCGAAGACAAAGACATTTCGAACGAGCGCACCGGCATCATCATGGGTTCGGGCGGCCCGTCCGCGCGCACGCTGGTGGAGGCCGCCGACATCACCCGCACCAAGGGTCCCAAGCGCGTCGGCCCGTTCGCCGTGCCCAAGGCCATGTCGTCGACAGCCTCGGCGACGCTCGCCACATGGTTCAAGATCAAGGGCGTGAATTATTCGATCTCGTCCGCCTGCGCGACATCGAGCCATTGCATCGGCAACGCCGCCGAAATGATTCAATGGGGCAAGCAGGACGTCATGTTCGCCGGCGGCTGCGAAGAGCTCGACTGGACGATGTCGGTCCTGTTCGACGCGATGGGCGCCATGTCGTCGAGCTACAACGACACGCCGGCCACCGCATCGCGCGCCTATGACAAGACGCGCGACGGCTTCGTCATCGCGGGCGGCGCCGGCGTGCTGGTGCTCGAAGAATACGAACACGCCAAGGCGCGCGGCGCGAAAATCTACGCCGAACTCGTCGGCTATGGCGCGACGTCGGATGGTTACGACATGGTCGCGCCATCGGGCGAAGGCGCGATGCGCTGCATGCGCATGGCGCTGGCCAACGTGAACACGCCGATCGATTACATCAATCCGCACGCGACCTCGACGCCGGTCGGCGACGCGAAGGAAATCGAAGCGATCCGCGAAGTTTTCGGCGCCGGCGAAAAGTGCCCGCCGCTGTCGGCCACCAAGTCGCTGTCGGGCCATTCGCTCGGCGCCGCTGGCGTGCAGGAAGCGATCTATTGCCTGATCATGATGGAAAACCAGTTCATCTGCGAAAGCGCGAACATCACCGAAATCGATCCCGCTTTCGCCGACATGAACATCATCCGCAAGCGCATCGACAATCGTCCGCTCGCCACCGTCCTGTCGAACTCGTTTGGGTTTGGCGGCACGAACGCCAGCCTTGTTTTCAAACACATCGACGCTTGAGGGCTTGATCAGAATGAGCAATCCTTCAGGCGGACTGATGCACGGCAGGCGCGGCCTCATCATGGGTGTCGCCAATGATCATTCGATCGCTTGGGGAATCGCCAAGGCGCTCGCCGAACAGGGCGCCGAACTCGCCTTCACCTATCAGGGCGAAGCACTCGGCAAGCGCGTGAAGCCCTTGGCTGAGAGCGTCGGCTCGTCCATCGTCCTGCCGTGCGATGTGGAAGACATCGCCAGCGTCGATGCGGCCTTCGACGCGTTGAAAGCGGAATGGGGCAAGCTCGACTTTCTCGTTCATTGCATCGCCTTCGCGGACAAGAACGAGTTGAAGGGCCGCTACGCCGACACGTCGCGTGACAATTTCACCCGCTCGATGGTGATCTCGGCCTTCTCCTTCACGGAAGTGTCGAAGCGCGCCGCGGACCTGATGACAGACGGCGGCTCCTTGCTGACGTTGACCTTCGGCGGCTCGACGCGCGTCATGCCCAACTACAATGTCATGGGCGTCGCCAAGGCCGCGCTCGAAGCCAGCGTGCGTTATCTCGCCGCCGACTTCGGCCCGCAGGGCATTCGGGTCAACGCCATTTCTGCTGGCCCCATTCGCACGCTGGCGGGCGCCGGCATTGGCGATGCGCGCGCGATGTTCAATTATCAACGCGCTCATTCGCCGCTGCGCCGCAGCGTCACGATTGAAGATGTCGGCGGCGCCGCGCTTTATCTTCTCTCGCCGTTGTCGTCGGGCACGACGGGTGAAGTGCATTACGTCGATGCTGGCTACAACATCATTTCGATGCCGCGCCCGGAAGACCTCGGCGCCTGATCGTCGTCAGCCCCAAATAAAAAAGCCCGCCGCGCGTTGCCGCCGGCGGGCTTTTTGTTGTCGTGCGGAAAGCTAGTGGAAGTGCCAGGCGAGACCGGCGCGCACCGAGTCCGCGCTGCGCGTCTGGCTCATCGGAACGCCGTTCAAATTGACGTCCGTGTTGCTCCACGATTTCTGATGCAGGTATTCGACGCGCATCGACACTCGCTCCATGAGCATGTAGTCGACGCCGGCGCCGATCGTCCAGGCGTCCGTCGAGATCTTCGGCCTCTGCGACAGCGTGACGACGTCCGTCTGCTCGCTGCGGCCGAAGGCGGCGCCGGCGGCGATGAACGGCAGGAAGCGTCCGAATGCATAGCCGACGCGCCCGCGAATATCGCTGGTGAAATAGTCGCGATAGCTATGCGTATCGAGCGTTCCGGGAACGATCCCGTCGCCCTTCAGGGACGAGAGCATGATCGCGCCGTCCCAACCGGCGATGACATTGCCGAATGCGAAATTCCGGCCACCATAGATGCCGCCGGAGCCGCCATCCGCATCAAGCGAGCGGGACGCCAAAGCCGTGGAGGTGTGCACGCGATCCTTGCCATAGCCGGCGATGAAGCCGGCATAGGCGCCCGACCAGTCAGCAGCCTCGACCTGCGGGGCGCGCCAGCCCTGAAGGGACGGCGTGTAGATGAGGGCGGCGCGGATCTGGTGCGAGCTGGACTTCATGTTGATGGCGGGAAGCGCCGGATTGTAGCTGTAGCCGCGCGACGGCAGGTTCTCGTAGATATATTCCGCGCGCAGGATGGTGTCGCCGATGATCGGAAGCGGGACTTTCCAGTCAAGACCCGCGCCGATGTTCCAGCCGGCGCCCGTGCGGTTGGCGCCCCTGGCGTCGAAGCCCGTCGGAACGGAGACTGCCGATTCGTAATAGGACACGCCGCCGGCGACGAAGGGCAGGAAGGCCCCCATGTCGTAACCGAGACGACCGCGCAGATGCGCCGTTTGCAGCGAGAGCGAGGAATGCGGGACGAGCGCGCCCGCGCCGAAATTGTCGCCCTTCGCATAATTCTGCGTAATGTCGCCTTCGATGCCGAAGACGAAGGCGCCGCTCTGGAAATTGTAGCCGGCAAGGAGCCCGGCCGCATGGCTGCTTTCACTCACGCCGCGGCTCGATCCGAGGGTCGACGAATCGAAACGCGTGCTCGTCCCGGAGAAGAACGTGCCGGCGTAGAAACCCGCCCAGCTGGAGACCGGCACGGCGGCGAACACCGGCGGCGCCGAGCGCGCGGGAAGGTCAGCCGCCGAGGCGAAGCCGGATGAGGAGACGATCAGCGCTAAGCCGAGCTTGCCGACAAGTTTCATGGTTTCAAATCTCACTGCGATACGAACAACATACGCTAAACAAACCTTGTCCGACAGAGCCGGGCGCGTGACAGACGTCACCTGTTGCATACAGGCCGCATCTGTAACGCGCCCTTAAGCCCCGGGGGCGACACTGGCGTTTCCCGAAAACGCGGACCCAACCACGTGCCAGCCAACACACCTGCGGATTCGGTCACACGCGACAACATCTTCCTCTGCGTCTTGCTGGGCGCCCTGATTTCGGTTGCGATCAGCTGGGGCCAGTTGCGCGAGGTCTGGGCGACCGGCGCCTTCTTCGACACGGACGATGCGACGCGCATGGTGCAGGTCCGCGACTGGATGGCGGGGCAAGCCTGGTACGATCTGCACATGCATCGTCTTGGCTTTCCCGGCGCCGAACCGATGCATTGGACGCGGATCGTCGATGCGCCCATCGCCCTGATCATCAAGGCCGCATCGCTGTTTCTGGATCCTGTGCTGAGCGAGCGGGCCGCGCGGATCGCATTTCCGTTCTTGCTCAGCGTTGGCGTGATCGGCGTCAGCGCCCTGATCGCCATCGAACTCGTCGGTGGCGCAAGCGTGATGGTCGCGTGTTTGCTAACGTCCTTCGCCGGACTTTCGCTACTGCAATTCCAGCCCGGCCGCATCGACCATCACGCGCCACAGATCCTGCTGCTGATGACGAGCGGCCTTTTCGCCCTGCGCGCGATTGGCGAAAGACGCCAGCGCCACAACGCTTTCTTGAGCGCGGTCTGTCTGACGGCGTTGCTCTCCATCAGCCTCGAAAATCTGCCCGAGGCTTGCATCATCGGCGCCTGTTTCGCATCGCTCTGGGCGGCGCAAGGCAAGGCGCAGCGTGCAGGCCTCAACGGTTTCGGCTGGGGACTGATGATCGCCACGCCGCTTCTCTACGCGCTGACAATGTCGCCGGCGCGCTGGTTTGTCGTGGCGTGCGACGCGCAATCTTTCCTTCATGTGACGTTGATGATGGTTGGCGCGGCCACGTGCGTCGGCCTGACGATGTTGGGCAGCTACGCCGAGACGGCGCGCACGCGCTGGCTATGGATCGCCGCGACAGGTCTGGCGCTCGCAGTCCTGATGCGCGCGGGTTTTCCGCAGTGCGGGCTCGATCCCTACAGCAATGTGGATCCGCTCGTCAGGCGCGAATGGCTCGACAAGGTGAAGGAAGCCTACAGCGTCGGTCACGCCTGGTCGGCGGGGCTCGCGAGCTTCTTGCTCGTCAACTACATCCCCGCGCTAACGGGAATGGCGGGCGTTCTTGTCGCCGTATGGCGAACCAAAGGCGAGGCGCGGCTGCGCTGGCTGGTCTGGTTGGCGCTTTCGCTCGTCACCTTGACCGTCGCGGTTTTCCGGATCGGAACGATACAGACCGCACAGGTCATCACGAGCGTGGGCAGCGTTTATATGCTGTCTCTGTTGCCGGAGGGATGGCGCGCGCTGCGCATTCCCGGCGCGTTCGCACTGTCTGTCTTTGTGCTTGCGCTTGTCATTCCGGCCGACACGCCTGCTTCAGCAGGCTCGAAATTCGCTCAATGTGTGCGCCCGCGACACGCAGGTGGTTTGGCGCTTCTGCCGGAAGGGCGCCTGCTCGCGTCCATCGATGAGGGCGCTTATCTGCTCGCGTTCACGCAGCATCGGATCATCGCCGCGCCCTACCATCGCAACAATGAGGGCAACCGGCTTGAGGCGCAGGCGTTCACGCTTCCGGCAGAAGACGCGCTGCAATTGCTGAGATCGCGTCAGGTCGATTATGTCGCCATCTGCGGTCCGGAGCGGCGCGACTCGCCGCTGATCGCGGCGCTCGTCGCGGGGTTGCCCGGCGCAACAAAGCTTGAGGTTGCCGGCCAATATCAGGCTTGGAGAATTGAAAGATGAACAAAGCTTCACTGTTGCAGGGCCAAGATGGACAAAGCTTAATTTGAATGCCGCCCCGCCAAGGCACATGCTTCGTGCATAGACCCTGCACCGGAGACAAGCCATGAAGCGTGCTCATCAGATCCTCTCGTTCTCAGCCGCGGTTGGCGCCGGACTTTTCGCAGCCGCCGCCTTTGCGCAACAGCCCGCTTCGCCCACGCCGCCGCCCGCGCCGACGCAGACTGCGCCCCAGACTGACGCAGCGTCGCAGCGCGGTCAGCGCGGCCCCTCGGCGGAAGACCGCGCGGCGTTTTTTGATGCGCGCATCGCAGCTGTTCACGCAGGGCTCCGGCTCACGCCGGATCAGGAGCGGCTGTGGTCCCCGGTTGAATCAGCCGTTCGCGACATGACGCGGCAGATGAGCGAACTTCGCGCTCAACTCCAGACGCAGGCCGCCCCGACCGACCCCATCGAGCGCATGGCTCGCATGGGCGAAATGTCGACCAAGCGCGGTCAGGCAATGTCACGTCTGGCCGAGGCTGCGCGGCCGCTCTACGCCTCGCTCACAGATGACCAGAAGCGCCGGTTGCGTACGCTGATGCGCGCGCCGGGCCGCGATGGCGAACGCGGCATGGGCAGAGGAATGGGAATGGGAATGGACCGGGACGACGAGCGCGGCCATTACGGGCGCCATCATGACATGATGTCCGGCCGTGGCGGCGACCGCGATCAAGGCGACCGGCGCGGCATGCGCGGCGAAGGTCGAGGCATGCGCGATGGCGATTCCGGTCGATGGAACGATTGGCGGTGATCGCGCATTAAACCTGCAGACGGATTGAAAGACCCTCAACTTGAAAGGGCGGCCCCGAAAGGAGCCGCCCTCTTTTATTGACTAAAGTTTGAAGAGGGGGCGATTACTCGCCCGCCACCTTCTCTTCCTTGCCTTCGATGTCTTCGCCGGTCTCCTGGTCGACAACGCGCATCGACAGGCGAACCTTGCCGCGATCGTCGAAGCCCATCAACTTGACCTTGACCTTGTCGCCTTCCTTGACGACGTCGGTGGTCTTGTTCACGCGCTGCTTGGAAAGCTGCGAGATGTGCACGAGGCCGTCCTTGGCGCCAAAGAAGTTCACGAACGCGCCGAAGTCAGTGGTCTTCACGACCGTGCCTTCGTAGATCGCGCCAACTTCCGGATCGGAAGCGATAGACTTGATCCAGGCGATCGCCGCCTTGATCGAATTGCCGTCGCTCGACGCCACCTTCACGGTGCCGTCGTCGTCGATGTTGATCTTGGCGCCCGTCTTTTCGACGATCTCGCGGATCACCTTGCCGCCGGTGCCGATCACTTCACGGATCTTGTCGGTCGGAATCTTCAACGTCTCGATACGCGGCGCGAATTCACCGAGCTCGGCGCGCGCGCCCGTCAGAGCCTTCGACATTTCGTCGAGGATGTGGAGGCGGCCCGCCTGCGCCTGGCCGAGGGCCACGCGCATGATCTCTTCGGTGATGCCGGCGATCTTGATGTCCATCTGCAGCGAGGTGACGCCTTCCGACGTGCCCGCAACCTTGAAGTCCATGTCGCCGAGATGATCCTCATCGCCGAGAATGTCGGAAAGCACTGCGAAACGCTCACCCTCAAGAATGAGGCCCATCGCGATGCCCGCCGTCGGACGCTTCAGCGGAACGCCGGCGTCCATGAGCGAGAGCGAGGCGCCGCACACGGTCGCCATCGACGACGAACCGTTAGACTCGGTGATCTCCGACACGACGCGGATCGTGTAGGGGAATTCCGCAGCTGTAGGCAGCATCGGGCGAATGGCGCGCCAGGCGAGCTTGCCATGGCCGATTTCGCGGCGGCCGGGCGAACCCATGCGGCCGGTCTCGCCGACGCTGTAGGGAGGGAAGTTGTAGTGAAGCAGGAAGCGCTCCTTGTAGGTGCCTTCCAGCGAGTCGATGTACTGCTCGTCTTCACCCGTGCCGAGCGTCGCGACGACAAGCGCCTGCGTCTCGCCGCGTGTGAACAAGGCCGAACCATGCGTGCGCGGCAGGATGCCGACCTGCGACAGGATCGGGCGAACCGTCGTCACGTTGCGGCCGTCGATGCGGATGCCCGTGTCGAGGATATTCCAGCGAACGACCTTGGCCTGCAGGTCGTGGAAGACCTCGTTGACCATCTGCTTGTCGAACTTGGCGTCCTGTCCCTCGGGGAACATGGCCGACATGACCTTCGCCTTCACGGCGTCAACGGCGGCGTAGCGCTGCTGCTTGACGGTGTTCTTGTAGGCTTCGCGCAGTTCGGCTTCAGCAACGGCGCTGACAGCAGCTTCGCAAGCCGACTTGTCGACCGTGACGAGATCGCGCGGATCCTTCGCGGCCTTCTCGGCGAGACGGATGATCGCGTCGATCACCGGCTGGAAGCCGCGATGGCCGAGCATGACGGCCTCGAGCATGACCGTCTCGGAGAGCTCCTTGGCTTCCGATTCGACCATCAGCACGGCGTCGGCGGTGCCGGCGACGACGAGGTCGAGCGCCGATTCCTTCATTTCGTCGATCGTCGGGTTGAGCTTCAGCTCACCCTTGATGTGGCCGACGCGCGCGCCGCCGATCGGGCCCATGAACGGGATGCCCGAAATCGTCAGGGCCGCCGAAGTGGCGACCATGGCGAGGATGTCCGGATCGTTCTCGAGGTCATGGCTGAGGACGGTCACGACAACCTGCGTGTCGTGGCGATAGCCTTCCGGGAACAGCGGGCGGATCGGGCGGTCGATCAGGCGGGAGACAAGCGTCTCCTTTTCCGACGGACGGCCTTCGCGCTTGAAATAGCCGCCCGGGATGCGGCCGGCGGCGAACGCCTTTTCCTGGTAGTTCACGGTAAGCGGGAAAAAGTCCACGCCCGGCTTCGGGTTCTTGGCGGAAACGACGGTGGCCAGAAGGGTGGTTTCACCCCAGGTGGCGAGCACGGCGCCGTCAGCCTGGCGGGCGACGCGGCCGGTTTCGAGGACGAGCTTGCGGCCGGCCCAGTCGAGTTCTTCACGATGGATTTCGAACATATCGTCTGTCTTTCATGAGCGGGATTTCCGGCGGCCATGAGCAAGACGGCTAGAGGCTGTCGCGCGGGTCTCGATGACCCTCGAAGAGACAGCGTCCGGCGATCCTGCCATGGCCTGGCCTTTGTCCCGCGTGAGCCGGAAGCCCCATGCCTCCGGTTCGGGATCGGCGCACCTGCGCCTGGCGTGCATGCAGGAACGCCGGCCCGAAAAGGGCCGGCGTTCGTTGTAGATTAGCGGCGGATGCCGAGGCGCTCGATGAGCGTCTTGTAACGGGCGTCGTCGTGCTTCTTGACGTAGTCGAGGAGCTGGCGGCGCTGCGACACGAGCTTCAGGAGGCCACGGCGGGAATGGTTATCCTTGACGTGGGTCTTGAAGTGGCCCGTGAGGTTGGTGATGCGTTCCGTGAGGATCGCGACCTGCACTTCCGGGGAACCGGTATCGCCGGCCTTCGTCGCGTATTCGGAGATGAGCGCCTGCTTGCGCTCTGCAGTGACCGACATCGTCTTTCCTTTCGAAAAAGAGAAAACCCCGCAAAAATGGCCGAGCCGGGATGTCGTCCAGCACGGTCAAGCCTTTGCAGGCACGGGAGGATAAATTCCCGCAGAGGGCCTTATACACGAAAGCGGGGGTAAGGCCAGTGAAAGGCTTGTCCAAGCCTTAAATGTAAAAGCCTCAGATCGGCAGATTGAAAACCCGGCTCGGCACCAGCTCGCCGTGCTCGACGGTTCCGAACGCCACCGGCACGCCGCCACAGGAGGCGTAGGCCGCCCCCTCGAATGGGGCGTCGCGCCCGCGCAGCAGCAGCGACTGGCCCCGGCGCAACCGCGCCGCGCCGTCACGATCGACGACCACGCAAGCGACTTCCAGCAGGCCGACTTCGACCGGACGCAGGAATTCGGGCGCGGTTTCCGGATGCTCTTCGACTTCCGCCAAAGTCACCGAATCCAGCTCCGTGAAGGGGCCGACCCGCGTGCGGCGAAGCGCCGTCACGTGACCGAGGCACCCCAGCGCACGGCCGAGATCGCGGGCGATGGCGCGCACATAAGTGCCCTTGCCGCAATGCGCCTCGAAGACGGCGTCATCGTCGGTGAAGGAAACCAGCTCGAGCGAATTGACGGTGATAGGGCGGGCGGCGAGTTCGACCGTTTCGCCATCGCGGGCGATGTCGTAAGCGCGCTCGCCATTGACCTTGATGGCCGAGAACGACGGCGGCACCTGCATGATCGTGCCGATGAAACGGGGCAGGGCGGCTTCGATCTGGTCGGGGCCGGGACGATGCTCGCTGGTCGCGACAACGCGGCCTTCCGTGTCATCGCTGTCCGTTTCGATGCCCCAGCGCACGGTGAAACGATAGGCCTTCTCGCCATCCTGCACGAAGGGCACGGTCTTGGTCGCCTCACCGAACGCAACGGGCAGAAGGCCCGAGGCCAGCGGATCGAGCGTGCCGGCGTGACCGGCTTTTTTGGCGTTGTAGATGCGCTTGAGGCGCGAGACCGCGTGGGTCGAGGTCATCCCGACCGGCTTGTCGAGAATGAACCAGCCGTTGACTTCGACACGCTGAGAACGGGGCGCGCTCATGCGCCCTCCTCTTTGCCCGGATCATCCTTGTCGAGATCCTGCTTCACCTTCGGCGAATTCAGGATGGCGTCGATCTTGGAATGGGTGTCGAAGCCGGTGTCGTGACGGAAGCGGACATCGGGCGCGAACTTCAGGTTCACGCGCCGCGCGATTTCGGTGCGCAGGAATTTCCGGTGCTTGTCGAGCGCCTCGATGATGACGTTCACATCGCCGCTGCCGAGCGGCTGCACGTAGATGGTCGCGAGTTTCAGGTCCGGGCTCATGCGCACGGACGCGACGGTGATCACATGCTTCTCCAGCACGGGATCGACGATGTCGCCGCGCGAGAGAAGTTCGGACATGGCGTGGCGAATAAGTTCGGCCACGCGCAACATGCGCTGCGAAGGTTCGCCGCCGCTATGATGAGCTCTGGACATGATCAACTCCGGCGCGCGGCGCTTGATGGCTCCGCGCGCTCATGAATGAACGTTGGTGGTTTGACTTAAGCTTTGCGCGGGAGCCGCGCGCTCGCCTTACAGCGAGCGCTTGATCTCCTCGACGCGATAACATTCGATCACGTCGCCTGCGCGCATATCCTGGTAATTCTCGAAGGCCATGCCGCATTCCTGACCCGAGAGCACTTCCTTGACCTCGTCCTTGAAGCGCTTGAGCGTCGAGAGCTTGCCCTCGTGCACGACGACGTTGTCGCGAATGAGGCGCACGCTCGCGCCGCGTTCGACACGGCCGTCGGTGACGCGGCAACCGGCGACCTTGCCAACCTTGGAAATGTTGAACACTTCCATGATCGACGCATTGCCGAGCATTTCTTCGCGCAATGTTGGCGCCAGCAGTCCCGACATCGCCGCCTTCACGTCATCCACGAGATTGTAGATGATGTTGTAATAGCGGATTTCGATGCCCGAACGCTCAGCCAGTTCGCGCGCTTCCTTGTGCGCACGGACGTTGAAGCCGATGACCGCGCAGCCCGAAGCTTCGGCCAGCGTGATGTCGGATTCGGTGATGCCGCCGACGCCCGCGTGAATGACGCGCGCCGCGACTTCGTCCGTGTTGAGCTTTTCGAGTGTCGCGATGATCGCTTCGACCGAGCCCTGCACGTCGCCCTTGACGAGCAGCGGGAATTCCTTGCGGCCCGCCGTCTTCAACTGGCTCATCATGTCGGCGAGCGAAGCGCGCGCCGTGCCGCCACGGGCGGCGATCTTGTCGCGCTTCTGGCGCTCGCGATATTCGGTAATTTCACGCGCACGCGCTTCGTTTTCGACAACCGCGACGCGGTCGCCAGCTTCGGGCGCGCCGGAGAAGCCGAGCACTTCCACCGGGAGCGACGGACCCGCCGTCTTCACGGGCTTGCCCTGATCGTCGAGGAGCGCGCGAACACGGCCCCATTGCGAGCCGGCCACGACAATGTCGCCATGCTTCAGCGTGCCGCGCTGCACGAGCACGGTGGCGACCGGGCCGCGACCGCGATCGAGACGCGCTTCAATGACGGTGCCTTCCGCGAGGCGGCTCGAATCGGCCTTGAGATCGAGCACTTCCGCCTGCAGCGCAATCGCATCGAGCAACTTGTCGAGGTTGATCTGCTTGGTCGCCGAGACTTCGATTTCGAGCGTATCGCCGCCGAAGCTTTCGACCTGCACATTGTGCTGGAGAAGTTCGGTGCGCACGCGCTCGGGCTTGGCGTCCGGCTTGTCGATCTTGTTGACCGCGACAATCATCGGCACGCCAGCGGCGCGGGCGTGATTGATGGCCTCGATCGTCTGCGGCATGACG
>JANXTB010000206.1 GCA_025356415.1 Hyphomicrobiales bacterium
GCACATTCATGCCGAAGTCCGTGACCTTCAGCACATTGAAGGCGACGCCGGTGCGCTTTTCGAGCTGCGGCAATTCGTTGCTGAGGTAGACCGACATGACGTCGATGTTGCGGTTCAGAAACTGCGAGGTGCGTGCGGACGTCTCCATCTGCACTTTCTTGATCTTGTCGAAGTCGACGCCATTCGTGACCGTGAAGGGCTTCAGCATTTCGCCGAACGTCTCGCCGACGGAAATGCCGATGCTCTTGCCTTCAAGATCCTTTGGCGTCTTCAGCGGCACGTTGGGGAAGGCGATGACGCCCATGGGCGACTTGTTCTGGTAGACAGCCACCACCTTGATCGGCAGGCCGGTGCTGACCGCCTGACCGGCTGCGATGGCCGGGCCATAGCCTATCTTTTCGGCGCCGCTCGCCATGAGCTTGAATACCGTTTGGGCGCCAGAGCCCTCGGCAAGGTCAATGTCGAGCCCTTCTGCTTTGTAATAGCCCTTGTCCAGCGCCACGAAGAGCGGCGCATATTCGCCCTTCAGCTTCCAGGTGAAGCGGACGGTCAGCTTCTGTGGCGCGGGCGCCTGCGCGGCGGCGATTGATGGCGCAAGGACAGCCAGACACAGGAAGGCGGCGCCAGCGGCGTTACGGAGAGTGCGTCGAGCAAGTAGGTCAGACACGTGGGATCCCCCGGGAGATAATATCCCAAGTCAGCTTGCACGTGCCGTGCCAGTCAAACGCCCGATTGCTCGCGGGGCATGCGTCTTGCAACAACGTGATCGACCTTGAAATTCATCTCAGAGGAAGAGCGCTGCATGTCGAAGTCAGCCCCCGGCGCCCCGCTTGCCCGCTATGCAGCCTGGAAGCGCAAGGGGGATTTTATATTCCTGTCCGGCATCATTGCGGTCGACCCGGCGACTGGCTCTGTCGTGTCCGGCTATGCCGACCTGCCACCGGAAATTTCCGACAAGCTAGGCCGCACAGGCGAGCTCTCTGCCGATGTGTTCGAGGGCCCTATTGCTGCGCAGAGCTTTGTCGTTCTCGATCGCATTCGCAGCCTGATCGAAGAGGCGGGCGGCTCGATGGCGGACGTGTTCAAGCTCGTGCAATATTTCCGCGATCTGCGCGACTACCCCGGCTACAGCCGCGTTCGCAAATCGTTCTTTCCCGACGATCCGCCGGTGAGCACGGTCGTGGAAGTCTCAGGCATGCTGCCCGGCAGCGGCGTCCTCGTCGAGGTCGAGGCGACGGCTTATCTGCCTGCCGGGCAAGACACGAGACGGGGATCCTGACACACATGGCGTTCAGATTCTGGAGCGATCTCACCACACTCGATTTTGCCGGCCTTGATCCCGAGACGACCATCGTGATCGTGCCGGTTGCGGCAACCGAACAACACGGCCCCCACCTGCCGGTTTCGACCGACACGACCATCGCCGAACACATGATCGCCGAGACGGCGCGGCAACTGCCGGCAGAACTCGATGTTCTCGTGCTGCCGGTTCAGTCGATCGGTAAATCCAACGAGCATCTGCGCTCGCCCGGAACGCTGACGCTGAGCGCCCGGCTCGCGTTGGAAACATGGACGGAGCTTGGGGAATGCGTGCATCGCGCGGGCTTGCGCAAGATCGTGTTCGTCAACTCGCACGGTGGAAATCTCGACGTTCTGAATGTCGTCGCGCGCGAGTTGCGAGTCAGACTGCAGATGTTCGCGGTCGTCTGCACGTGGCGACGTTTCGGATTGCCGCCCGGCATGTACACGCAGGCGGAAACCGAATTCGGCATCCATGCAGGCGATATTGAAACCTCGCTCATGCTGCATTTCCGGCCCGATCTCGTGCGCATGGACAAGGCTGGGACCTTCTGGCCCGCGAGCCGCGAAATTGCGACCGAATTCGATGTTCTGCGCGCCACCGGGTTTTCAGCCTTCGCGTGGATAGCGCAGGATCTGCAATCGTCCGGAGCCGCTGGAGACGCCAGCATCGGCACAGCCGAAAAAGGGAAGGCGACCGCAGAGTTTCAGGCCGAGCGTTTCATTGCTCTGCTGAAGGACGTGAAGCGCTTCGAACTGTCTAGGCTTGCGTGATGAGCCATGTCGTCGGGGAGCGCTCCCGAGCGGGGCGTCTCTCTTGGCCATGTCGGCTTCCCTTTTTAATCCGACCGGGAGGTTTTGCTGGGGTTCGGATGTTTGATGAGCGAAGCGCCTCGCGCTACGAGCGCGGGGCATCCCCGTGCGGCGCGCTTCGCGCGCGAGGGGGCAGCGCGGTGCGACATGGCCAGCGCATGGAGCACCATCTAAATCAAACAGGCGTGCGCGAGGCCTAGGCGGCAGGCTTCGTCGTCAAATTCGCGAGCGGCACATCCAACGCGTAGACGAAGCCCTCTGGTTTGTAATCAAGGGCAACCTTGCCATTCAGCTGCTGTCCCAGTGACGCCATCATGCGCGTGCCGAAGCTGCGTCTCACCGGCTCCTCGACCATTGGTCCACCCGTTTCCGTCCACGTGAGCTGGAACCGCTTTGTAACTTCAACAATGCGCCACGCGATTGTGACCCGCCCGGTCGGAACCGATAGAGCGCCGAATTTGGTCGTATTTGTACAGAGTTCATTGAAAGTCATGGCAAGGGCGATCACTGTGCCGGACGTGATTTTGACTTCTGGACCGGTAACGGTGAACTTGCTTTCGGCCTGTGCGTCGTAGGGTTTGATTGCATTCCGAACGATTGCAGCGAGTGAGGCGTTTTCCCAGCTGAGCTGCATTAGCAGGTCATGTGCACGGCCAAGAGCCGTCAGCCGGCCTTCAATCGCTCGCTGGCAATTTTCCATCGAAGTTGCCGTTCGGATGCTTTGAGAGGCAATCGCGCTGACCGTTGCGAGCGTGTTCTTGATCCGATGGTGCAGTTCGCCATGGATGAGCTGTTGTAGTTTGTCCGCCGCTTCGCGCTCTTCCGCCTCTATTCCTGATTGGACGAGCAAGGCTTTAGCATCGATGCCCGCCTGCTCTAAAGCCAGCCGAAGCGAGTCATTCTCAGCTGTAAGCGCATCCTGCGCCGGGTGCATTTCCTCGATAATAAGCTTCTGACGCCTGTCATTGGCGTCGTTCTTCTCCGCATCGACAGAAGCCTTGAGCAAAAGTACTTGCGCGTCCCGGGTCGCCTGTTCAAGCAAATGACGCAAGCTGTCATTCTCTGCTGACAAATCCACTGGGGCTACGTCCAAGGGCAAACTTATCGGGAGGACCTTGAGACTTCCCGCGCCGAGCATGTCTTGAAGCTCCTCGATCATTTGCTTTATCTCGAGCGGCTTGCCGAAAAAACGACTGTTCGCGGGCTTCTCGGTGTCCAAAACGGCAATCTGGCCAGAAACGAGGATGATCTTGATCTCCGGCCAGCGGCAGTGAACGGCATGGGCCAGCCTCAGTCCATCCATTGTGCCGGGCATCTGGATGTCCGTGAAGAGCAAGGCGATGTCGGACCGCGACTCCAGGATGGTGATCGCCTCGTCTGCGTTGACCGCCTCGACAGGGATGAAGCCAGCATCCTCGACGATATCGATCGCTCGCATTCGGAGAATAATCTCATCTTCGACGATGAGTACGACTGGGGTTGGCAAGGCTTCGGGAGGCATTTGGACCTGACTTGAAAAAATCGGAGGTTGAGTGGTCGCGGTCCAAGTGTTGATCTCGAAACGTTTATCCGAAAGCTTCGAATGCGCAGCTTCGCTCGCGCCGGAATAAGGCGGCGGACGCCAATACACCCTGCGCCTACACTGCATCCGTCACAAGCGACGATTTTCATCCGGCATCACGCAAAACCACTGAAAGTCACGCGCTCGGCCTCCCACGGCGAAAACGGGGATTCGATTTCGGCCCGAAAATTCCGCGATCTCGGCCAAAGTCGTACCGACCTCCCAAGCACAACGGCATTCGATTGCCGCCTATGGACCATTCCGATATCAAAGCCGCAAAGCCTTTTTACACTGGCAGAGTTATACTTCAGTCGGGAGGTCGTCATGTCTCATGAACATAACAACTCTGATCCCTCTACATGGGACCCGGCGCTGGATGCTGTTGCTGCTGCACCGGCTAACCACAGGGTCATTTTCGAGAATGATCGCTTGCGGGTTCTCGAGGTGACGTTGGAGCCCGGCGAAGAAGAGCCTCTGCATCATCACCGCTGGCCATCCATTTTTGTCTTCGATCAGGTGCAGGGTCCGATCCACGACTTTGCGCCGGATGGAACGCAGCTGCCGCCCAATCGTGACGTGATGCAGGCGCTCGCGAAATGGAATGGACAGGGGTGTCTGGTTGCCGAGATGGCGCCGCAACCTCTCGGTCGTGTGTTGAACGCATCCAGTCGAACGGTCCACGGCATTCGCGTCGAGATGAAGTCATAGTAATCTAGCGGTCACAAAATCCGGATCACATAAATCCGGGGTTCCGCGGCATGTAGCAGGGCCATGTTCCGAAGTCGTTTGTCGACATCGCCAGCATTGGAGGGCGTCCACCGCGTCCAGGTCGTCCAGTCTGGTCGGGCGATAGGCGGTCGGCATGCGCACCTCCCGTATTCAAACTCCCGTATTCAAAGCCTTGGTTGAATGGGCGCCTTCAGAGTTCTGAATTACCGGCCGTGCGCGATCATTCGCGATGGGCGCCACGACGAGGCCGATTTTGCGCCGAACCGATGGTTCGACAAGCGGATAATTTGAGGCCTGGTTTTCACCTGCAGGCGCTTGGACTCTCGGTATTGGGTTGTCGCTTCCCGGCAAATGGAGATTGAGGCTACACTGCCGCGACGGCGGCGCGGGTCGAACTGGTTAGACAATCAAGAATAAAGAAACAGGGAGAGCGAAATGAACGGGGGCTCAACAATGATCATGGGAGATCTGAAATACCTTCGGCTGCCGATCACGACCAACATCCAGCCCGGCATGCAGGTGCTGGTCATCACCGATACGGCGCATGATCCGCGTGTCTGGCAAGTGATCATGAGCACGATCTCGGAGATCGGCGCTGAGGGAACGCTTGCGCTTTTCGATCCGCGGCCGGCCGACTATTTCGATCCTCCGCGCGCCGTCTGCGAAGCCATGCTGAAATCCGATGTGAACATCCTCCTCGCATCGACCGGCATGCTGCATGCGCCTTCTAATTTCGCGGCGATGCGCGCCGGTGTGCCGGTCATCTGCATGGATGGCGGCATGACGCTCGAGATGTTCCAATCCGGTGCGGTCACCGAAGATCAGCGACAAATGGCCGTGCGCCAGCATTATGTTGGGACAAAAATTTTTGGCGTCAACGCGAAGACGTGCCGCGTGACATCCAGATACGGCACAGACTTTTCTTACAGCGTCGAGAATCGCATTTTCATTCCGGACTTGCCCGGCGAGGATTTCGTTCCCTACAAGATAAATGACATGACGCGGAACAAGAAGTTTCCGCGCCCCCGCTTCCTGTATCCCAACGGCGAACTCAACGTTCCTCCTGTCGAGAAATCAGGGAACGGCAAACTCGTCATCGACCTCTCGATGCACCAGTTCGGACGGTTGAAAACGCATATCGAGCTGACCGTCAAGGACGGCCAAATCACCGATATCGACGGCGGTCCTGAGGCCTGGACCTTGCGCAAGTATCTCGAAACCTTCGGCGACGAAAACGCGCGTGTCTGCCCGGCCGAGGCGTCGGTCGGCATCAACGCCAAGGCAGTCGTGCGCGGCGTTCAGCGCGAGGACAAGAATATTCTCGGCTCGATGCATTTCGGAATCGGCACCAACATCGATGTCGGCGGGACCATTCATTCCAACATCCACATGGACGGCGTCATTCTCGAGCCCACTCTCTACGTGGATGGAGAGATGCGGATCGAGAACGGGCGATTCCTGAGGAATGTCGAAGGACCGGACTAGGCAGGGCCGGCGTTCGAAACCAACTAACGTTTCGTGCGCCCGGCCATCAGCCGCCGGGCGCTGTCGGGTGCATTCGACGCATCGCGTACCACATTGACAAAACAACCTGTTTCATTTGGTCCGCTCTGATCATCGTATTGATCAAGATCAAGGAAACTTGGCCAGATTAGCTCCAACTAGAGCTTCGACGCAGCTTTTGACGCTTGGCGACGTCGCGCATTGAATTCCACGTTTTCACGCGTGCAAACGCGACACAGCGGCGCCCATTCCCCAATCGCCAGAATCTGGCGCGACGGCGTCAAGAGAGGACCGAGCATGAATTTCGGGATTAAATTTCTGGTGGTCGGGGCTGCCCTGTCATGCGCCGCCTGCGGCAGCCAGACTCCATCAAACGGACCTGTCGCCGTCGATATGAGTTCGCCGCATGTCATCAGCGGGCCGGCCCCCGTGCCGACGCCCGGCAGCCAGAGCAGACCGATAGATTACTCGCAAGGTTCCGAGGGCGCACCGACACTGGCGAATGACAATCCCGACAGCGGATTGACCTTGGGCCGCTCGCGCTCCTTCTGACCAGGAGCGCGTCTGCTGCGCGCGGGACGTGATCGTCACCGCGACGCCTTCAGTTCGCGATAGAAGCGCTCCGCGCCGGCATGCAACGGGACGTCGAGCGACGTCGCATAGCTGTCTTCAAAGACCTGCGCGATGTCGCCCTTGTAGCCTGTCTCTTCCCACGGGATTTCATCCTGCCGCGCCGCGAAAGCGGCGGCGACATCGTAGGCGAGTTGTTCGGAAAGATTCTCGTGCGCGTAGAGCGGCCAGCCGCTGTAATCGATCGTCGCATGGTCCTTGTCGAGCAGCGGGAAAAGATGTTTCGGCGCGTGGTTGCGCCGCCATCCGAGCTTGGCGAGATAATCGAAACATTCGGGTTCGATCTCGATCGGCCGCATGCCATGGCGCAGCGCCTCGTTGAACCAGATCGCGAGCCCTTCATCAAAAATCGCATCGAGCTTGCCGTCGGGCAGCAGCGTCATGCGGCGTGGATCCGCAGGCGCGCCCGTCACGTTGAGCTTGCCGCCCCACGATATGATGTCGGCGAGGCTATATCCATAAAAGCCGAGCACCTGATCGATCATCACGCGCGTTGAATGCGTGACGTCTTCCTTCACCGAGACATGCAGCGGATATTGCTGCTTCTTGATGTCCCAGAGCGATTTGATGCCGGTCTTTGGATTGATGACGAAGATGAACCAATCCCACGTCGGATAGACGCCGATCGCGCGCAGCGGCAGTGGTTTGTCGAACATGCCGACGCCGCGATAGGCCTGCGTAAGAAGCCCCGACGGATTGACCATCGCCATTTCGAGATGCCCGTTTGCGACATCATGCGCGAGAATGGGAGAGCCCGTCGCCATGCGCAGCGCCGGGCGGAAACTTGTCCCCGAGCCGTTGCCCACGGTGATGCACATGTCGCGATCTCCGCCGTAGGGCGTCGCGGGATTGCCGGCGACATTGAGCCCCAGCTCCCAAAGCATTTTGGCCCGCTTGAAGTTTGAACCGCGCGGAAGACGTTCCATGTCTGTCAATCCTCGTGTCTCTGTTACTTGATTACGTCGCGTGCGCGCTCGGCGATGCGCGGCGACACATTGTAAATCTGGTCGATAATCTTCTCGGCGTCGGCGCCCGTGGCGGGATTGATGTTGAGCCGTTGCTTTTCGGCCGCCGCAAGAAAGTCCTTGTCGCCCATGGTCGTATCGAAAGCCGCGCGCAGTGCGGCGAAGCGGTCGGCGGGAATTTGCTTCGACGTCACGAAAGGCCGGCCGAGCTTGTTTGTCATCGTCAACATGTTGAGGACTTCAATGTCTTCCTTGTTCGTCAGGAACTCGCCGAGCCAGGGCGTGCCGTCGGGAATGCCGACGCCGGCGCCGGGTGCGGTCTTGGCGACCACGAACACCTTGCCGTTCGGAATCCAGTCCTCCGGAATGCCTTCGATCGTGCCGCATTCGCCATCGAGCTCGCCGCGCTCCATCGCGA